>NZ_JBFUCN010000011.1:0-142757 GCF_056405195.1 Polaromonas sp. P1_H6
CGTGCGTGCGGTCTCGCATGCCGGTGACTTGCAGGGCCTGGCCAGGCTGCGCGCAGGTTTGCGGCAGCAAGTACTGGACTCACCCATCTTCGATGCGCAGCGCTTTGCCGGCCACTTCGAGGCCGCCCTGCGCGGCATGTGGCAATTGTGGTGTGAGCAGAACCCCATGCCCGCCACGGCAGGCTGAAGAGGCCGGCAATGGGAATATTTGACAAATTTGTGCGGGGGGCACGTATTGCCGCAAAAGCAGATGCGCAAGTTGCGCCGGGTCCAGGTCCGGATCCGGGTTTGAGCGCCGATGATCTGCTTGCACAGGGCCTGGAACTTGAACAGCAGGGGCGACCGGAAGAGGCTTTGCGGCGCTATGACCAGGCGATTGTCCTGGCGCCCGACTTTGCCCGGGCTCATTTCAGCCGCGGCACCATACTGCTTGACCGGGGCGATGCACAGGATGCACTGGAGGCGTTTGCCAGGGCCGTGCAGTACAAACCGGACTCGGCCGGTACCCACTTCAACATCGGGTCCGCCCACGCACGGCTGGCTCAGCACGAGGCGGCCGCGCGGGCCTACCGTCAGGCGCTCGGATTCAAGCCGGATTTCGTGGACGCGGAAATCGCATTGGGGGCAGCCCTGGAAGAACTGGGGCAGGATGAAGCAGCCTTGGAGAGCTATCGCCGCGCCTTGAAGATCAAGCCGGACCATGCCCAAGCCCATGAAAAACAGGCCGACCTCCTGAAACGGCTTGAGCGCACCAGTGAGCTGGCTATCGCTTACCGCCAGATGCTGGAACTCGATCCCGACAATGTAGACATAGTTTATAGCCTGGGTCTGGTCTTGCGCTCTCTGGGCCAGCTCCGCGACGCCGCGACCCACCTTCGGCGCGCAGCGGAACTCAAGCCTGATTTTGTCAACACGCATTGCCATCTCGGCGATATTTTTATGGCGTTGCGCTTGTTCGGCGAAGCGGCGGCAAGCTATAGCAAGGCGATCCAACTCGAGCCCCAGAATGCCGAGGTGCATCACAATCTGGGTGCCGCCTTCAAAGACCTTGACCAGCTCGACGATGCGCTGAAAAGTTACCGCAACGCGCTAACCATCAAGCCTGATTTCCCCATCGCGCAAAGCAATCTTTTATTGACTCAACATTTCCTGCCCGGCCTTTCACCCGAACAGTTGCGAGACGAGGCCCAGCGCTTCGGCGCGATGGTTTCGAGGTTGGCCCCACCTCCCGCCAGCTTGAGGAACCATGCGGATCCCGACCGACGCTTGCGTGTGGGCTTAGTCTCTGCAGATTTGCGCTCACATCCCGTGGCTTACTTTATCGAGAGCGTGCTGGAGGCTCTGTCGACCGAAGCGGCGGGTCGGCTGGAACTCTTTGCCTATTCCAACTCACCGGATGCCGACGATGTCACGGAACGGCTTAAAGGCCACCTGCAAGGCTGGTATCTGGCGGTTGGCCAGCCCGATGAAGTCCTAGCCAGGCGTATCCGCGCTGACGGGATAGATATCCTGATTGACCTCTCAGGACATACCGGAAAGAACCGTCTTCCTGTCTTTGCCTGGAAAGCCGCCCCCGTGCAGATCAGCTGGCTGGGGTACTTCGCTACCACGGGTGTCGAGGCCATCGATTACCTGATTGCCGACCCCTGGACTTTGCCCCCCGAGCTGGAGAGTCATTTCACCGAGGAGATCCTGCGCCTGCCGGAAACCCGGCTTTGTTTTACCCCGCCCCCGCACAATGTTGAGGTCACGCCCCTGCCTGCCTTGCGCAACGGCTACGTGACCTTTGCCTGCTTCAATAGCCTGTCGAAGATGAATGATGCGGTTGTCGCCTTGTGGGCCCGGGTACTGCACGCTGTGCCCGGCAGCCGCTTGCGACTCGCAGCATCACCGGACCAGCAGATCCGCTGGCAGCATGCCGTAGCAGAGCGCTTTGCCATCCACGGTATCAGCGCCGAGCGGCTGCATGTACTGAGCGCGGGACCTCGCGCGGCCTACCTGGCGACCTACCAAGAGGTGGATATCGCCCTCGATCCCTTCCCCTACACAGGTGGAACGACCTCGGCCGAAGCCTTGTGGATGGGCGTGCCGGTGCTCACACTGGCAGGTAAGAGTTTTCTGTCGCGTCAAGGCGTCGGCCTGCTGATGAACGCCGGCCTGCCCGAGTGGGTGGCCGAAGACGCCGATGACTACGTGAGAAGAGCCGTCTCGCATGCCGCCGACTTGCCGCGCCTGGCATCGCTGCGCGCCGGCATGAGGCAACAGGTGCTGGCTTCACCGCTTTTCGACGCCCCGCGGTTTTCCCGGCACTTTGAAGAAGCCTTGCGCAGCGTGTGGCGCAAGTGGTGCGTGAGGCAAGCTGCCTCGGAGGCACGCGCCGGGAACTGAACCACCGGCGCCGCAGCTTCCCCGCAAGACCTTATTTAATGCAGACGGAGCGGACCATCTTCAGGTCGGTCAGTCCCATCAGCACTTTTTCCATGCCGTCCATCTTCAGCGTGTGCATGCCGCTGCTGACCGCGCTGGCGAACAGCTCGGCCACGCGGGCCCGTTCCTGGATCAGTTTTTTCGCGGCGTCGTCGGCAATCATGAGTTCATGTAAGCCGATCCGGCCCTTGTAGCCGGTCTTGCCGCATTTGTCGCAGCCCACGGCCCGGTATACGGTAAGCTTGCCGTCCTTGCCGTAGCGCTCCATCCAGTCTTCAAACAGCTTTTGCGACTCGCCGCCCTCATCGGCCTTCCAGGCGTCGGTGTGGCGCAGTTCTTCGGCGTATTCCCGGATGAAATCCTTGATCTCCTGCGAGCTCAAGGTGTGAGCCTCCTTGCAATCGCACAGTTTTTTGGCCAAGCGCTGCGCCAGGATGCCCAGCAAGGCATCGGCGAAATTGAAGGGATCCATGCCCATGTCCAGCAGACGCGTGATGGACTCGGGCGCGGAGTTGGTGTGCAGGGTCGAAAACACCATGTGGCCCGTCAGCGATGCCTCGACGCCCATGGCCACGGTTTCCTTGTCGCGCGACTCGCCGACCATGATGATGTCCGGGTCGGCCCGCAGGAAGGCGCGCATGACCAGCGCGAAGTCGATGCCGGCCTTGCGGTTGATCTGCACCTGGCGCAAGCCTTTCTGGGTGATTTCAACCGGGTCCTCGGCCGTCCAGATCTTGGTGTCCGGCGTGTTGAGGAATTTCAGGATGGAATGCAACGTGGTGGTCTTGCCCGAGCCCGTGGGACCGCACACGTAAAAGAGGCCGTAAGGTTTGGAGACGGTTTTTTCGAGCCGCTCCTTGTTGTGCGCGGTCAGCCCGAGCTTTTCCAGCGGAATCGGCTCGCCGGCGGCCAGGATACGCATGACCACGTCTTCCACACCGCCGGCGGAGGGAATGGTGGCGACGCGCAGCTCGATATCCAGCGGGCCGTATTTCTTGAACTTGATCTTTCCGTCCTGCGGCTTGCGCTTTTCGGAAATATCCAGGTCGCACATGATCTTGAGCCGGGTCACCATGGCCTGGCGGAACTGCGCCGGCACTTCGATGTAGGGCTGCAAGGTGCCATCGATTCGGAACCGGATCCCGGTCTTGGCCTTGCCTGGCATGGGCTCGATGTGGATGTCAGACACCTTCTGGTTGTAGGCGTCGATGATGACCTTGTTGACGAACTTGACCAGCTCGTTGTCGGCCGCCGCGGATTCCAGCGACGACTCGTCGAGAGAATCGCCTTCCAGCGGCGAATCCATGTCGGCCAGCAGCTGGTCGATGGAGCTGCTGTCGGCACCGGCGCCGAAGAGCTGGTTCAGCGTCTCGTCAAACTCGGTCTGGGTCGTGACGCGGTAGGCGAACTTGGTGATGCGCGGGAACACCTGGGGAACAACGCGTGCCCCGCGCACGGCCTCCGGATCCATGCACATGATCACCAGGCCGTCCGTGGTTTCCTCCAGCGGTATCCAGCCCTGTTGCCCGATGAACTCCCGCTTGAGTGGCCCGTGCAGCATTTCGGAGCGGATGCGGCCTGCGTTGAAGGGTTCATAGCCCACGCCGAAAAACTTCGCCAGCGACTGGCCGATCTGGGTTGGGCGAATGTGGTAGCTGGCCATCAGCATATGCTCGACCGACTTGCCCTCTTCACGCGCCAGCTGAATGCACTGCTGCAGTTCGTCCTGCGACAGCACGCCTTCGGTGACCAGCCCGTCGTACTTGGTGGCCTTGCGGCGCTGGCCGTCTTCCGCTCGCTGCATGCGCTGGCGTATCGCGATGCCCAGCGTCTGGCATAGCTGGCGGGCGCCGTCTTCCTCGAGCTTGCCAAAGGGCTGGTCGCTGCGGTTGTTGATGACCTGCAGGACGCCGTACAACGTGTCGCCGTCCATGACGGGCGCCACCAGCATCTGTTTGGTCCTGTAGCCCGAGCGCTTGTCGACTTCCTGGAGAAAGCTCAAGGCCGGATGGATTTTCTTGAGCGTTTCCTCGTCGTAGACATCGGCGATGTTAACCATCTGGCGCGACATGGCCACATAGCCTGCGATGCTTTGCGCGCTGACCGGAAGCTTCAGGTCGCGGCTGGTGTTAAGTCCCGTCTTGACCTTGGACACGATGGAGGTGCGATCTTCATTGACGGCGTACAGGGTCAACCGGTCGGCGTTGAAGAGCTTGCAGATATCCTGGCTCGCCTCCAGCATGATCTGGTCGATGTTTTCGGTCTCATGGATGCGGTTGGTGACCAGCTGCAGCTGCCGGAAATACAGCGCCTCGAAGGTGACGCCGCGCTCTTGCGGCGGCAGCATCTGCGAGTCGAAAAACTCATCCTGGGGGTCTCGTTGCAATACGGCGCTCATAGTTCGAACTCCTGGCCTGCCCGTAGCCACCGGATATCGTGCGAGACGTTGGGGCCAAACGGGCGGGTTTGGTCAAAACGCTGTATCTCGGCCATGATGAGGTCGGTTTCGGCAGGCTTGGTGTGGGTGATGTAAATCGGGTAGTTCTTCCCGCGTTCAATGCAATCGAGCTCATTGGCCAGCGCATGGGGCGACAGGTGCAGGCTGCGCTTGGCGAGGTCGCGCTCGCGGTTGCTGAAAGCGGTTTCGATGACCAGCATGGCCACGTTCATCTGGTTGATCCGGGCCCACAGGGCCGGATTCTGCTCGGTGTCGCCGGTGAACACCCAGCAGCCCTTGCCGGTGGCCACGGCGTATCCCACGGCCGGCACGGTGTGCACCGCCGGCAGCACTTCCACGTGTTTTCCCGCCAGCAACAGGGTCTGCCCCACATCCAGGGGATGAAAACTGATGAACGGCGCTTCCGGCGTGGGGATTCTCGAAAAATCCGGCCAGATGGTGTTGTTGAAGATGTGCGCCTTCAGCGCGTTGATGGTGCCTTGCAGGGCGTGAATCTGTATTGGCGTGGTTCGCCGCGCCGCGATGGCGTCCACCATCAGGGGCAGCGCGGCGACATGGTCAAGGTGCGAATGCGTGAGCAGCACATGGTTGATGCCGGCCATCTCGTCGAGCGTGAGGTCGCCCACGCCAGTGCCCGCGTCGACCAGCAGGTCGTTGTCCAGCAGAAAAGACGTGGTCCGGCAGTCCTTGGCAATGGCTCCCGAGCAGCCTAGTACACGTACTTTCATGAGGTTTTCCGGTTGGCCCTGAGTTGGTCTTTGTGTTATTTGGTCTCAAAATTGGTTGCGCCATCCCACTCCGGATCAAACGGCAGCAGCCTCATGGAGGCTACACGCTCCGCGTACAGCCGGTAAAGGAACTTTTTGCCATTTGCCCGCTGCAAATTTAGTAACTGAACGTCACACTGGTCCCAGTCCTGGGCACGGTAGGCTTTCAAGGCCATGCCCCAGGTTTTCAGTTCGGCGGTGTTGTCCTTGTCGATACGGTCCGCCGGCGCCAGCGGCCAAAAAATGGCCACGGCCTGATCTTTGCCCTTCACGCGGACTTTGTCCAGTTCCTGCCACGCGAAATCACCGGCCAGCTTGCGGGTGGATTCGCTGACCACGATCTCGACACCATAGGTCTTGGACAAGCCCTCCAGGCGCGAGCCCAGGTTCACCGCATCGCCGATCACGGTGTAGCTGCGGCGGATGTCCGACCCCATGTCGCCCACGCACATGGTGCCAGTGTTCAGGCCGATGCCGATGCCGATCTCGGGTAAACCCTTGGCTTTGTGCTCTTCGTTGATCTTGCGGACGGCGTTGGACATTTCGAGCGCGGTTTTCACGGCCAGCGCCGCGTGGTCGGGCGTGTCCACAGGTGCGCCCCAAAACGCCATGACACAGTCGCCCATGTATTTGTCGATGGTGCCGCGGTTGCCCCGTATCAGGTCCGTCAGGCGGCTGAAGACACTGTTGAGCAGCGCCTGCAGCTGGGTCGGCTCCATGGTCTCCGACATCTTGGTGAAGCCGCGCATGTCGCAGAACATGACGGTCAGCTCCTTGGTGGTCGCCGTCATGCTGTAGCTGTCGGGGTCTTTCACCATCTCATCGACCAGCTCTGGCGGCACATAGGTGCCGAACAGGTTGGCCAGCTCGCGCTTGGAGCGGCTTTCGACGAAATAACCGTAACTCATGTTGAGCGCAAAAGCCGTCAGCGCCATCACCACCGCGCTGGCCAGCGGCAGCACCAGGCCGTAGCCCGCATAGAGCCAGAAATTCAGCCCGGCGATAGCGGCGGTCACGGCAAGGCTGACCAGGACCGCGCGGGAGGCCGACAGCAGGGGCAACGCGAACGCCAGCGTCAGGCCCGACAACAGCAAAATGACGATCTCGAACCCGACCGCATAGTCGGGCTTGACGAACACCTTGCCGTCCAGGAAACCCGAGATCACATTGGCGTGGGTTTCCACGCCAGGGTAAGTCTCCCCGACCGGCGTGACCCGCAAATCGAGAAGGCCCGGGGCCGTGGTGCCGACCAGGACGATCTTGTCCTTGAGCGAGCCGGGCGCCAGGCGCTTGGCCAGCACGTCGGCCGCCGAGATGTAGCGAAACGAGCCTCCGTTGGCGCCGCCGTTGCCGCGAAATGGCACCAGCGTGGCAACCCGGTCGTCGACCGGAATCGCCAGTACCTTGCCACCCTGCTTGAGCAAAATGCTTTCCAGCCCCTGGTAATTGCGCGTGAGGAATTTTTCCGGCGGAAAGCCGGGCTCAACCTTGGGCAAGCCCACCAGCATGCGGAACATGGCCAGCGCCAGCGATTCGTAGTACTGCCCCTTGTATTCCGCCAGCAGGGGGATGGAGCGCACCACGCCATCGCCTTCGGTGATGGAGTTGAAGAAGCCGCCCAGCGGAGCGGCCTTGGCCAGGAGTTCGATGTTGGCGCCGTAACCATTCCAGCTGGTGAACTTGATCGGGCGGCCGCCCAGCGCATCGCGGTCCATGACGGGTGCAGGCAAGACACCGTTGACGCGTCCGTCCCTGTCGCTGGTGAAGTAATAGCCCATCACGACCGGCCGCTTTTCGATAGCCTTGGCGAATACCGCGTCGTAATCCAGGCTGGCCTGCAGCTGGTTGAGCTTTTCCGAAAAACCGGGCTGGTCCTTCAGTTCCGTCTGCGCCAGCTGCTTGAGGCGTTTCAGGCCCGAGCTTTCATCGGCTTCGGCGAATACCACGTCAAAACCGAGCAGTGCGGTCTTCTGGCGGTCCTGCAACTCCTCGACCAGCTCGGCAAGCCTGTTGCGCCCCCAGGGCCAGCGGCCGACTTCGGCCAGGCTTTTTTCATCGATGTCGACGATGACGATGCGCTCATCCAGTGTGTGCGGCATCGTCGCCCGAAGGCGAGCGTCGTAGATGATGTCGTCCAGCCGCTGCAGCACGCCTATGCGCAGCACGCCGCCCGCATGCAGCAGGGCAAACACGAGCGGAATCAGCGTGACGGCGATGCGAGGCCAGTGCCGGGAGAGGAGTCTCATGAGACCTCGGGTGTTGGGTGCTGACGGTCCGCGCTAGTGCGAAGCCCGGGCAGGCACCCGGGTCAATGTTGGACGAACTGCATCTGCGTTCCGGCCAGTTCGAGCATGTCGCCGTTTTTCAGGATGACGGGCTCGGCCCCGATGGGCGCACCGTTGAGGGTCGGTTTTCCGGCCCCTTCCACATGGGCCACGACAAAGCCCTGGGGCCGCTTGGTGATCGCGGCCACCGCGACGCCGGGCTTGCCGATGGTGGTCACCACCTTGACCAGCGCCACTTCGCGGCCGGCCGCGGCACCCGACATGACCTTGATGGCCGCGCTGATGTTGCCGCCCGCGTCGGCGGGCGCCGCCGCCGGTACACCACCGGGAGGAGGCGCGACCAGACCCGCGGAGCCGGCCTTGATGATCATGGTTTTTTCGAAGCCGGCAGGCTGGGCCTCGTTCACGTACTTGATCTTGTACTTGCCGATTTCCACCGTGTCGCTGTTTTGCAGCAACAGTTTCTTCACGGCCTTGCCGTTGACGTAGGTGCCATTGGTGCTGTTGAGGTCTTCAAGGTAGACCTCGTTGCCGGACATCTGCAGGACGGCGTGCTCCCCGCTGACAGCGAGGTTGTCAATGACGATGTCGTTGTAGGGCCTGCGACCCAAAGACGTCCTGTCTTTCGTCAACTGGACTTCCTTGATCACAACGCCGTCAATAGAGACGATCATTTTCGGCATGGCCGACTCCTGTCTGTTTTTAAATTTTCAGTCACCGCGCTATTTTCCCAGCATTCTGGACAAAAGCCCGCGCTTGACCGAGTCTTCTTTCGCGTAAGCCAGCAAGACGGAAATATTATCGCGTCCGCCGGCCTCGTTCGCCGCCGCAATCAGCTGCTTTGACTTTTGTTCCAGCGTTCCCGCGCCCGCCAGGATGGCGGCAATGCCCGGATCCGCCACCATGTCCGACAAACCATCGGAACACATCAGGTAGAGGTCGCCCGATTCCACGCGGTGCTCGTTGACTTCCACCAGCACCGTGTCTTCCACGCCCAGGGCGCGCGTCACCAGGTTCTTGTTCAGGGACGTCAGGGCCTGCTCGGGGGTGATCAGCCCGGCGTCGATCTGCTCCTGGAGCAGCGAGTGGTCCTTGGTGATCTGCTGGAGCTCCTGGCCGCGCAGGCGATAGCAGCGCGAATCGCCAATATGGCCCAGCATCAGGCGCCCGTCCTGGAAAACACCCACGACCAGCGTGGTGCCCATGCCCGTGTATTGGGGGTTGGAGTTGGCCGCGTTGAAAATCGAATGGTTGGCGTTTTCCACGCAGATTTCCAGCGCCCGGCGCACTTCCTTGGCATTCGCGTGCCGGCCCGCCTGGGACAGCCAGCGCCCCATTTCCGACTTGATGAAGGCCACGGCCATGCCGCTGGCGATCTCGCCGGCGTTGTAGCCGCCCATGCCGTCCGCCAGGATGCAAAGCCGCGTTGCCGGGTCGAACGCCACCGCGTCCTCGTTGTTGTCCCGCGTCAACCCTGGGTCGGTATGTGTACAAATCTCGTAGATCATCTTGTTCGTGTTGTCACTGGGTGTCTTTGTCGCTGGCGGGCGGCCTGGAGACAACGGTTTTGTCAAAGGTCTGGGCTCCGCCGGCATTCAGGGCCTGGGTGGCATCATAGGCGCTGGGCCCGGGCGCCGGCGCGGCGGGGGCGGATTGCGCCACCGTGGCGTCGAATGAAGCCCCGGGGGCGGCCGGCGGGGCTGAGTAGGCCGGCGCGGATGGGGCTGCGGGTGCGCCTCCCTCCAGGGCCGCGATGAGTTCGCGCAGGTCGGCCGCAAAGCGGTCGCCGTCCTGGTAGCGAAGCTCAGGTTTTTTGGCCAGCGACAGCGCAACGACCTCGGCCAGCCGCGCGGACAGCTCCTTGCGGATGATGCGGATGTCCGGCGCCTCTTCGTTGGCGATCTTGTACATCAGCTCGGCCATGGAGTCGCCGCGGAAGGGCAGCACGCCGGCCAGCATCTGGAACAGCATGACGCCCAGCGAATACAGGTCCGAGCGCCCGTCAACCTTCTTGCCGGCGATCTGCTCGGGCGACATGAAGCTGGGCGTGCCCAGCACCAGGCCGGTCTTGGTCTTGCTGGAATCCGTGATACGGGCAATGCCGAAGTCGGTCACCTTCACCGTGTCGCTGTCGATCTCGTACATGATGTTGGCCGGCTTGATATCCCGGTGCACCACGTTCTGTTTGTGAGCGTAAGCCAGGGCTTCGGCCACCCGAGCCACGATGGACAAGACCTTGGGAATCGGCAGCAGGCTGCCGTCCTTGGTGACGTCGGCAAGATCCTTGCCCTTGAGGAATTCCATGGCGATGTAAGCGAGGTCATGCTCTTCGCCGGCATCAAAAATCGTCACGATGTTCTGGTGCTGCAGGCGGCCGGCGGTCTCGGCCTCGCGGAAGAAGCGCTCGCGCGCATCATCGAGCTCCTCGCCCTCGAATTCCTGGCTCAGCGCCATGGTCTTGATGGCGACAACACGGCCAATCTTGGGGTCCTTGCCGAGGTAAACCACGCCCATGGCGCCCTTGCCCAGCTCTTTTTCCACCTGGTAGCGGCCCAGCATGGGTTTCTCGACGGCGCCGCCATCCAGCAGCATGGTGCCGCCGGGATGTGAGCCGCCGCCGCCCAGGATGACCGTCTCGGAAAGGTTTTTGGCGCGGTTCAGCCTGGACTGCAGGTCCTTGTGGTTCTTGTTATAGGTGGCCATGTACTCGTACACGGCCTGGGCCTTGTTGAACTGCCGCTTGCGCTCGAAGTCCAGCGCGAGGTTGTTCATGTTGTCCATCAGCGCATCGGTGAAAGGCACGCGGCGGAAACGGTCGAAAGCCATGTCAAGCTGGCCCTGGCCTTGCAGCGCCAGGCCCATCATGCGGTTGGTTTCAGCCGATTCCTCATCGGACTTGAGCTTGCCGGCCTCGGTCATCAGGAAGCGCTTGGTGGTCAGCGCCAGATGGCCTATGACCAGGAGGGCCGCGGGGAAGATGAACTTGAGCCAGGTCGCAGCCGCCGACAGCAGGCTGAACTCGACCACCAGCAGCACCACGAACAGCAGCAAGGTGACGATGGCGGCCTTGCCCGCCGAAAGACGCGGCAGCCCGGCAATCAGGTAGCCGGCTACCAGCAGCAACACACCCAGCGTGGCCCAGACGCCCCAGCCCGGCTGCACGATGAAGTGCTCGCTCAGGATGCTGGAGGTGATGTGGGCGATGGTTTCCGCCGGCGAAAGCCCGGGGCCGGCCGGCGTCGGAAACTGGGTGCCCACCCCCGCGGCGGTGGCTCCGATGATCACGATCTTGTCGGCGTACTTGGCGGCCGGAATCTTGCCGGAAATCACGTCGTAAAACGAATCCACTGCAAAAGCGGGCCGGCCATCCTTGCCCTTGTAAAACTGCGGCAGCATCAGCGCCGATTCGTCGGTCTTGACCATCAGCTTGCCGATCTGCACCGACTCACCCACATTGAGCTTGATATCGGCGGGCCCGAGGTTCAGGCTCTTGGCCGCCACCAGCAGGCTCATGGAGGGCACGGCCTTGCCGTAGTAATTAATCAGCAGCGGTTCCTGGCGCACGGCGCCGTCCACATCGGGCAGCTGGTTGAGGTGGGCGATGCCGGCGGCCGCCGCGCCTATCAGTTCGATGGGCTGCTGGCCGCGTATGGCCGGCAGCGAGAAGTTATTGGTTTCATCCACCGCGCTCTTCAGGGCATAGGCCGGCAACGGGTTGTCGGGGCGGCCCTGCGGCACGCCCAGCTGGAAAACAGAGGGAACCAGGACATTTCCGGCCTTGCCCATGCTGGCCGCGAGCTTGGCGTCGGTATCCAGGGCGATCTCGGCCTCGGCGATGACCTTGCCGAGCTGTTCGGGCAGGCCGCCCTGGGGGGCTGCGGCGGGATCCGCCACAGGGCCGAGTGCCTCCTTCATCTTGCGGATAAACACCAGGCCGCGGTCCGTCTGCGGCTCGAAGAAGAAAGCGGTGTGGGCGATGGTCTTGGCCTTGGCGGCCGAAAGCTGGTCGATCAGCTGCGCATGCACGTCGCGCGGCCAGGGCCAGCGGCCGATGTTGGCGATGCTCTGGTCGTCGATGGCGATGATGGCGATGCGGTCGGAGGGCTGGCGCGAAGTGCTGGTGCTTGCGAAATCGTAGTAGCGGCGCTCCAGGGTGCCGAAAAAGTCCGTCAGGCCATGCAGAAAAAGGACGGCCAGCACCACCAGGACCCCGACGAACCAGTCGGCCCGCCAGAACTGACTCAGCTTTCTAGATGATTTGGCCACTGCCCGTCCCTTGTCCTGTTTCGCTGTGCATAGCTATGCCGTTTTTTAATTGCTTTGTATTACCAGCCGCCCGGTAACGGCCGGTTTCGCGCACCCGGCACCGCCCGCCGGCTGTTTCGGCAGGTTACAAGTCTCCTGATAGGGGACATTAACAGACGGGGTGCGGCTGGACAAGGGACTTTTGCACGGCAGCCGGGCCGACTGTTGCAAATAAGTGGTTTTTCAGCGCATGCGCCAAAACCCGCGCAATGCGGGCATGGCAGGGGGGTGCTTTCCCGGCCTCGCCGCCGGGACGCGGTCGGGGGGACTTCAGGCCGAGGGCGCTTTTTCCTTCTGCCGTTTGGTCAGGTAAGTGCCCAGCGCCACGACTAGCACGGCGCCCAGGAGCCCGCCAGCGGTAACCGTGTGATCGCCGATAGGCCCGAAATGGGTGACCACGGCCGGGTCGGTCAGCAGCATTTCACCGGCCAGGAAGCCGAGCAGGGCGGCGCCTATGGTGATGATGATGGGGAAGCGTTCCATGACTTTGGTCAGCAAGGTGGCGCCGAAGATGATCAGCGGAATGCTGACCAGCAGGCCCAAAACCAGCAGCGGCAGGTTGCCCTTGGCGGCGGCGGCCACTGCCAGCACGTTGTCCAGGCTCATGACGAGGTCGGCAATCAGGATGGTGCGGATGGCGGCCATCATGCCATTGATTTCATGGCCTTCGCCGTCTTCGTCTTCCTCGCCCTTGAGGAGGTCCACGCCGATGTAGACCAGCAGGATGGCGCCTATGAGCTTGAGGTAGGGCAGGCTCAGCAGCTGGATGGCCACGATGGTCAGGGCGATACGCATGACGATGGCCGCGGCGCTACCCCAGAAGATGGCTTTGCCGCGCTGCTCGGGCTTGAGCGTGCGCGCCGCCATTGCGATCACCACGGCGTTGTCGCCCGACAGCACGATGTTGGCAAGGATGATGGAGCCGAAAGCGCTCCAGAAAAGCGGGGACGCGAGGTCCAGTCCGAAAAACATGGCTATCTCCTGTTATCAATGAAAAAAAGCGCCGGGCAGCGCTTTTTTTGTTTTTTCGAGTTTAGCCCGGATAGGCGCGGGCAGCGTTCGTATTAATGCTTACGACCGCCGCCGCCTCTGGCTGCCTTACAGCAGCGCCTTGAGCAGCTTGGCCATTTCCGAGGGGTTGCGCGTCACGGTGAAGCCGCAGGCTTCCATGATGGCCAGCTTGGCGTCGGCCGTGTCGGCGCCGCCGGAAATCAGCGCGCCCGCATGGCCCATGCGCTTGCCGGCCGGAGCCGTCACGCCGGCGATGAAGCCAACGATGGGTTTTTTCATATTGGCTTTGCACCACTGGGCGGCCTCCGCCTCGTCGGGACCGCCGATTTCACCGATCATGATGACGGCGTCGGTTTCCGGGTCGTCATTGAAGGCCTTCATCACGTCGATGTGCTTGAGCCCGTTGATCGGGTCGCCGCCGATGCCCACTGCGCTGGACTGGCCCAGGCCGATTTCGGTGAGCTGCGCCACGGCTTCATAGGTCAGCGTGCCTGAGCGGCTGACCACGCCGATGCGGCCCTTGCGGTGGATGTGGCCCGGCATGATGCCGATCTTGATTTCGTCGGGGGTGATCAGGCCGGGGCAGTTGGGGCCCAGCAGCAGGGTCTTCTTGCCGCCGGCGGCTTCCTTGGCCTTCATGCGGTTACGCACTTCCAGCATGTCCTTGACCGGAATGCCTTCAGTGATGCAGATGGCCAGGTCGAGGTTGGCTTCCACGGCTTCCCAGATAGCGGCGGCCGCGCCGGCGGGCGGCACATAAATGACCGACACCGTGGCGCCGGTGGCCTTGGCGGCCTCGGTCACGTTCGCGAAAATCGGGATGCCTTCGAAGTCTTCGCCGGCTTTCTTGGGGTTCACACCGGCCACAAAAGCCTCTTTGCCGTTCGCGTAGTCGCGGCACATGCGGGTGTGGAACTGCCCGGTCTTGCCGGTGATGCCCTGGGTGATGACTTTGGTGTGTTTGTTGATGTAGATCGACATGCTTGTGTTCTCCTGGGCTTACTTGACGGCGGCCACGATTTTGGTCGCGGCTTCGGCCATGGTGTCTGCGGCGATGATGGGCAGACCGGAGTCCGCCAGCATTTTCTTGCCCAGGTCTTCGTTGGTGCCCTTCATGCGCACGACCAGCGGAACGGAGAGGTTCACGGCCTTGCAGGCGGTGATCACGCCGTCGGCGATGGTGTCGCACTTCATGATGCCGCCGAAGATGTTGACCAGGATGCCTTTGACATCGGGGTTCTTCAGCATGATCTTGAAAGCTTCGGTGACTTTTTCAGCCGTTGCGCCGCCGCCCACGTCCAGGAAGTTGGCCGGTTCGCCGCCGAACAGCTTGATGGTGTCCATGGTCGCCATGGCCAGGCCGGCGCCGTTGACCAGACAGCCGATGTTGCCGTCCAGGCTGATGTAGGCCAGGTCGAACTTGCTGGCTTCGACTTCGGCCGGGTCTTCCTCGTCCAGGTCGCGGTAAGCGACGATTTCAGGGTGGCGGAACAGCGCGTTAGCGTCGAAGTTGAACTTCGCGTCAAGGGCCATGACTTCGCCCTTGCTGTTGCGGTTCAGGGGGTTGATTTCAACCAGCGATGCGTCGGTGTCCATGTAGCACTTGTAGAGCTTTTGCAGGATGTCGACGGTCTGTGCGACGGAGTCGGCGGGCATGCCGATGCCGGCGGCGACTTCTTTTGCCTGGGCGTCCGTCATGCCGACCAGCGGATCGACAAACACCTTGATGATTTTCTCGGGGTTGGAATGGGCCACCTCTTCGATGTCCATGCCGCCTTCGCTGGAAGCGATGAAGGCTACCTTTTGCGACTCACGGTCGGTCACCGCCGAAATGTAATATTCCTTGTTGATGTCGGCGCCGTCTTCAATATAGAGGCGGCGGACTTTCTGGCCTTCAGGGCCGGTCTGGTGCGTCTTCAGCTGCATGCCCAGGATTTCGCCGGCAATGCGCTTGACGTCCTCGATGCTCTTGGCAACCTTCACGCCGCCGCCCTTGCCGCGACCACCCGCATGGATCTGTGCCTTGACCACCCACACCGGGCCGCCCAGCTTCTGGGCGGCTTCCACCGCTTCCTGCACCGTGAAGGCCGGAATGCCGCGCGGCACAGGCACACCAAAATTGCGCAAGATTTCCTTGCCCTGGTACTCGTGAATTTTCATGAAAAACCTTCAGAATTCAGTAAAAGAGGGGGTGCAACTGGGATTTGGGGCAGGGCTGTGGGGTGTCGGAAACAGGCCACACCGGCCCAAAAAACCACGTCGGCGGTCACTGCAGGCAGCAACGCAGAACTGTATCATGGTGCGACGCACAATTCTTGTGCCGGGCTTACACCCCGAAATGGCGCCGAAATGGGCTTTTTGAGGTGTTTTTGACGGCCCCGCGACCTTGTATTTGCTTTGTTTGCCTTATTTGCGTATTCCATTTCTGTTGTCAGCACCTGGAAGTCCCCATGCCCAAAGTTTTTATTGACGGAGAAGCCGGCACCACGGGCCTGCAAATCCGCGAGCGGCTGCAAGCCATGCCGCAAATCGAGCTGGTCAGCATCGCGCCCGAGTTGCGCAAGGATGCCGCGGCCAAGCGCGCGCTGATGGCGCAGGTGGACATGGTGATCCTCTGCCTGCACGACGACGCGGCCCGCGAGTCGGTGGCCATGATTGACAGCCTCACCGGCAAGAAACCTAAAGTCATCGATGCCTCCACCGCCCACCGCACCGTGCCCGGCTGGGTCTACGGCTTTCCCGAACTGACGCAGACGCAACGCGCCGCCGTGGCGGCCGCCGACCGCGTCGGTAACCCCGGCTGCTACGCCACCGGCGCGATCGCACTGATCCGTCCGCTGGTCGACGCCGGCGCGATACCGGCCGACTTCCCTTTGAGCCTTCCCGCCGTGAGTGGTTACTCCGGCGGCGGGCGGCAGATGATCGAGGACTACGAGGCCGGCACCGCGCCCCTGTTTGAACTCTACGGCCTGAGCCTGAAGCACAAGCACCTGCCCGAAATCATGAAGTACACCGGCCTGTCACGCCGCCCGGTGTTCATCCCCTCGGTCGGCAACTTCAAGCAAGGCATGCTGGTGCAGCTGCCGCTGCACCTGGACTTGCTGCCCGGCAAGCCGACCGGCGTGCAGTTGCAGGACATGCTGGCCAAACACTACGCCGGCAGCGAATGGGTGACGGTGGAAGCCGCACCTGAATCGGGAAAACTGGACGCGCTGGCGCTCAACGACAGCAACAAGATGGAGTTGCGCGTGTTCGCCAACGAAGAGCACCGCCATGCGGTGCTGGTGGCACGGCTGGACAACCTGGGCAAGGGCGCTTCGGGCGCCGCAGTTCAGAACCTGAAATTGATGCTCGGGCTGTAAGCCTGGCTTCAGTCCTCATCAGCTTGGGACACCACGCGGCGGATCACGTCGCCGCCAAAGCCCCGAGCGGCCAGAAACCGCATCTGCTTTGCCCGCGCCGCAGCGTCGGGTGCTGGACCCTCAAACTTCTTGCGCCAGATGTCCCGCGCGCGTTCCAGTTCGCTGCCTTTGAGGCTGGCAACCGCGCCGGCCACCCGCTCAGCGCTGAGGCCTTTGGTCAACAACTCATGCTTGATGCGCGCCGCGCCAAACCGCCCGGCACGCCGGTTAATCACCGACTCAACCACCCGCGCCTCACTGATGAAGTCCTTGGCTTCGAGATCGTCGAGCACCTTGGCCAGCTGGCCGGGGGTTTCCTCATGCGGCGCCAGCTTGCGCTCCAGCTCGGCGCGCGAATGCTCACGCGCGGCCAGGTAACGCAGCGCGCGGCCCTTCAAAGAAAGGCCAAAACCCGCACGACGGGCGGGTTTGGCTGGCTTGTGATCTACCGGATTTTCCATGGCTAACAGGCCGAGCCCAACACGCGCGCTAGCTTGTTGATAGCTATTAGCGCCTGCTCCAACTGGGCTAGAGCCTTATTTGGCATAAAAATCAGGCGGCCGCTTTGGCGGGTTTTTCGGCCTTCTCGGCTTTTTCAGCCTTGGCGGGCTTTTCAGCCGGGGCGTCCACGCCGCCGGCAACCTGTACCAGCGGGATGCCCAGCGATTCGCGCACCTTGTTCTCGATCTCGATCGCGAGTTCCGGGTTTTCCTTGAGGAATTCACGCGAGTTGTCGCGGCCCTGGCCGATTTTTTCGCCGTTGAAGGCGTACCAGGCGCCGGCTTTCTCGACGATGTGGCCGGCCACACCCAGGTCCAGTACCTCGCCCAGGCGGCTGATGCCCTCGCCGTAGAGGATGTCGAACTCCGCCGTCTTGAACGGCGAGGCCACCTTGTTCTTGACCACCTTGACCCGGGTTTCGTTGCCGATGACCTCTTCGCCCTTCTTGATGGAGCCGATGCGGCGGATGTCCAGGCGCACCGAGGCGTAAAACTTCAGCGCATTGCCGCCGGTGGTGGTTTCGGGCGAGCCGAACATCACGCCGATCTTCATGCGGATCTGGTTGATGAAGATGACCATGCAGTTGGCCTTCTTGATGGTGGCGGTGAGCTTGCGCAGCGCCTGGCTCATCAGGCGGGCCTGCAAGCCGGGTAGCGAGTCGCCCATTTCGCCTTCGAGTTCGGCCTTGGGCGTGAGCGCCGCCACCGAGTCGACCACGATCAGGTCCACCGCGCCGGAGCGGGTCAGCGAATCGACGATTTCAAGCGCTTGTTCGCCGGTGTCGGGCTGGGAGATCAGCAGTTCCTGCAGGTTGACGCCCAGTTTTTGCGCGTACTGGATGTCCAGCGCGTGCTCGGCATCGACAAAGGCGCAGGTGCCGCCCAGTTTTTGCATTTCGGCGATGACCTGCAGGGTCAGCGTGGTCTTGCCCGAGGATTCCGGGCCGTAGATTTCGACGACACGGCCGCGCGGCAGGCCGCCCACGCCCAGGGCGATGTCCAGGCCCAGCGAGCCGGTGGAAACGACCTGGATGTCCTCGATCACTTCGCCGTCGCCCAGCTTCATGATGGTGCCTTTGCCGAACTGCTTTTCGATCTGGGCCAGCGCGGCCTGCAGGGCCTTGGCCTTTTCGGTATTCAGGGCGGCGGTTTGCACGGGGTTTTGGGCGGGATTCAGTTTGCTGGTCAGTTCCATGAAAAACTCCTTGAAAATCAATGATGTAAAACTTGTTGCCTGGATTCCAGCCTCTGCTTTTAATCACAGCGCTGGATACATGACCAGTACTTTATGGGCGCGATAGAAATAAGTAAACCCTATTTTTAGTCAGTTTGCCTGATCAATTGAGATACCATGGTTTTCATGGCGGACACGACATCCACGACACTCTCGCCCTCGCTTTCCAGCCCCTTCGGCGCGACCGATGCCGGCTGGCGGCAGACCCACCTGGGGCGGCTCATGGGCCATGCGCTGCGCCGCTTCGACGAGCGCGTGCTCTCGCTGATGGCCAGCAGCGTGGAGGTGCCGCTGGCGCTTTCCAACCTGGCCGCGCGCGACCAGGTCGGCGCCGCGCACATCCACATCACACGCCACCTCGCGGTGGGCGGCTCGCGCCTGACCGACCTGGCGCAAAGCGCCGGCATGAGCAAGCAAGCCATGGGCGACCTGGTCGACCAGTGCGAAGCCTGGGGCCTGGTCACGCGCCAGCCCGACCCGCACGACAAACGCGCCCGCCGCGTGGTGTTCACCGAATCGGGCCTGCTCTGGCTGGAGGCTTTCCACCAGGCGGTACGCCGAGCCGAAGACGAATTCCGCCAGGCTGTGGGGCATGATGTGGCGACCGTGGTGGCGCTGGGACTTGAAGCTTATGCTGGCGCTTGACCCTGGCAACGTCAGCAAACCTGGGGCGACAAAAGCCTAAAATTTGCTGAAGAAGTAAAACACTAGCCCGCAGACTTCGTATTGCGGACCAATCCTGGAGACAACCATGCGTATTCTGATTGCCGAAGACGACCAGGTGCTGGCCGATGGCCTGCTGCGCACTTTGCGCGCCTCCGGTGCGGCGGCCGACCACGTGGCCAGCGGCACAGAGGCCGACGCCGCGCTGCTGACCAACACCGAATTCGACCTGCTGATCCTCGACCTGGGCCTGCCGCGCATGCACGGCCTGGAGGTGCTCAAGCGACTGCGCGCCCGCGGCTCGGCCATGCCGGTGCTGATCCTGACGGCCGCCGACAGCGTCGAAGAGCGCGTCAAGGGCCTGGACTACGGCGCCGACGACTACATGGCCAAGCCGTTTTCGCTGCAGGAACTCGAAGCCCGCGTGCGCGCGCTGATACGCCGCGGCATGGGCGGCGCCAGCAGCACCATCAAGCACGGCCCGCTGGTCTACGACCAGGCCGGCCGCGTTGCCACCATAGACGGCCAGATGCTGGAGCTGTCGGCCCGCGAACTCGGCCTGCTCGAAGTGCTGCTGCAGCGTGCCGGACGGCTGGTCAGCAAGGACCAGCTGGTGGAGCGCCTCTGCGAATGGGGCGAGGAAGTCAGCAACAACGCGATCGAGGTCTATATCCACCGCTTGCGCAAAAAAATTGAAAAAGGGCCGGTGCGAATCGCAACGGTTCGCGGCCTGGGCTACTGCCTTGAAAAGATCCCGGGTTGAATGTGGCCCCCACGCTCCCCACTTCGTGTGGTTCGCTGCCCCCCGAGGGGGCGTTGCGCCTGCGGCCCGGCAAAGCCGGTTCCGCGGCCCCTGCTGGCGTGAAGAAAATGCGCGGTAAGTGAACTGCTCCCACGCTTTTTGATCCGTGGCCCTTAGACTCTTCCAGCGCGAACGCCGCAGCCTCTTCGGCGAGATCCTCGACTGGATGCTCACGCCGCTGCTGCTGCTGTGGCCCATCAGCCTGGCGCTGACCTGGCTGGTTGCGCAGAACATCGCGGGCAAGCCCTTTGACCGCGCGCTCGAATACAACGTGCAGGCGCTGGCCAAGCTGGTGGTGGTCAAGAACAACCAGGTGCAGTTCACCCTGACGGCGCCCGCGCGCGAAATCCTGCGCGCCGACGACACCGACCTTGTCTACTACCAAGTGGTGGGCACGCAGGGCGAACACCTGAGCGGCGAGCACGACCTGCCCGCGCCGCCCGACGAAGACAAGCCCACCAACGGCGAGGTGCGGCTGCGCGAGGACGTGATCCAGGGCGAGGACGTGCGCGTGGCCTATACCTGGCTCAAGGTCGATGTGAAGGGCGCGCCAGCCAGTTCGCTGCCGGTGCTGGTGCAGGTGGCCGAGACGCTGGAAAAGCGCAAGACCCTGGCCACCGAAATCGTCAAGGGCACCATGGTGCCGCAGTTCGTCACGCTGCCGCTGGCCGTGCTGCTGGTGTGGCTGGCGCTGGTGCGCGGCATCAAGCCGCTGGCCCAGCTCGAAAAGCGCATACGCGCGCGCAAATCCGACGACATGAGCCCGCTCGACGAAACCGCGGTGCCTGAGGAGGTTGCGCCGCTGGTGTCCTCCATCAACGACCTGCTGAGCCGGCTCAAGGTCTCGCTGACCACACAAAAGCGCTTCCTGGCCGATGCCGCCCACCAACTCAAGACGCCGCTGGCGGGCCTGCGCATGCAGGCCGACCTGGCGCAGCGCGAAACCGACGCCGACGAGCTCAAGAAATCGCTCAAGCACATAGGCCGCGCCAGCATTCGCGCCACGCACACCGTCAACCAGTTGCTGGCCCTGGCACGCGCCGAAACCACCGGCCGCAGCCTCGCCAAGCAGCACATCGACCTGGTGCACATCGTCTCGGAAGTCATGGCCGACTCGGTGCCGCGCGCGCTCGAAAAGCAGATCGACCTCGGCTACGACGGCCCCGACGCGGGCGAGCAGGCGACGCAGCTCGAAGGCAACGCCACCCTGCTCAAGGAGTTGGTGCGCAACCTGCTCGACAACGCCATCAACTACACGCCCGAAAAAGGCCAGGTCACGCTGCGGCTGATGACCGACCGCTTCAGCGGCGTGCTGGTGCTGCTGGTGGAAGACTCGGGGCCCGGCATCCTGGAGTCAGAGCGCGAACTGGTGTTCCAGCCTTTTTACCGCGCACTGGGCACCAATGTCGACGGCTCCGGCCTGGGCCTGGCCATCGTCCTGGAAATCGCCAAGCAGCACGGTGCGACGATTTCGATCGAAGATGCCGCCTTGCCAGGGCACCCGCAAACGCCGGGCACGCGCGTCACCGTGCGTTTCGTCGGCATGGATTTGCCTGAAGGCGGATAAGGGACGCGCTCAGCCTGCTTTGGTGGCTCGCGGCCAGCGGTCGTACAGCTTGACGGTGACGCGCTCGCCCCACAGTTCGATCTGCGCCGGCGTTCCGGCATGCGCCTGGTTCGCGCTATCGCCGCGCACATAGCCCAGCGCCACGCAGGCCCCAGCCAGCGGGCTCCAGCCGACCGACGAAATTTCGCCCACTGACTGGCCGCCCAGCACGATGGCCTCGCCGCCCCAGGCAAAAGCATCAGCCGTGTCAAACACCAGCGTGACAAGCTTTTTACGCAGCGGCAGTCCCTGTGTGCGAAGCAGCGCGGCCTTGCCGATGAAATCGGCGGGCTTGTCGAGCTTGACGCTGAAAGCCAGTCCGGCTTCCCACGGCGTTTCGTCCGGGCCGAGTTCCGCCCCCCAGGCGCGCCGGCCCTGTTCTATGCGCAGGGCGTCCAGCGCGTAGTAGCCCGCGTCGCGAATGCCCAGCGCCTGTCCGGCCTCCATGAGCGCCAGGTAGACGTGGCGCGCCATCTCGATCGGCACGTAAAGCTCAAAGCCCGGCCCGCCCACATAGCTCATGCGGGCCGCGCGCACGCGCGCAAAGCCGACGTCGATCTCTTTTGTCCATGAGAACTTCAGGGCCTCGGGCGACAGGTCGTCGGGGCTGACAAGCGCCATCAACTCGCGCGCCTTCGGCCCCATCACCGACAGCACCGAATACATCGCCGATACGTCGGTCAGCACCGCATGCTCCGCTTCACCGATGTGCCGCGTGATCCAGTCGAAGTCGCGCACGGTCTGTGCGGAACCAGTGATGACCATAAAGCAATCGGCGGCTTGGCGCATCACCGTGAGGTCACTCTCAAAACCGCCGCGTTCGTTGAGCAAGGCGGTGTAGACCATCTTGCCGATCGGCACGTCCATCTCGTTGGCGCACAGGCGCTGCAGCACCGCCAGCGCATCGCGGCCCTGCAGCAGGTATTTCGAGAAGGAAGTCTGGTCGTAGAGGGCCACGGCTTCGCGTGTGGCCTTCTGCTCTTCGAGCATCCAGGGAAGCCAGCCGGGTTTATCGAGCGTGTACTCTGGTCTTGGATGGAATTGCTCCTTCCCCCTCTGGGGGAAGGTTGGGATGGGGGCCGCAGCGGACGCGGCGGGCCCCCACCCCTGCCCTCCCCCAGAGGGGGAGGGAGAAATATCCATGCTGGGCTTGAAATAACTCGCCCTCTCCCACCCATTCTTGCTGCCGAACTCCGCCCCTTTGGCGGCCAGGATGTCGTACAGCGGCGAGGTACGCAGCGGCCGCGCCGTTTCCAGTTCTTGCCGCGGCCAGCGCATCGCATAGTGCAGGCCCAGGGTTTCACCGGTGCGCTCGGCCAGCGCCTTGCGGTTGCCGGTGAAGCTGCCGAAGCGGCGTATGTCCACGTCCCACAAATCGGTGCTGGGCTCGCCGCCCACAATCCATTCGGCCATGAGCCGGCCCGCGCCGCCGCTGTTGGCGATGCCGGCCGAGTTGAAGCCGGCGCAGACAAAAAAGTTGCGCAGCTCGGGCGCTTCGCCCAGGATGAAATTGCCGTCCGGCGTAAAACTTTCCGGGCCGTTGAGCAGCATCTTGACCTCGGCCGTTTCCAGGCAGGGTGTGCGGTGCAGCGCGGCTGTCATCAGCGGTTCGAACTGGTCCCAGTCCTCGTCCAGCAGTTCGAACTGGAAGGTGGACGGAATCGGGTCCATCTTCCAGGGCTTGGCCTGCGGCTCGAAGCCGCCCATCACCAGTCCGCCGACCTCTTCCTTGTAGTAGATGTAGCCGTCCGGGTCGCGCATCACCGGCAGCATGGGATGCACGCCCGGAATCTTGCCGGTGACGATGTAGAAATGCTCGGCCGAATACAGCGGCACGTTCACGCCCGCGAGCTTGCCGAACTGGCGCGCCCACTGGCCGCCGCAGTTGACGATGACTTCGCAGCGCACCTCGCCCTGCGCGGTTTTCACGCCCACCGCCTTGCCGTTTTCAATGATGACGCCGGTGACCTCTATGCCTTCAACGATCTTCACGCCGCGATTACGCGCGCCCTTGGCCAGCGACATGCACAGATCGGCCGGGTTGGCCTTGCCATCACCCGGCAGCCAGATCGCGCCCTGCAAATCATCGGTGCGCATGATGGGGTATTTGTCGCCGGCTTCCTGCGGCGAAATCTCATGGCATTCGACGCCGAAGCTGTTGGCCATGGCGACCTGCTTCCTGAGCACCTTCATGCGCTCGGGCGTGCGTGCCACGTTGACGCTGCCGCATTGCTTCCAGCCTGTGGCCAGGCCTGTTTCGACTTCAAGAGATGCATACAGCTCGATGCCGTACTTGCTCATCTGCGTCATGTTGCGGTTGGGCCGCATCTGGCCGACCAACCCGGCCGCATGCCAGGTGGTGCCGCTGGTGAGCTTTCCCTGCTCGAGCAGCAGCACGTCGGTCTTGCCCATTTTGGCCAGGTGGTAGGCCACCGAACAGCCGGCGATGCCGCCGCCGACAATCACGACCTGTGCGTGCGGGGGAAGCATCAGGGCCTGCGCAGCCGCAATTGTTCCAGCTCGGCACGCACCTGCGCCAACTCGCTGCGCGCCGTGACCAGGTCGATGTGGATGAAGTCGTCCCAGACGCAGGGGCCGCACGCAAAGAACCGCTTCAGGTGCAATTGCTCTCTCGCAACATAGAAGCGGTTCACCTCGTCGAAATAGACGAACTCATAGTCATGGGCGAGCAGCAGCGGCTCCCAGGCCGCGTGGTTGGGCACCGGCTTTCCCGGCTCGACGCTCTCGAGCATGATGACCCAGGGCCGGTATCGCCGCAGGTCGAGGCCTTCCAGTACGGCCCGCTCGCCGCCTTCCACGTCGATGCTGAGGCAGTGAATGTCGCCGCTGGGGCGGTGCCTGGCGAGCACGTCGTTCAGCGAAACCAGGGGGACCATCGTCGTCATGACCTGCGCACCCCCCGAACGATGCAGCTCGGCGGTCTGGGGCGTCGTCGTCGAATACTGCTGGGCGTCGCCGAACGTGAAAAATGTGGTGTGGCCGCTTTCCGCGCCGGCTGCGGCCTGGACCAAGAGGTCGTCGGGGCGCAACTCGGCCCACAGGCTCGCCATGCCGGGCGCTGGTTCAATGGCCACGCCGCGCCAGCCGCGCAAATACATTGCGTAGGTGTTGCTGTCGGCGGCCGGGTGGTAGGCGCCCACATCGACATAGAAGCCCTGCGCAACCGAGTCGAATACGCGATTGAGTATCACGTCCTCGAAGTTGCGCGTGTAAGAGACGAAAGGCATGGTGTCAGTATAGAGGTGGTCATGCCAGGCGCAGCGCCATCACACCCGCAACGATAGCGGCCGTGCCGATGGCGCGCCGCACGGTGAATGCTTCTTTCAGGAATATCGCGCCGAGTAGAACGGCGAACAGCACCGAGGTTTCACGCAGCGCCGCCACCGTGGCCACCGGCGCGCGCGTCATGGCCCACAGCGCGATGCCGTAGGACCCCAGCGAAGCCAGCGCGCCGCCGGTGGCCACCGGCCAGCGGTGGCGCGCATAAGCGGCCATGGCGCGCCCGCGCCGCGCCATCATCAACAGGCCGAAAGGCCATCCGTCGAACAGGAAGAGGGTGGCGACGTACTGCAAGGCGTTGCCTGAAGCGCGCACGCCCAGCCCATCGACCACGGTATAGACGGCAATGATGAGCGCATTGGCCAGCGCAAAGCCGACCGCCTTGGGCGCATGCAGGGCATGGCGGCTCAAGCCTAGCACCAGCACGCCGCAGCAGATACCCAGAATGCCCGCCCAGGCCAGCGGCGTGAGCGTTTCACCCAGGGTGAAACTGGCCGACAGCGCCACCAGCAGCGGCGCGACACCGCGCATCAGCGGGTAGGTCAGGCCCAGGTCGCCATGCTGGTAGGCGCGCGTGGTCGCAATGTAATAACCGATATGGATCAGTACCGAGGCCCCGATGAATGGCCAGGCTTCAGCGCGCGGCCAGCCGACCAGCAGCACCAGCGGCAAGGCCAGCACGGAGCCAATGAGGTGAATGACCGCCATGTCCAGCGCCTTGTCGGCGCTGGACTTGACCAGCGCGTTCCAGCCCGCGTGCAGCAGCGCGCCGAACAGCACGGCGCCCACCACTGGCCAGGTCAGGACCAGGATTTCAGACGGCAAGCGCAGGCCCGGAAACAACGAGGACGCAGCGCCGTGCCCGCGCCAGGAAGTGCGCCAGCGGCGGCGTGGCCATGTCCGCGTCTTTGGCGAGGTCGTCCCAGAGGCGCAGCTTCACCGCATCCGCGGCACCTGGTTGGGCGATAAAGTGCGCGGCTTCCTCGGCCGAAAAAATGCCCCCCTGTAGCAGCAGGCTGCGCTTGGAGTCGGCCGACAAGCTGGAGTGGTAGCCGCGCCGTGCCGCGCACAGGTAGCGCTTGGCGTCCACATGCAGCTTGATCGCGTCCAGCACCGCGTCGGGAAACAGGCCGCGCAGAAATGGCAGGGCGCGGTACTGGTGGACGTCGTCCACACCTCGCAGCGAAGGCGTTTCGCCCAGGTCGTGCAAAAGATGCCCGAGGTCGTGCAGCAGGGCGGCGGTGACCAGCGCATCGCTCGCGCCCTCGGCCTCGCCCAGCGCCGCGGTCTGCAGCGCATGCTGCAGCTGCGTCACCGGTTCGCCGCTGTATTGTTCACCGCCGCGCTCTGCGAAAAGGTGTTCGATGTCGTCAAAGCTCAGCATGTGAATTCCTCACAGATCATGCATTCCAGGGGAGCGAGTAAGTTTTCAAGTTCGTGAAACTCTTGATCGCTTCCTGTACACCTTCTTTATAGCCCAGACCCGAATCCTTGATGCCGCCAAAGGGCGTTAGCTCGAGACGGTAGCCGGGTACTTCACGCACATTGACCGTGCCGACGTGCAGCTCGCTGACGAAGCGGTTGATGTAGTCGAGGCGGTTGGTGCAGACCGCGCTCGACAGGCCGTAGGCCGTGCCGTTGGAGATCTCGATGGCTTCGTCGATGTTCTTGAAGCGTATCACCGGCGAGACCGGGCCGAAGGTTTCCTCGCGGGCCACCGTCATCCGCGGCGACACGTGGTCCAGCAGCGTGGGCGAGTAGAGCGCGCCCCGGCGCTGGTTGCCGGCCAGCAGCTTCGCGCCCTGCGCCACGGCTTCATTGACGCGCGACTCGAACAGCATGGCGGCCTGCTCGTCGATCACGGTGCCCATGTCGTTGGCCTTGTCGGCCGGATCGCCATACTTCCAGGCCAGGGTCTTGGCCAGCACCTGCTCCACGAACTCACCCGCCACCGCCTCATGCACCAAAAGCCGCTTGATGGCGGTGCAGCGCTGGCCCGAGTTTTTGTAGGAGCCCTGTACGGCCAGCGTTGAGGCTTCGGCTATGTCGGCGTCCTCCATCACGATGATGGGGTCGTTGCCGCCCAACTCCAGCACCACACGGCGGTAGCCGGCTTTTGACGCGATGTATTTGCCGATGGCCACGCCGCCCGTGAAGGTCACCAAGTCGACCAGCGGGTTGGTGATCAGCTCGTCGGCGATCTCGCGCGGATCGCCTGTCACCACGCTCAGCATCTCGGGCGGCAGGCCGGCCTCGTACAGGATATCGGCGAACAGGATGGCCGAGAACGGCACCTTCTCGGAAGGCTTGAGCACCATGCGGTTATTGGTCGCGATGCTGGGCACCACCTTGTGCGCCACCTGGTTCATCGGGTGGTTGAAGGGCGTGATGGCGGTGATCACGCCCAACAGCGGCGAGCGGTGCGTGTAGACGCGGCGCTTCTTGCCGTGCGGCGTGAGGTCGCAGCTGAATATCTGGCCGTCATCCTTGAGCACCTCGGTCGCGCCGAACAGCAGCACGTCGCTGACACGGCCGGCTTCATAAATCGCATCTTTCAGGCACAGGCCGGCTTCGGCGGTGATCAGGTTCGCGACCTCGGACAGGCGCGACTGGATGATGGCCGCCGCGCGGTTCAGGATGGCGGCGCGTTCGTAGCGGGTGAGCTGGGGCTTGTAGGCATGCGCTCTGGCAAAGGTCTGCTGCACCTCCTCCAGCGTAGCCTTGGGCACGGTCCCCAGCAGTTTTGCGGTATAGGGATTGAACACCTCAATAGCACGGTCGCTGCTTCGGCCCGAGCCGACCTTGCGACCCGACAGGCGCATGGCGTTGAGCTGGTGGTCCTGGATGTATTGGTCAATCACTCTGCGGCTTTCATGACATAGGGCTTGGGCTTACTGGGCGTAATTGAGCGCCAGGTCAAAGGCATCAAAATTGCGGAATCGCCGGTTGCGATCCAACCCGGGCAGGGCGCGGTTCACGATCAGCGGCACGCGCTGCTCGCTCATGCCGCCATGCGAACGCAGCGGCACTTCAAGTGCCGAGAGATCGTGACGCGAGGCCGAGGTGCCGATCACGGTGAAACGCTCGGACACCGCCACGATGTCGCCGATGCGGTCGGGCGGCAGCTCGAAGCGCTCGGCCGCCTGTTCGCGCGAAAGCACCAGCTCCATGCCCTTGAGTGCCGCCAGCCGTTTGCGCGCAACCTCGATGTTGGTGCCTTCCGGCAGGTAGACCGTGGCAAAGGAACCCAGCGCGCCGTGGTGCACCACATAAGGATCGGTAATCGGCAGGATCACGCGCGCGATGGTGGCGCCCAGCCAGTTGTCGAACCAGTCCTGCAGGTAGATCACGTCGGGCGTGCCGTCCATGGCGACCTTGGCGTTCATGCCGTGGTCGGCCGTGAGCACGATCACGCAGCCCAGGTCCTCGAGCTGCTGCATGTAGCCATCCATCATGCGGTAGAAGGAATTGGCGCCGTCTGTGCCGGGCGCATGCTTGTGCTGCACGTAGTCGGTGGTCGAAAGGTACATCACGTCGGGCTTGTACTTCTGCATGATCTTGACACCGGCCGCGAAGACGAACTCCGACAAATCGGCGCTGTAGACGCTGGGCAGCGGCTGCCCCACCAGGCCCAGCACGTCCTCAATGCCGTTTTCCTCGAGCGTGACCTGGTCCGCCTTCTCGGACGAAAAGCAGATGCCCTTCATCTTGTGGCCCAGCAGCTTGCGCAGCTTGTCCTTGGCCGTCACCACCGCCAGGGATTTCCCGGCGTCGGACAGCGCGGCCAACAGCGTGGGCGCGCGCAGCCACTTGGGGTCGTTCATCATGACCTCGGTGCCGCTCGCCGTGTCGAACAGGTAGTTGCCGCAGATGCCGTGCACGCTGGGCGGCGCGCCGGTCACGATGGAGAGGTTGTTGGGGTTGGTGAAGCTGGGCACGACGCAGTCGCCCGTCAGGCCCGAGCCCAGCGCCAGCGTGCGCTTGAGCCAGGGCATTTGGCCCGTCGCCACCGCCTGCGCGAGGTAGTCGGGTTCGCAGCCATCCACACAGACCACCACCGTGGGTTTGGCCGGCAGCTTGTAAGCCCTGCCGTTGACTTTCAGTTCGGTTGCCGGTTCAGCGTTTGCCACGTGAGGGCCCTTCCTTCATTTTGTCCTTGTTGTCTTTTTCCTTGCGCGCACCCGTGCTGCTGGAAACGAGCTTGACGGGAACCGGCTTGGCGGCCGCCGCATCTGCCTGCTGCCCCGCCTGGCGCCGCAGGTCGTTTTCTATCGTGCGCTCCTTGCTTTCGATCACGTGCTGGAACATCGCGCGGCCGGCCGAATCCGCGTCGCCCGAGGCAATGGCCTTGACGATCAGCCGGTGCTCATTGGCCGACATCGGCATCAGCCAGCCGTCCGCGAGGTTCAGGCGCCGGAACAGCGAAAGCTCCTTGATGAGCTTGCGGTAGATTTCGGTCAGTTTGCGGTTACCCGCCATCTCGACCATGCGGTCGTGGAAGGTGAGGTTCAGCAGGTGGTAGGCATGGGGGTCTTCGGCCTTGACCGCTTTCTCCATGGCATCGACAAGGGCCTTGAGCTCCTTGACCTCCGCCGCGGTGATGTTTTCCGCGAGGCGGCGGCCGACGAGTTCATCCATGGCCGCGCGCAGGTCGAAGATCTCGACGGCTTCGTCGATGGGAATGTCGCGCACGAAGACGCCGCGGTTCTTCTCGGTGCGCACCAGGCCGGCCTCTTCGAGCATGCGGAAGGCCTCGCGCACCGGGCCGCGCGAGACGCCCATTTTTTCAGCCAGCGTGGCCTCGATCAATTTGCTGCCGGGCTCGTATTCGCCGGCAAGGATGGCACGCTCGATTTCCTGCTGCACCACTGTGGTGAGAGAGCTGTTCTGGAGTTGCGCGATGGTGGGATGCAAAGCAGCGTTCATGCCCTGAATTGAAGCACAAAAATGTAGATTGTCAACAATCTGCAATAAACAATTGACAAGATAGAAGGGTCGGCGTTAAATAAAAAATGAGCTGGGTTGGCGGCCTGAACACAGGTGGTCATCGCAGTGTCACCCCGACACGAACGAGTCACAACATTGCAGGCTTTCCACAAAGGACTTTTTATGCAGCTGGCTACCCAACTCAAATCCCTGTCAAAGGCGATCGCCCTCCTCGGCTTGCTGGCCGCCACCACCGGCGCCTTCGCCCAGAAAACCCAGTTGCTGGTGTACACCGCGCTGGAAACCGACCAGATCAAGGCCTACCAGGAAGGCTTCAACAAGGTCTATCCCGATATCGAAATCAAGTGGGTGCGCGACTCGACCGGGGTGATCACCGCCAAGCTGCTCGCCGAAAAGTCCAATCCGCAAGCCGACACCATCATGGGCGTGGCCGCCTCCAGCCTGGCGCTGCTCGACAAGCAGGGCATGCTCGAGCCCTATGCGCCCATCAATCTTGATGGGATCATGAGTCAGTACCGTGACAAGAAGAAGGTCCCCGCCTGGTTCGGCATGGACGTGTGGGGCGCCACCGTGTGCTTCAACACCGTCGAGGCCAAGAAGAAAAACATCCCCACGCCCGAGACCTGGCAGGACCTGACCAAGCCTATCTACAAGGGCCAGATCGTCATGCCCAACCCGGCCTCCAGCGGCACCGGCTACTTCGACGTGACCGCCTGGCTCACGCTGTTCGGCGACAAGGACGGTAAGGGAGGTGGCTGGAAGTACATGGACGCGCTGCATGAAAACATCGCGCAGTACACCCACTCGGGCTCCAAGCCCTGCAACATGGCGGCCGCCGGCGAGTTCCTGGCCGGCATCTCGTTCGAGTACCGCGGCAACACCAACAAAGCCAAAGGCGCGCCCATCGACCTGGTGTTCCCCAAGGAAGGCCTGGGCTGGGACCTGGAAGCGTTTGCCATCCACAAGGGCACCAAGAAGCTGGACGCCGCCAAAAAGCTGGCCGACTGGGCTTCGAGCAAGGACGCCATGATGCTTTACGGCAAGAACTTCGCGATCACCGCGCAGCCCGGCCTGGCACCGCCGCTGGCCAATGTGCCGAAAGACTATGAAGCCCGCCTCGTCAAGATGGACTTCAGCTGGGCCGCCGACAACCGCGAGCGCATCCTGAACGAGTGGACCAAGCGCTATAACTCCAAAACAGAAAAGAAGTAGTAGCCCCCTGTCAGCGGCCTTTGGCCGCTGTCTCCCCCTCAGGGGGACAGCCTCTGTGGCCCGGCTAAGCCGGTTCCACGCGGCTGCTTGCTTTCCGTATCGGCGCGCCCCAGGCAATACATACGTATGACCCACGAATGAACAACGACACCTTTCTGAACCTGCGCCACATCCGCAAGGAGTTCGGCGGCTTCACCGCGCTGCAAGACATCAACCTGGACATCCGCAAGGGCGAGTTTGTCTGTTTCCTCGGGCCTTCGGGTTGCGGCAAGACAACCTTGCTGCGCATCATCGCGGGCCTGGAGGTGCAGACCTCGGGTGAGGTGCACCAGGGCGGCCGTGACATTTCGCGTTTGCCGCCGGCCTTGCGCGATTACGGCATCGTCTTCCAGAGTTATGCGCTGTTTCCCAACCTCAGCGTGGCCGACAACGTGGCCTATGGCCTGGTCAACCGCAAGACGCCCAGGGCCGAGGCCGCCAAACGCGTGAGCGAACTCGTCAAGCTCGTAGGCCTGCCGGGCAGCGAAGCCAAATACCCGAGCCAGCTGTCGGGCGGCCAGCAGCAGCGCATTGCGCTGGCGCGGGCGCTGGCCACTTCGCCGGGCTTGCTGCTGCTGGACGAGCCGCTGTCGGCGCTCGATGCACTGGAGCGCGTACGGCTGCGCCAGGAGATACGTGCGCTGCAGCAAAAGCTGGGCGTGACCACCATCATGGTCACGCACGACCAGGAGGAAGCCCTGAGCGTGGCCGACCGCATCGTGGTGATGAACCACGGGCTGATCGAGCAGGTCGGTACGCCGATGGAAATCTACCGCGAACCTGCTTCACCCTTTGTGGCCGATTTTGTCGGCAAGGTCAACGTGATGCCGGTGCGCGTGAGCGGCGGCGAGATGAAGTTCGGCGCGCTGTGCCTGCCCTGCGATGGCGCCGACCGCGAGGCGAAGATCTACCTGCGGCCCGAAGACGTGCTGGCCCGGCCGATCGCCGCCGGCGATGCCCATGTGTTCGACGCGACCATCGAGAAGATCGAGTTCCTGGGCTCCTTTTGCCACGTGCACGTGGCCTCGCCCGCACTGGGGGGCCACAAGCTCACGGTCTACCTGTCGCTCAATTTCCTGTCGGAGCAGTCGCTGCAGGTCGGCTCCTCGCTGCCGCTGAAGCTGCTGCCCGAACGCATCAAGGTGTTCTGATGCCGGTCTTCACGCCCCCCGCGCCGCCCATGGTCAGGCAGCGCGCGCACTGGATAGACCACATCGCCTACGCGGCCCTGGCGCTGGTTGCCCTGGTCCTGGTCGCCTTCCTCGCCGCGCCGCTGCTGGCCATCCTGCAGCAGGCCCTGCTCGACAAATCCGGCGGCTTCGTCTGGTTCGACAACTTCATCGAATACGCCAAGACACCCGCCTTGCTCGAGAGCCTGTGGAACAGCCTCTGGGTGTCGGCCGTCGTCACGCTGGTCGCCGTGCCGCTGGCCTTTGGGTTTGCCTATGCACTGGCGCGCTCCTGCATGCAGTACAAGGCGCTGTTTCGCGGCATCACGCTGATCCCGCTGCTGGCGCCCTCGCTGCTGTCGGCGATTTCGCTGATCTACTGGTTCGGCAACCAGGGCGTGCTCAAGGGCTGGATGCAGGGCATCGGCATAGACCAGATCTACGGCGCGCCCGGCATCGTGGTGGCCGAATGTTTTGCGGTGTTCCCGCATGCACTGATGATCCTGGTCACGGCGCTCACGCTGTCGGATGCGCGCCTGTATGAAGCCGCCGACGCCATGGGCACCAGCGCCAGGCGCAAGTTCTTCACCATCACCTTGCCCGGCGCCAAGTACGGCCTGATCTCGGCGGCGCTGGTCACCTTCACGCTGGTGATGACCGACTTCGGCATCCCGAAAGTGATAGGCGGCAACTTCAACGTGCTGGCCACCGACGTCTTCAAGCTGGTCATAGGCCAGCAGGACTTCGCCAAGGGCGCGGTGGTCGCCATCCTGCTGCTGGCGCCGGCCGTTCTGACCTTCGCGGTCGACAAATACGTCAGCAAGCGCCAGACCGCGATGCTGACGGCGCGCGCCGTGCCCTACCGGCCCACGCCCTCGCGCGGCTACGACTGGGCCATGACGCTGTATTGCTGCGCGATCGCCTTCCTGGTGCTGGCCATGCTGGGCATGGCGGTGTTCGCCTCCTTCGCGAGCTTCTGGCCCTACAACCTCACGCCCAGCCTGCGCCACTACACCATGGGTCTGGTCGATGCGGAAGTCGGCGTCGGCTTCCTTAACAGCCTGAAGATGGCGGCGGGCACGGCTTTTTTCGGCACGGCCCTGGTATTCGTCAGCGCCTACCTGCTCGAAAAAACCAAGGGCATGGACGGCCTGCGCGGTTTTGTGCGCATGCTGGCCATGCTGCCCATGGCGGTGCCCGGCCTGGTGCTGGGCCTGGGCTACATCTTCTTTTTCAACGCGCCCGACAACCCGCTGAACGGCCTGTACCACACACTGACCCTGCTCACGCTGTGCACCATCGTGCACTTCTACACCACCGGCCACCTCACGGCGGTGACGGCGCTCAAGGCGCTGGACGGCGAATTCGAGGCCGTCAGCGCCTCGCTCAAGGTGCCCTTCTTCAAGACCTTCTGGCGCGTGACCTTGCCGATCTGCACGCCGGCCCTGGTCGACATCGCGCGCTACTTCTTCATCAACGCCATGACGACGATCTCCGCCGTCGTCTTCCTTTACTCGCCCGAAACCAAGGTCGCCTCCATCGCCATCCTGAACCTCGACGAGGCCGGCGAAATCGGCGCCGCGGCGGCCATGGCGGTGCTGATCGGTACTGCTTCGACGGTTGCGACCCTGCTGTTCATGGCGCTGGCGTGGTGGGTCAACCGGCGAACGCAGGCGTGGAAAGGATGAGCGTTGTGGTTCTCACGAGCGGAAGCCCGATCTTGACGGTTCGGGTTGAGGTATCGAAGTCTGGCTTCGTTCCGGCTTGCGTCATCTTTGCCAGGTGTGGCTGGCCGGGAATGGCCCGGCGGCCAGTAACTTTCTTTTGCTTCGCCAAAAGAAAGTCACCAAAGAAAAGGCGACCCGCAGTCTGGGTCCCCTGCGCTTCGCTCCGGGGCAACCTGCGGTGCTCGACTGCGGCGGGGTCTCGCGCAAACTCGCCTTCGGCTCAAACAAGCGCGATCCCTGATCCGCCTCCGTCTGCGCTCCTCGGCCCAGCCAGGACGGGGCAAGCGGGAGCGGGGACAAAGACAAACAAGGACACGCCAAGGCGTGTCCTTGCGGATTTCGGTATTTCTTCTCCCCACCCCTTGTGGATGCGCCGAGGAGCGGAGGTCCAGACGGATCAGGGCAAAAACTTGTTTGAGCGAAGCGAGTTGTTTTTGACCCCGTCCGGACCGAGCACCGCAGGTTGCCCGCAGCGAAGCGGAGGGACGCAGCAACCAGGGTCGCCTTTTCTTTGCTTACTTTCTTTTGGCGAAGCAAAAGAAAGTGAGTTGCCGCCGGGCAACCCCGGCCAGCAAGCCTCGGCAAATCCAGCATCGTCCGATCAAAAACCAGCCTTCGACAGGCACAGCCCGAACCGTTCACCGGCATAGATTCGAAAACCAAAGAGACAAACCATGGACAGAGACAAAATCCTTTTGACGCCCGGTCCGTTAACGACCACCTTGCGCACCAAGCTCGCGATGCTGAAAGACTGGGGCTCCTGGGACAGCGACTTCAACGCCGTCACAGCCAGCGTGCGCAAAAGCCTGCTGGACGTCATCCATGGCCAGGATTCGCACGTTGTCGTGCCACTCCAGGGCAGCGGCACCTTCAGCGTGGAGGCTGCGGTGGCCACCGTGGTGCCGCGCGACGGCCATGTGCTGGTGATGGACAACGGCGCGTACTGCAAGCGCGCGGCCAAACTCACCACGCTGATGGGCCGGCGCTGCACCGTCATGCCTTTTGACGAAGCCGCCCAGGTCTCGCCCGCCGCGCTGGACGCCATGCTGGAAGCCGACACCAGCATCACCCACGTCATGCTGATCCATTGCGAGACCGGCGCCGGCGTGCTCAACCCGCTCAAGGAAGTGGCCGACGTCTGCAAGACCCATGGCAAGGGCCTGCTGGTGGACGCCATGAGTTCCTTCGCCGCGATCGAGATCGACGCGCGCAAGGTGCACTTTGACGCCCTGGTGGCCGCCAGCGGCAAATGCCTGGAGGGCGTGCCCGGCATGGGCTTCGTCTTCATCCGCAAGGCGGTGCTGGACGGCTGCGCCGGCCGCAGCCAGTCGCTGGCCATGGACCTGCACGACCAGTACGCCTATATGGAAAAGACCACGCAGTGGCGCTTCACGCCGCCCACCCACGTGGTGGTGGCGCTGGCCGAGGCGATTGCCCAGTTCGAGGAAGAGGGCGGCCAGCCCGCGCGCCTGGCACGCTATGAAAGCAACTACCGGACGCTGATCACCGGTATGGCGAAACTCGGCTTCAAGCCCTTCCTGGACCCGGCCATCCAGGCCCCCATCATCGTGACCTTTCACGCGCCGGCCGACAGCCGCTACGACTTCAAGACCTTTTACGCCGCCGCGCGAGATCGCGGCTTTGTCCTATACCCGGGCAAGCTGACCCAGGTGGAAACTTTCCGGGTCGGCTGCATAGGCGCCATAGGCCCGAATGAAATGGCGCAGGCGGTACAGGCCGTGGCGGGCGCCTTGCAGGACATGGGCATCACCTCTGCCGCGCCGGCCTGAGCAAAGAACCAAGCGGCCCTGGCTTCTCTTCACCAGCAGGGGCCGCGGAACTGGCTTTGCCAGGCCGCAGGCGCAGCGCCCCCTCGGGGGGCAGCGCATTACACGAAGTGAAAAGCGTGGGGGCCTAATGATTTCGGCGAAATGCTTCGGAAGGCAGCTCGCCAAACATTTGCTGGTAGTCGTGCGCGAAATGACCAAAATGCCAAAACCCCAGGTGTGTTGCAGCCGCCGTCACGGACGTGGCGGTCTTCAGCGCCTGCCGGGCGGCGTTCAGGCGCACGGCGCGCAGATAAGCCAAGGGGCTGATGCCCAGCGCCGTCTGAAAACCGTTTTGCAAGGTTCGCCGGCTCACGCCGAGTTGCTCACACAGCGCCAGCACAGTGGGCGGCTGATCAAGTTGCGTATGCACCAGCTCACGGGCGCGCCGCGTCAGCGTCCAATGCCCGTGAGTGCCGACAGCGTCCGCGCTACCCGTCGGCGCAAGAACACGGCCGAGCTGCTCCATCACCGTGTCGAGCATGGCGGCCTGCACAGCGGGCGACTGCAGCAACGCAGGGGCCGCTTCCACGGTATCCAGCACGCCGGTCAGGCACTGCCTGAGCCCCGCCTGCGCCGCGCCGTCCAGCCGGCGCAAGCCGGCCTGCGCACCCAGCCGGGCCTGCAGCGCCGGATCATGCTCACCGCAGCGGCGCCAGGCGGCCTCATCCAGCTCCAGTCCCAACATCACATGGCGGCGGGACGAGCGGAACTCAAAACCCGACTCACCCGAAAACACATGCAGCGCCCCTGCATCACTGGGCGCACCGCAAAACACACTGGGCCCATCAACCTGCAGCGGCAAACCCAAGGCCAGCGCCCCTTCGCGGATCTGGCCGGTCTGGTAGACCGACTCCCGCAGGCTTTCCACAAAGAGCCGCAAGCCCGCGAACTCAAGCTGTCGCACTTCTCCGCCGAACGCACCGCGCGAAAGCTGCAGGTAGCTCTGGTTCCAGCCCGTGAGCGCAGCTGCCTGCTCGTCCGCGTCGGCAAACGACGCGTGGGACAACAGGGCCGGTGGGGCCGGCTGGGCGGTATCGGAAGGATGTGCCATCGCCGCATTCTTGCAGGATTCGTGCCGCATGCAAGCTACGCTTTGAAACAGTTCGACTTACTTTCGCTCACTTCGCCGGCGCCTCATCCGCGCAGTTTGCCGAAATGGGATTTCAGCGCGCCCACCCCCGCCCTAGGATGCAACACGGCCCCACCGGGCCCCCAACCCTGCAAGCTCCAAGGAGGTACCCATGTCAGAACGTTCCAGCGTCCAGTACGCGAAAGTCGACGGCAGCTACTTTGAAAAGAGGGGACTGCGCCGTTATGCCGGCGTCTGGTCGCTCTGGGCCCTCGGTGTGGGCGCCGTGATCTCGGGCCACTTCGCCGGCTGGAACCTGGGCCTGGCTACCGGCTGGGGCAGCATGCTGCTGGCCACCATCATCATTTCCGTCATGTACTTGGGGCTGACCTTTTCTCTGGCCGAAATGTCGCCCGCGCTGCCGCACACCGGCGGTGCTTACTCTTTCGCCCGCACCGCCATGGGGCCCTGGGGCGGCTTCTTGACCGGGTTGGCCGAGAACGTGGAGTACGTGCTGACGCCGGCCGTCATCGTGTTTTTCATCGGCAGCTACATGGGCAGCATCTTCGGCACGCCGCCGGCCTGGCAGCCGTTGTGGTGGATAGGTTTTTACGTCGTCTTCATCGGCCTGAACATCGTCGGCGTCGAGCTGTCCTTCAAGATCACGCTGGCCGTCACGCTGCTGGCGCTGGCCTGCCTTGTGGCCTTCTGGGTCAGCGCCCTGCCGAAGATCGACTTCGCGCGCTGGGCCATGAACGTGGGCGCCGGCGGCGCCGTGCTGCCCGAGGGCCGCGGCCCCTTCCTGCCGCTGGGCTTCGGCGGCGTGCTCGCGGCCCTGCCTTTTGCCGTCTGGCTGTTCCTGGCCATCGAGCAGCTGCCGCTGGCGGCCGAAGAGTCGGTGGACCCGCGCCGCGACATGCCGCGCGGCATCATCGCCGGCATCTTCACGCTGATTGTTTCCGCCTTCATGATCCTGTGGCTCAACCCCTCGGTCGCCGGCATAGGCTCGCACGCGCTCAGCACCTCGGCCGAACCGCTGCTGGACGGCTTCAAGGCGATCTACGGCGACGGCATCGCCAAGGTGCTCGCGCTGGTGGCCGTGCTGGGCCTGGTGGCGAGCTTTCACACCATCATCTTCGCCAAGGGCCGGCAGATCTATTCGCTGAGCCGGGCCGGCTACTTCCCCTCGGCGCTGTCGGTCACGCACGGCAGCCGCAAGACGCCGCACATCGCGATGATCGTCGGCTCGGTGGTCGCGCTGGTGGTGATGTTCGTGCTGTGGTTCACGCTGGGCGTCGACAAGGGCTCCGCGGTGATCGGCGGCACCTTGCTGAACATGGCGGTGTTCGGCGCCATGTTTTCCTATGTGATGCAGGCGCTTTCCTTCATCCGGCTGCGCAGCAAGCTGCCGCACATGGAGCGCCCTTACCGCAGCCCGCTGGGCGTGCCGGGCGCGATCCTGACCCTGTTGATCGCGCTGGTCACCATTTACTTCCAGCTCAGCGACCCGGTCTACCGCATCGGGGTGCTCTGGGTCGCGCTGTGGTTCGCCATCGGCGTCAGTTACTTCGCGGTGATGGGCCGGCACCGGCTGATCCTCTCGCCCGAAGAAGAATTCGCGATCAGCCTGGCCGAAAAGGGCCGGGCCGCCGCCCATCCCTGAACCACAAGGCGACCCAGACCATGGCCAAAAAAGCTCCCACCCCCTCCGCCTCGCGCGGTGTGCTCGACGCGCTGCGCAAATCGGGGGCCAACAAGATGAAGGTCGCCGTCAGCGACATCGACGGCGTGCTGCGCGGCAAGTACCTGCACAAGGACAAATTCTTCGGCGCGGCCGAACCCTATCCCGGCGGCGGCTTCGGCTTTTGCGACGTGGTGCTGGGCTGGGACATGATGGACAACTGCTACGACAACACCACGGTGACCGGCTGGCAGCACGGCTTCCCCGACGCGCTGGCCCGGCTGGACCTGGCCACGCTGCGCCACGTGCCCTGGGACAACAAAGTGCCTTTTGTGCTCGGCGAGTTCGTCAACGCCGACGGCACGCCGCATGCCGTCTGTCCGCGCCAGACGCTCAAGCGGGTCCTCAAGCGCGCAGAGAAGATGGGCCTCATGCCCATGACGGGCATGGAGTTCGAGTGGTTCAACTTCCTGGAGACGCCGCAGAGCTGGGCCGCCAAAAACGGTGTGGGTGCGGAGAAGCTCACGCCCGGCATGTTCGGCTATTCGCTGCTGCGCATGAACCAGAACCAGGGCTTCTTCAACGCCCTCATGGACGAGATGCTGGCCTTCGGCATCCCGATCGAGGGCCTGCACACCGAGACCGGCCCGGGCGTCTACGAGGTCGCCATCGCCTTCAGCGAAGCGCTGGAGCAGGCCGACCGCGCCATCCTGTTCAAGACCGGCGCCAAGGAAATCGGCTCGCGTTTCGGCATCATGCCCAGCTTCATGGCTAAACCCCATCAGCAGCTGCCGGGCTGCAGCGGCCACATCCACCAGAGCCTGTCCGACGGCAAGAACAACCTGTTCTACGACGCGAAAAATCCGCGCAAGATGAGCAAGCTGTTCGAAAGCTACATCGCCGGCCAGGTCGCCTGCATGATGGAGTTCGGCCCCATGATCTGGCCCACCATCAACAGCTACAAGCGCCTGGTCGACGGCTTCTGGGCCCCCGTCAAGCCGACCTGGGGCATGGACAACCGCACCGCGAGCTTTCGCGTGATCGCCGGCAGCCCCAAGGCCACCCGGCTGGAGACCCGCTGCCCGGGCGCCGACGTCAACCCCTACCTGGCCATGGCGGCGGTGATCGCGGCCGGCCTGCATGGCGTTGAAAAAGGCCTGAAGCTGGGCGCGCCCATCACCGGCACCAACGCCGGGGCCGAACACATCGCCCGCGCGCCGCGCACCCTGATAGAAACCACGCGGATTTTCCAGAAATCGGCGATTGCGCGCGACTGGCTGGGCGATACTTTCGTGGACCACTTCTCGGCCACGCGCGAGTGGGAATGGCGCCAGTGGCTGGACGCTGTGACCGACTGGGAAATGAAACGCTATTTTGAAATCATCTAAGGACTTGATGCAGATCCGCCGCCTTGAAATCTCCGACGCACCGGTCTACCGGGAACTGCGCCTGCGCGGGCTGCGCGAGCACCCCGACGCCTTCACTTCCAGTTTCGAGGAAGAAAACCTGCGCCCGCCGGCCGACACCGAAAAGCGCCTGTCCGCCGCGTCGGACACCGTGATGTGGGGCGGCTTCATCGATGGCGCCTTGGCCGGCGTGGTCGGCATGACGCGCGAAACCCGGCTGAAAAACCGCCACAAGGCCACGCTGGTCGCCATGTACGTCGCGCCCGAATACGGCGGCAGGGGCCTGGGCCTGGCCCTGGTCAACACCGTCGTGCAGGCGGCCAGGGCCGCGGGCGTGGAACTGCTGATCCTGACCGTGACCGAGGGCAACCGGCAGGCCGCCGCCCTGTATGAACGCGCCGGCTTCGCGGCTTTTGGCGTGGAGCCCGACGCCATCCGCGTGAACGGCGTACCGTTCGGCAAACAGCATATGTATTTGCAGCTGACTTCCGCCACCTGACCCTTACCGCCAACCGAAAAAAGACACCCCATGAGCACCACCAATTTTTCCTTCCCCACCGCCATCCGTTTCGGCGCAGGCGCGCGCAAGCAGGTTGCCGAAACCCTGTTGGCCGCCGGCTGCAAGCGCCCGCTGATCGTGACCGACAAGGCGCTGGGCGCGCTGCCGGTGCTGGCCGAGTTCAAGACCCACCTGACCGGCCTGGACGTGGCCGTGTTCTCAGGCGTCTTCGGCAACCCGACCTGCAGCCAGGTCATGGACGGCGCCGCGGCCTATAAGGCGCACAAGGCCGACTGCGTGATCGGCTTCGGCGGCGGCGCGGCGCTGGACGTGGCCAAGGTGGTGGGCATTGCCGCCACGCATGAAGGCGACATCCTCGAATATGTCTGGGACCACCCCCAGGTGCGGCCCATCGTCAACGAGCTTCCTTACTTTGTGGCCCTGCCCACCACCTCGGGCACCGGCTCCGAAGTCGGCCGCTCCTCGGTCGTGAGCGAAAACGACACACACATCAAACGCGTGGTGTTCAGCCCCAAGATCCTGGCCAAGGTGGTGTTCGCCGACCCGGAACTCACACTGGGCCTGCCGCCCCACGTGACGGCCGCCACCGGCATGGACGCGCTCACTCACAACATCGAAAGTTATCTCTCGCCGGCCTACCACCCCCTGTGCGACGGCATTGCGCTCGAAGGCACGCGCATCGCCGCGCGCGCGCTGCTCACCGCCGTCAAGGAGCCCTCCAACCTGCAGGCGCGCAGCGACATGATGATGGCCTCCATGATGGGCGCCATCGCTTTCCAGAAGGACTTGGGCGCGGTACATTCCTGCGCACATGCGCTGGGCACCGTCTGCGACCTGCACCACGGCCTGGCCAACGCGCTGATGATAGACACCGTGCTGGCCTGGAACTACGAGTCGGCGCCCGCCAAGTTCGACGAGCTGGCCCATGTCTGCGGCGTGGCCGGCGGCGGCAAGGCCTTGGTGCCCTGGCTCAAGCAGCTGAAGGAAAGCGTGGGCATCACCGGTTCGCTGTCGGCCCACGGCGTCAAGCGCGAGCACCTGCCGCGCCTGGTCGAGATCGCCACGGCCGACATCTGCCACCAGACCAATCCACGGCCTTGCAAGGCCGAGGACTTTGAACGATTATTTGAGGCCGCCCTGTAAATGGCCCCCACGCTTTTCACTTCGTGTAATGCGCTGCCCCCCGAGGGGGCCGCTGCGCCTGCGGCCCGGCAAAGCCGGTTCCGCGGCCCCTGCTTGGGTACAACAGCACGACCACTTTTAAGAAAGGTGCTCGCATGGCCGCTAGTCGTCTCAAAATAGGTTTGTCGGCCTGCTTCTCGCACGCCGATCCGACACGTTCCTATTTCACCGGCAAGACGCTGCAATACGTCGAACAGTCCATCGCGCACTGGGTCATGTCCTCGGGCGCCATGGTGGTCATGGTGCCCTGCCCCACGGGCAGCACGCAGCGCGGCGACGTGACCTACGAACATTACGCGCAGTGGCTGGACGGCCTGGTGCTGCACGGCGGCGCCGACGTCTGGCCCGGCAGCTACGGCGAGGATCCGCTGGACGAAAAATGGTCGGGCGACCGCGTGCGCGACGAATACGACAAGGCCCTGGTGGCCGCGTTTGAACGGGCCGGCAAGCCGGTTTTCGGTGTCTGCCGCGGCTTGCAGCTGCTCAATGTGGCTTTCGGTGGCACGCTGTACCAGGACATCAACACCCAGGTGCCCGACTCCTTTGTGCACCGCGACGCCGCGACCTACGACCAGAACTTCCACAGCGTCAACATCGTCCAGGGCTCGCGGCTGTCGGCGCTGTACCCCGGCGTGGAGCGCGCGCGCGTCAACAGCATCCACCACCAGGGCATCAAGGACCTGTCGCCCGAATTCGAAGCCGAGGCCTTCAGCGTGGACGACGGCATCGTGGAGGCCATACGCCGCAAGGACAAGACCAAAAGCTACATCGCCGCCACTCAGTGGCACCCTGAATTCCACAAACCCGGCTCCGACACCATAGACGACGCGGCCGTGCTCGACGATTTCCTCACGGCCGTGGCCGCCGCCAAACACAAAACCAGACCAGCATGAACACACTCACCATCCAGAATCCCGCCACCGGCGCGCTGATCGCCGAACTGCCCGCCGACGATGCGGCCTCCGTCGCCGCCAAGGCCAAGCGCGCGCGCGCGGCGCAGCCCGCCTGGGCGGCAGTGCCGCTGGCCGAGCGCAAGGACTGCATTACGCGCTTTCGCGCGGGCGTGGTCGCCGAACTCGACGCGCTGGCCGCCGTCATGACGCGCGAGACCGGCAAGCCGCTCAAGATGTCGCGTAACGAACTCAACGGCCTGCTGGGACGCATCGATTTCTTCCTGGCCGAGGCCGCCGGCGCCACCGACACCCAAACCGTGTTCAACGAGGGCGGCATGACCGAGCAGATCGAGCACACGCCGCTGGGCGTGGTCGCCAACATCTCCGCCTGGAACTACCCCTGGTTCGTCGGCGGCAATGTGTTCATCCCGGCGCTGCTCACCGGCAACGCAGTGCTCTACAAGCCGTCAGAGTACGCCGCCATGACCGGCGTGGCGATCGCGCGCCTGCTGCATGCGGCCGGCGTGCCGCAGGATGTCTTCATCCCGCTGATCGGCGGCGGCGCGGTGGGCGCGGCGCTGATGGAGCAGAAAATCGACGGCCTTTTCTTCACCGGCTCGTATGCGACAGGCGCGAAGATCGCGCAGGCCATGGGCCCGCGCATGGCCAAGCTGCAACTGGAGCTGGGCGGCAAGGACCCGACCTATGTCAGCGAAGACGCCAACGTCAAAAACGCGGCCGAGTCGCTGGCCGACGGCGCGATGTACAACACCGGCCAGAGCTGCTGTTCGGTCGAACGCATCTATGTGCACGAGAAAATTTACGACGCCTTCGTCACCGCCTTCCTGGAAACGGTGAAGACCTTCAAGATGGGCGACCCCATGAGCGAAGACACTTACATTGGCGCCATTACACGCGCGCCGCAACTCGACGTGCTGGACGCCCAGGTTGCCGACGCCAAAGCCAAGGGCGCCACCCTGCTGGCAGGCGGCAAACGCGGGGCCGGCCCCGGCAACTGGTACGAGCCCACGGTCTTCAGCAACGTGAACCACAGCATGGAACTCATGCGCGAGGAAAGCTTCGGCCCCCTGATCGGCATCCAGAAGGTTTCGGGCGATGCCGAGGCCGTGAAACTCATGAACGACACGCGCTACGGCCTGACGGCCGGCGTGTTCACGCCCGACGAGGCGCGCGCCCGGGCTTTGCTGGCCCAGGTCAACGCCGGCAGCGTCTACTGGAACTGCTGCGACCGCGTGAGCCCGCGCCTGCCCTGGAGCGGTTATGGTGATTCCGGCGTGGGCCTGACCTTGTCGACTTACGGCATCCAGACCTTTACCCGCCCCAAAGCCTGGCACCTGCGCAATCCCTGACCATGAAGCTCACCCTCTTCGACCTGGACCACACCGTCCTCAACGGTGACAGCGACGTGCTGTGGTGCGACTTCCTGATCGGCAAGGGCATCCTGGGAAAAACCGAGTTCACCGCGCGCAATGCCGACATGGCAGCGCGCTACAAGGCCGGCACCGTCGGACTCAAGGAGTTCGCCGATTTTTACGTGGGCACGCTGGCCGGGCGGACGGCGCAAGAGTGGGAGCCGCTGCGCCAGGAGTTCCTGGCCGACTGGATCGTGCCGCGCGTGACACCCGCGGCGCTGGCGCTGGTCGACAAACACCTCGAAGCGGGCGACCTGGTCGTCCTGACCACGGCCACCAACCGCTTCATCACCGAACTCACGGCCATCTATTTCGACATCGAGCACCTGATCGCCACCGAGCCCGAGATGCGCGGCGACTTTTTCACCGGCAGCACCACCGGCGTACTCAATATGCGCGAAGGCAAAGTCGAACGCCTGCATGCCTGGCTCGCCGCGCGCGGCCTGCATTTCAAGGACTGCAAGACGACGGCCTACAGTGATTCCATCAACGACCTGCCGCTGCTGGAAGCCGTCAAGCACCCGGTGACGGTGAATGCCGACGCGACGCTCGCGGCCATCGGCGGCAAGCGCGGCTGGCCCGCGCTTCAGCTGCACTGAGAGCCATCGCAAGTCCGGTAACGGCCAGCGCGATAACGCGGCCGCATGCAGAATGGCTGTCTCATCCGGCTTGCCATATGCACACTCCACTCCCCATTCCTTTCCAGCGCCTGGCCTGGTCCAACCTCGCCGCGCAATCCGCCGAACAGCTGAGCCTGGCGGCCGTGCCGCTGGTCGCGGTGCTGGTGCTGGGCGCCGGGCCGGGCGAGATCGGCCTGCTGGCGGCGCTGCAGACCCTGCCTTTCCTGCTGCTGGCCATCCCCCTGGGCCTGCTGGCCGACCGGGTCTCGCGCTGCCGCCTGATGGTGGCGGCCGAAACCTTGCGCGCGCTGTCCTTGCTGGCGCTGCTGGCCATGGTGCTCACGGGCCATCTGTCGATCGCCGGGCTGGCGCTGCTGGGTTTTATCGGCGCAGTGGGCACCGTCTGCTTCAGCGTGGCGGCACCCGCATTGGTGCCGGCCATCGTGCCGCGCGAAGCGCTGGCACGTGCCAACGGCCGGTTGGAGCTGGCGCGCAGCATGGCTTTCGCGGCCGGCCCGGCGCTGGCGGGCGCACTCGTCGCCTGGGCCGGGGCGCCTGCGGCCTTTGTGCTGGCGGCGATTTTGTCGGCCTCGGCCGCTGGCTTGCTATTCAGCCTGCGCGAGCCGGCCCGCACACCGGCCGTGGGCCGCCATGCGCTGCTCGAGATTCGCGACGGCGCGCAGTTTGTCTGGCGCCAGCCGTATTTGCGCCCCATGGTGCTCACAGGCATCGTCTGGAACATCGCCTGGTTTGTGCTGCAGGCGGCTTATGTGCCTTATGCGGTGCGCGTGCTGGGCCTGACGGCGCAAGGCGTCGGCATCACCCTGGGCGCTTACGGCGCGGGCATGGTGCTGGGTGCGCTGCTGTCGCCGCGCGTGGTGGCGGCCATACCTTTCGGCCGCGCCATCCAGCTCGGCCCGGCCGTGTCGGTGCTGGCCGCCGCGACCATGGTGGCCACGCTGTTTGTGCCCAGCGGTATTCTGGCGGGCCTGTCGTTCTTCCTGTTCGGCGTCGGCCCCATCGTCTGGACCATCACCTCCACCACCTTGCGCCAGAGCATCACGCCCCACGCCATGCTGGGCCGCGTCTCGGCGGTATTCCTGGCCGTCAACGCCGGTTCACGGCCTATAGGAGCGGCACTGGGCGGGGTGGTCGGTGCATCGTGGGGCGAAGCCGCCTGCCTGTGGCTGGCGCTGGCCGGCTTTGCCTTGCAGGCGATCGTGATCTTCGGCTCGCAGCTGCACGCACTGCGGCAGCTGCCCGAGCCGGCGATATAAGTCCCCGGCCCCGCTGCAGTTTCAGAGCTGCTCTTACTCGGCAGTCAGGTGCTTGCCCACGATCCCTGCCAGCTCAAACATCGTGACCTGCGGCTTGCCGAACACCGGCAATAACTTGGCGTCGGCATTAATGGCGCGCTTGTTGGCCGCGTCTTGCAGGCCTTCGGCCTTGATGTAGTCCCAGAGTTTTTTGATGACCTGGGTGCGCGCCACCGGTTCCGTGCCTATCACCGCGGCCAGCGCGGCGCTGGGCTTGAGGCCTGCGCCCGGCTTGGCGACGCGCGGCGTTTTGGGCTTGGCGGTTTTCGCGGCGGGTGCCTTCTTGGCCGCGGCCTTCTTCGCGGCCGGTGCTTTCGCGGCCTTCACCGCCACGGTCTTACCGAAGGGCGTTTTCACCGTGCCGGTCTTGGCCGCCGCCGGTTTGCGCGGCGGGAACTTGGACGGCGCGAACTCGAAGTTCACCTTGTCGGCTTCCTTGTCCCAGGCCAGCATGGCCTTGAAGGGGCGGCGCGTGCGCATGGAGACAAACTTGTCGAGCAGGTCGGTCTTGCCGGTTTCCAGCAGCTTGTGCATCTGCTCGCGCTCGATAGGCTGCTGCAGGATGACCTGGCCGGTCTTGAAGGTGCAGCTGGGCGTGGGTTGCGCCAAGGTGGGCACGGATTTTTCGCAGACGTAGTTCTTGCCGAGCTCGAACACGCGCGAGGCGCAGCGCGGGCAGGGGCCCAGCGACTGCTGCTCGCCGAAGTCGACGATCTCACCGGTTTCGCCGTTCTTGTCGTCGCCGAAGTCGAACTCAAGCTTGTAGTTCTTCGTCTCTTCGTCGAACTTGATCACCATCTCGGCGGTGAAAGGCCAGCCGGCCTTGGAGCGGAAGCCGTCCAGCGGGCCGATCTTCTTGTCGCGCAGGAACTGCTCGACCTCGGCCACTTCAAAGGTGCGGCCGGCCGGCGTCTTGCCGAAGCTGAAGCCGCAGCCGTCGTCGCCTTTTTTGCCGGTGCAGGTGTAGCGGCGGTAGTTTTCCTTGATCACGCCGCCACAGTTAGGGCAGGGTGCCGACAGCGTGGCGTAGTCGCCGGGAATCGTGTCCTTGTCATAGCCCTTGGCCTTGTTGACGAGGTTCTCCGTCATGGCCGCGATCTCGGCCATAAAGGTTTCGCGGCTCAGCTGGCCGTGTTCCATCTGCGCGAGCTTGTGCTCCCACTCGCCGGTCAGCTCGGCCTTGGAGAGTTCTTCCACGCCCAGTCCACGCAGCAAGGTCATGAGCTGGAAGGCCTTGGCCGTGGGGATCAGCTCGCGGCCTTCGCGCAGCATGTACTTCTCGGCGATCAAGCCTTCAATCGTGGCGGCGCGCGTGGCCGGCGTGCCCAGGCCTTTTTCCTGCATGGCTTCGCGCAGCTCGTCGTCGTCAATCGTCTTGCCGGCGCCCTCCATGGCGCCCAGCAGCGTGGCTTCCGAATAGCGGGCGGGCGGGCGTGTCTTCAGGCCCTTGGCCTCGACCACTTCGGCGCGCACCATCTCGCCGGGCTTGACCGGCACCAGGCTCTGGCCCTTGTCGCCGTCCTTGGCGTCGGCCACTTCGTCGGCGGCTTCCTTGCCGTAAATCGCGAGCCAGCCGGGCTTGACCAGCACCTTGCCCTCGGTCTTGAAGCTGTGGCCCACGGCCTGCGAGATGCGCGTGGTCACCAGGTATTCGGCGCTCGGGAAAAACACCGCCATGAAGCGGCGCACCACCAGGTCGTAAAGCTTTTGTTCGGCTTCGCTCAGGCCGCTGGGCGCCTGCAGCGTGGGGATGATGGCGAAGTGATCGCTGACCTTGGCGTTGTCGAAGATGCGCTTGCTGGGCTTGATGTAGTTGCCCTTGATGGCCGTCGCCGCGTGTGGTGCCAGGTGGCGCATGCCGCTGTCGGCCAGCATTTCAAAGGTCTGCTTGACCACGGGCAAATAATCTTCGGGCAGCGCGCGTGAATCGGTACGCGGGTAGGTCAGCGCCTTGTGGCGTTCATACAGGCTTTGCGCGATGGACAGCGTGGTCTTGGCCGAGAAGCCGAACTTGCCGTTGGCCTCGCGCTGCAAGGAGGTCAGGTCGAACAGCAGGCCGGCCGCCTGCGTGGTGGGCTTGCTTTCTTCCGTCACCGTGGCGGCCTTGCCGCGCACGGCCTCGGCGATCGCCAGCGCTTCGCGCTCGGACCAGACGCGGTCGGCTCTCAGCTCGGGATCGGGTTCCGCGCCTTCACCGTTCGCGGCATTGGCCGCGGCTTTTTTCCATTTCGGGTCGAACCACTTGGCCGGGTATTCGCCGGCCTCGGCCAGGAAGCTCGCGTGGATTTCCCAGTAGTCGCGGCTCACGAACTTGCGGATTTTTTCCTCGCGCTCCACCACCACCGACAGCGTCGGCGTCTGCACGCGGCCCACGGTGGTCAGGAAGAAACCGCCGTCGCGCGAGTTGAAGGCCGTCATGGCCCGGGTGCCGTTGATGCCGACCATCCAGTCGGCTTCGGAGCGCGAACGCGCCGCGTCGGCCAGGCCCTGCATCTGCTTTTCGCTGCGCAGGCTGTCAAAGCCCTCGCGGATCGCGGCCGGCGTCATGGACTGCAGCCACAGGCGCTTGACCGGCAGCTTGCTGCCTGCGTATTGCTGGATCAGGCGAAAAATCAACTCACCTTCGCGGCCCGCGTCGCAGGCGTTGACGAGGTTGCCCACGTCCTTGCGCTTGGCCAGCTTGACGATGGCGTTGAGCCGCGTCTTGGTCTTGTCGATGGGTTTGAGGTCGAAGTAGGGCGGTATCACCGGCAGGTTGGCGAAACTCCACTTGCCGCGCTTGACGTCGAACTCTTCGGGCGCCTGGATCTCGACCAGGTGGCCGACAGCCGAAGTGACCAGCCAGTCGTCGCTCTCGAAATATTCATCGTGTTTTTCGAACTTGCCGGCCGTCGGCGTGATGGCGCGGACGATGTCCTGCGCCACCGAGGGCTTTTCTGCAATCACAAGGGTTTTCATATGTACTTCTTCAAACCTTCTACATCTTCGGGGAACATTTCCCCGCTTTCAGCGAATACGACTTTGCCTTCACGGCCATCCGCCGACACCTTGAGCACCACCACCACGGGCAGGCCCACCGGCTTGGGCAGGAATTTCGCGACTTCGGGGGTCAGCATCCCGGCGGGAAAGCTGTAGCCCTTGGTCTTCATATAAGTAGCCGCGGCGGCCGGCTGCTTGTCGATGGATAGCGCCAGCACCTCCAGGCCCCTGGCCTTTTGGGCCCGCCACAGTGCGTCTATATGGGGCGATTGCACCGCGCAAAAAGGGCACCAGCTGGCCCACCAGTACACCACAAGCGTCTTTCCGCCTACCTCGGAAGGCTTCCAGGCGCCGCCGTCCAGCAGCGCCACGGGCGGCAACACCAGGGTGGCACCGACCTTGGGCAGAGGGCTTTCCCCGCCCTTGGCCCATGCCGGCAGGCCCAGCCCGGCCACGAGGGCGGCGGTCGTCTGCAGCAGGTTTCGGCGTTTGAACATGGGGAGCTCCTGGGGGACTTCGCGCGGCATCACTACAATAGCGGCTTCTCGCGCATGTACGCGCGCGGGTGCGCACGCATACGCGCGCACGCGCACATGCATGAATTAACCATACCAAAAAAATACGTCGTGTCAAAAAACCAGGCTTCCGCGTCGCTCGCGCCGCTCTCTTCCATGCCCACCGCACCGGCTCCCACCACCGACGGCCGGCGCATCCAGACACGGCGCTCCGGCGTGCACGGCAAGGGCGTCTTCGCCGTGCAGGACCTGGCCGAAGGCGAGACCCTGATCGAATACGTCGGCGAGATCATCAACTGGAAAGAGGCGCTCCGCCGCCACCCGCATGACCCCAAGGACCCGAACCACACCTTCTACTTCCACATCGACGAAGAGCATGTGATCGACGCCAAGCACGGCGGCAATTCCTCGCGCTGGATCAACCACAGCTGCAAGCCCAACTGCGAAGCCGACGAAAACGATGGCCGCGTCTTCATCAAGGCGCTGCGCAACATCAAGGCCGGCGAAGAGCTGTTCTACGACTACGGCCTGATCATCGACGCGCCCTATACCAAGAAGCTGCTGGCCGAATATCCCTGCTGGTGCGGTGCGAAAAACTGCCGCGGCACGCTGCTGGCACCCAAGGACGACGACAAGAAGTCCAAGGGCAAGAAGAAGTCGGCCAAAAAAGCCGATAAAAAGGCCGAGGCCAAGGCCGATAAAAAGAAGGCTGAAAAGAAAGCCGGCAAGAAGGCCGCTCCAAAAGTCGATAAAAAAGCCGACAAAAAACCCAAGAAGAAAAAGAAAGACTGAGCCGGGTTTTCCTGCGCCGCCGACACCACCAGGCCCCAGGGCCTGGGCTTTTCATGACCTCCTCCTCTTCATTCCCCATCCGATGGCCCGCCGAAGCCCTCTGGGAGGCCCTGGCGCCCTCGCTGCCGGGCTTCACGGTGGAGGTGCTGCCCGAGATCGACTCCAGCAACACCGAGCTGATGCGCCGCTTCCGCGGCAGCCCCACGGTCGAACCCCGTCCCGAGCCCCTGCTGCTGGTGGCCGAGCAACAGACCGCCGGGCGCGGCCGCCTGGGCCGCCAGTGGCAAAGCCGGCGCGGCGACAGCCTGACCTTTTCGCTGGGCCTGCCGCTGGCGCCCGCCGACTGGTCCGGCCTGTCGCTGGTGGCCGGTGTCAGCGTGGCCGACAGCCTGGAGCCCCTCAACGCCAGCCAGGGCGGTAAACCCCGCATAGGCCTCAAATGGCCCAATGACCTGTGGCTGTCCACACCGCAGGGCGAAAGCAAGCTGGCCGGCATCCTGGTCGAGACCGCCAGCTGGGAAGGCCTGCGTTATGTGGTCATCGGCATAGGCATCAACATCCGCGCCGTGGCGCTGGACACCGCGCAGGCCCCGGCCGCCCCATCCGCCCCGGCCGCCGTCCCACCCGGCAGCCTGCAGGAACTGCTGCCCGGCCTCGACGCGCCGGCCGTGCTGCTGCGCGTGATCCCGCCGCTGGTGCAGGCGGTGCAGGCCTTTGAGCGCTTTGGTTTTGCGCCCTTCCAGGCGCGTTTCGCGGCGCGCGACGTGCTGGCCGGCCGGGCCGTGCAGCTCTCCGACGGCACCGTGGGCACGGCCCACGGCGCGGGCGAAAACGGCGCGCTGCTGGTGCATACTGCGGCTGGCATGAAAGAAATCACCAGTTCCGAAGTCAGCGTGCGGCCCGTGGCGGCGCCCAACCCGCAAGGCGCGCGCCCATGCTGAGGCTGCTGGTGCTGGCGCTGCTGCTGGCCAATGCTGGCTACTTCGCCTGGACGCAGGGCCTGCTGGCCGACTACGGTTATGCCCCGGCCGTCCAGGCCGAACCGCAGCGCCTGGCCCAGCAGATCAAGCCCCAGGCCATGCAGCTGCTGACGGCCGCCGACGCGCGCCAGCTCGAAAACGCTGCATCCCCCGCCGCCCCGGCGCAAGCCGCCGCCGAATGCCTGCAGGCGGGCCTCTTCAGCCCCGAACAAAGCACCGCCCTGCGCACCGGCCTCGAAAGCAGCCTGCCCATCGGCAGCTGGACGCTGGAAAGCGGTGTGGAGCCAGGCCGCTGGATCGTCTACATGGGCAAGTACAACAGCGAAGACGCCCTCATCAAAAAACGCACCGAACTGCGCGGCCTGGGCGTGTCCTTTGAAGCCCTGATCAATCCCACGCTGGGGCCCGGCCTGTCGCTGGGCCACTACAGCTCGCAGGCCGAGGCCGAACGCGAACTCGCCAAGGCCGCCACGCGCGGCGTGCGCACTGCCAAGGTGGTGCTGGAGCGGCCCGAAGCGCGCGGCCAGCTGCTGAAGCTGCCGGCCGCCGACGCGGCGATCAAGGCGAAGCTTGAGACGCTCAAGCCGCAGCTCGCTGGCAAGCCCCTGCAAGCTTGCCAGTAACTTTCTAAACGGCTTTCCAGGCGCGCAGCGGCACGCAGGTCTGCAAGCGCGTCACGGCCTGATCCATCAACGCCGGATGCAGCTCATGGCCCAGCGAGCGGGCCACGTCCAGCGTCGCGTCGGCGCCCAATTCCATCAGGTGGTCAAAATCGCTGCGCGTGCGCGCCAGCGGCACGACTTCGTCGTTCTGGCCGTGCAGCAGGTGCAGGGTGGTCAGCGCCGGCGCGCGGGCCGGCCAGACCTGGTAGCCGCCGCCGAAGGACAGCAGCCGGCCCGCCAGGCCGTCGTGCGCGTCGCTGAAAGCCAGTGCCAGGCTGGCGCCCGCGCCAAAGCCGGCCAGCGCGGTGTCCGACTGCAGGATCTCGAAACGCTGCTGCTGCGCGCGCACAAAGGCGGCCAGCACTTCCACGCGCGCGGCCAGGGCCGCCGCATCATCCAGCCCGGCCGCCGCGGCGCCCGCCGCATCGGCGTGTGGTCCCGACAGGCCTTCCGGAATCAGCACCGCGGCCTCGGGGAAAGCGCCGCCCAGCAGATTGCCCAGCTCCAGCATGTCGGCGGCCGTGCCGCCCGCGTCGTGCAGCAGCACAAAGAGCTGGCGCGGCGTGGCGCCGGCGGGCAGCAGTTCAATGGTTTCGGTGTCTAGCGGGTTCATGGCAGGCGGGCGTTGAAGCAGGGGTCAAAAAAAACAGTTGGGGCCTCCGCGGCGGCTTTCAACCACTGTACCCGGCCCGCTATGCCGGCGCCACGCCGTTGGCATCTTCCATCACCAGCGAGGCATGCATGCCTATGCCGGCCGCCACCCCGCCGGCGCAGGCAAAAGTGATGCTGTGCGGCACGCGGGCCATGTCGCCGCCCGCGTAGACGCCGGCCACGCTGGTCAGGCCCCAGGCGTCGATGCGCACGATGGGGCCGAAGGGCGAATCGTCAAACGCGCAGCCCAGCGCCGCCGCCAGCGGGCTGGCCATGCGCACCTGCGTGCCTACCAGCAGGGCCTTGATCGCCACCCGCCGGCCGTCCCGCAGCAGCACGCCGTCGAGCGCGGGTGCCGCGCCCTGCAGTTCGGCGATGGGGCTGGACTCGACCCTGACCTTGCGCGCGGCCAGCGAGGCCTGCTCTTCGGCAGACACCGCCACCACGCCCTGGGTGAACAGCGTCACCTCGCCCCAGTCGGCGAACAGCACCGCCTGGTGCACCGACATCGGCCCGGTTCCCAGCACGCCGATGGCGCCGCCGCCAATCTCATAGCCGTGGCAATAGGGGCAGTGCACCACCGTCTTGCCCCAGCGTTCCTGGAGGCCGGGGATTTCGGGCAGCACGTCGGCCACGCCGGTGGCCAGCAGCAGGCGGCGCCCGGTGAACCAGCGCATGCTGTCCTCGGCCTCGACGACAAAGCCCGCCTCGCCGCTGTCCACACGGCTCACACGGCCGCTGAAGACCTGCACGGTCGGGTAGGCTCGCAACTGCTGCCTGGCCTCGGCCAGGACTTGCGAGCCCGGCTTGCCGTCGTGGCCCAGCACGCCGTGCGACTCCGATGCGAAGCGGTTGCGCGGCAGGCCGGCGTCGATCACCAGTACCTGGCGCCGGGCGCGAGCCAGCTGCAGGGCGGCGGACAGCCCGGCAAAACTGCCGCCCACGATGATGGCGTCATGCAGCATGGCCGGCCTCCGGGGCATGAGGGTGCGCGGCGTGGCCGGCATGGGCCACCATGGCGCGGTTGAAGTCGGCCGACAAGTCGGCCAAGGTGACCTCGCCCAGGCGCCTGGCCAGCAGGGCCTCGGCCTCGCGCAGGCTGCCGGCCAGCGCGCGCTGCACCGACTGCTCGATGACGCAGCCGTCGGCATGCGCGCCCTCGCCGTCCGCCCCGGCGCTGTCACCGAGAGCCATCTGCACGTCAAGCAGCGTGACGGATGCCAGATCGCGCGCCAGCACCCAGCCGCCGCCGTGGCCCCGCTCCGACACCACAAAACCGGCTTCGCGCAGGCCCGCCATGGTGCGCCGCACCACCACCGCGTGCGTACGCAGGCAGGCCGCGAGTTCGTCCGAGGTCATGGGCCCGCCGCGGTGGGCCATGTGCAACAGCGCGTGCAGGACGGCGGAAAGCCGGCCTTTTGATTTCATGTAACTTATCATGTTGCATGATTCTACGGATGCCGTTTGCCGGCGTCCGTGCCCGGCCGCAAATCCCCATGCGGCGCGGGGCCAATACCCGGCGATCCGGCGTGTTCCGGCCCCGGCCCGCCGGCTGGGCGAAAATCAGCGCTTTTACGCATCACGGCCATCCGGAGTTACCACATGAAAATCGCAAAAGACACCGCCGTCACCCTCAGCTACAAGGTGGCGGACGCCCAGGGCAAGCTGGTCGAGCAGAGCAACACGCCTATGGTTTACCTGCACGGCGGCTACGGCAACACCCTACCCAAGATCGAGGAAGCGCTGGACGGCCAGGAAGCCGGCTTCCAGACCGTGCTGGCGCTGGAGCCGCAGGACGCCTTCGGCCTGCGCGATGAAGGCCTGGTGCAGACCATCCCGCGCACGCAGTTCCCGCCCGGGGTCAAGGTCGGCGGCCAGCTCGAGGGCCGCGGCGAGGACGGCCGCCAGCACGTCTTCAACGTCATCAAGATCAAGGGCGACACCGTCATGCTGGACGGCAACCACCCGCTGGCCGGCAAGGCCCTGCGGTTTACCCTGAAGGTCACCGCTGTGCGCGCCGCCTCGGAAGAGGAAATCGCCCACCGCCACGTGCACGGCGAGCACGGCCACCACCACTGATCCGCGTTTCACAACCGATTAGCGGTTTTATTCACCACGTTACCCCCCGTTACGGCTAAAAAACGCCCGCTGGCCTACAGTGGGACTAAGCCTACGCATCCCGAAGGCGGCCGACGACAGGCCCCGCGCGGGATGGCGGCTAAGTTCGTGGATTAACTTCGGGGGTTCCATGGTGATCAACGCGTTCCTTGTCGAGGACAAGCCGGACATACGCAATACCTTGGTGGAAGCCATGGAAGAAATCGCGCCGCTGCGCTTTGTCGGCCACGCCGATTCCGAGACCGGCGCACGCCTGTGGCTTCATGACCATGAAGACTGGGACCTCGCCATCGTCGACCTGTTCCTCGCCGAGGGTTCGGGCTTCGGCGTACTCAAGGACTGCCAGCGGCGCAAGCCGGGCCAGAAGGTGGTGGTGCTGACCAGCCACAGCCAGGAAAACCTCTTGCTGCGTTGCCGCGAGTTGGGGGCCGATGAGGTTTTTGACAAATCACAGGATGTGGAGAAGCTGGTGCGGTTTTGTCAGCATCATGCTGAGAGTCTTGATGGGGTGTTGCCGCCGGCGCAGTGAGGGTGCTCCCTCTGTGCTCTCTTCTTAGTTCTGCTGGCCGGGGGTTGCCCGGCGGCAAGTAACTTTCTTTTGCTTCGCCAAAAGAAAGTCACCAAAGAAAAGGCGACCCGCAGTCTGGGTCCCTCCGCTTCGCTACGGGCAACCTGCGGTGCTCGACTACGGCGGGGTCTCGCGCAAACTCGCTTCGCTCAGACAAGCGCGATCCCTGATCCGCCTACGTCTGCGCTCCTCGGCCCAGCCAGGACGGGGCAATCGGGAACGGGGAAAGAAGACAGAAAACGAAAATACCAAGAAGACAATACAAACAAGGACTCGCCATGGCGAGTCCTTGTTTCTTAGGTATTGGTATTCCTTCCCCACCCCTTGTGGATGCGCCGAGGAGCGCAGGTTCAGGCGGATCAGGGATCGCGTTGTTTGAGCCGAAGGCGAGTTTAGCGAGACCCCGCCTGAACCGAGCACCGCAGGTTGCCCGAAGCGAAGCGCAGGGACGCAGCAACCAGGGTCGCCTTTTCTTTTGCTTACTTTTCTTTTGGCGAAGCAAAAGAAAAGTGAGTAGCCGCCGGGCTACCCCCGGCCAGCAGGACCAAGCAAAGGACAAGGGGAGCGCGCAAGCCGGCGCAAGACCCGGTCAACTCACCCCGAGATGAAATTGATGTTGGCGCGCGTGGGGTCGTTCCCATGAACCGCGAAAATGTTGATGCCCATCTGGTAATACTTGTAGCCTTGCGCGTCGAGCAGATCACGCAGTGCCTGCTGGTCGGTCTTCAGCCATTCGATCCACAGATGGGGTTTGTGGGCCTCGATGGTTTTGAGTGCGCCTGCCAGTCCTTCAAGTTCCATGCCCTCGATGTCCATCTTGATGAAGTCCAGGCGGGGTAGCTTGAGGCCGTCCACCGTGATCATCCTGACCGTCTGGCTGTTCTGCTCGGAATAATCGATGGGCTGCCCGATAAATTCGTTTTTTTCGCTTTGGCGCAATTCAAGCGAGCCGAAACTTCCGGGTACCAGGTAGTCGGGCCTGGGAATTTTCATCTCGCCTTCCTCGGCGCCCAGCGCGGCGTGGTAGGCCCTTGCGTTAAAGCAGTTGTTGATGGCGATGTTGCCGGCGAGGGCGTAATAAATCCTTTCCTGGGCTTCGACGGCGATGACCTTTCCCCAGCCGTGCATATGCCTGGCCCACTCGATGGTGTGAACGCCCATGTTCGCGCCGATGTCAAGCGCGACAACGCCGTCGCCGAAAGCGTCCCGGCGCAAAGTCAGCAGTTGCAAGACCGTGTCGACTTCCCCGGGGTCAAACTCCGAGTTCTGGAGAATTTGATAGCCGACGCCGTAGCCGCGCCCGTCGTCGGTCATGTGGTGGTCGTTGCGATTGACGATCATGGTTCCATGATTGGATGAGGCCAATACAAAAGGCAGGGGGCGAGCAACAAAAGCCATGGTAAATCTTCCCGGTTGACAAAAAATCCCGGGCTTGCGCTTGGCGCAAGCCCGGCGTCGCGGCAAGGTTATGCCCAGCACGCGTTCACGGAGCATCAGGCACGCATCAAGGCCTCAATCTCATCCCCATCCACCGGCACCCCGCGCGTCATCAGCTCACACCCCTTGGCCGTGACCAGCGCGTCGTCCTCAATCCGGATGCCGATATTCCAGAACTCCCTGGGCACGTTCTTGCCGGGGCGCACATAGAGGCCGGGCTCTATCGTCAGCACCATGCCGGGCCGCAGGATGCGCGAAGGCTTGCGCATGATGGGCTGGCCCATGGCGTCCTTGTCGGGGCGTGGTTTGCTGCCGGGTTCGCTGTAGTCGCCGCAGTCGTGCACGTCCATGCCCATCCAGTGGCTGGTGCGGTGCATGTAAAACTGGCGATAAGCGCCGGACTCGAGCACGTCGTCGACCTTGCCGTGTTTGGCCTTGGGCAGCAGGCCGGTGTCCAGCATGCCCTGGGCCAGCACGCGCAGCGCGGCCTCGTGCGGGTCATTGAAGCGCTTGCCGGGCCTGGTCGCCTTCACCGCAGCGTACTGGGACTCCACCACGATGTCATACAGGCGGCGCTGGGCCGGCGTGAATTTACCGTTCGCCGGGAAGGTGCGTGTGATGTCGCTGGCATAACCGTCGAGTTCGCAGCCGGCGTCTATCAGGCACAGCTCGCCGGCCTTGAGTTCGGCGTCGCCGGCGCGGTAGTGCAGCACGCAGGCATTGGCGCCTGCGGCCACGATGCTGGTGTAGGCCGGGAACTGCGAGCCGTGGCGGCGGAACTCGTGCAGCAGTTCGGCTTCCAGGTGGTATTCGCGCAGGCCGCCCTTGATGGGATCACGCAGCATGGCGGCTGAAGTCTGCATGGCGCGCACATGCGCGCCCGCCGAAATTTTGCCGGCACGGCGCAGGGTGGCGATCTCGTGGCTGTCCTTGAAGAGGCGCATCTCGTCGAGCACGCCGCACAGGTCGTGCCGGCTTTGCGGGCACTCGTCGCCCAGACGCACGCGGGCGCGCACCTTGTCGAGCCAGTCGTCGACCCGGGCGTCCAGGCCTTCATGTGTGGCAAAGGGGAACCACACCGACTTCTGGTTGGCCAGCAGCGCCGGCATCCGGGTGTCCAGTACCTCGGTGCTGAAGGCGGCGTCCACGCCCAGCCGGGCCGGCGCGGCCTTGGGGCCCAGGCGTATGCCGTCCCAGATTTCGCGCTCCAGGTCCTTGGGGCGGCAAAACAGCGTGGTCTTGCCGTTGGCCTCAATCGCCAGCCAGGCTTCGGGCTCGTCAAAGCCGGTCAGGTAATAGAAATAGCTGTCGTGCCGGTACGGAAAATCGCTGTCGCGGTTGCGCGGGTACTCGCGCGCGGTGGGCAGCAGGGCGAGGCCGCCGCCGGCCGCCCTGAGTGCACGGGCCACGGCGGCACGGCGTTTCTGGTAAATCGTGGTGGTGCTCATGGTGGCTGCGCTTTGGGTTTGTTAATTGGTGGTGACGGCTGCCTGGTTCAACTCGTCCAGCCGGGCCGGTGTGCCCACGTCGGTCCAGGGCCCGGTGTACAGCTCGGCGCTGACCCGGCCATTGTCCATCGCGGCGCGCAGCAAGGGGGCCAGTGGGGCTTTGAGGCCTTCGGGGTTGCCGAAGGGCATGCTGTTGAAGAATTCGCGGCGGTACAGGCCGATGGTGCTGTAGGTGAATTTGGGTTCCGCGCTGTCTTTGGCCAGGTTCAGTGCCAGGCCGTCCGGGCCCAGGCCGAAGTCGCCCTGCGGGTTGTGGGGCGGGTTGGCCACCAGCCAGAGGTGGGCCAGCTTGCCGCCGGCGGCAAAACGGTCTACGGCGGCCTGGCTGAATTCAAAGCCCGGCACAAACACGTCGCCCGCCAATAGCCAGAACACCTCGCCCAGCAGCGGGAGCGCGCGCGCGATACCGCCGGCGGTTTCCAGCGCGCCGCCGAAATCAACGCCTTCGTGTGAATAGGCAATCGACAGCGGCGTGCGGCCTGGCTGGCTGAAGTGGTTTTCAATCTGCTCGCCGAGCCAGGCGGTGTTGATCACCAGGTCGGTGAAGCCGCCGCGCGCCAGCGCCTCGGCATGCCAGGCGATCAGCGGCTTGCCGCGCACTTTCAGCAGGGGCTTGGGCGTGCTGTCGGTCAGCGGGCGCATGCGCTCGCCGCGGCCGGCGGCCATGATCATGGCTTTGATGGCCGGGTCGCTCACTGCGTATCCCCGCGGTCCAGTGAGCGCTGCTCGGTCCATTCCGGGTTAAAACGCCGTATCAGCGCATCCATCAGGCCGCGCGCGCGCGCCGAGTGGTCGGCGCCAAAGTTGCAGACGTACACGTCCAGTGTCACGGCCTTTTGTTCAGGCCAGGTGTGAACGCACACATGCGATTCGGCCAGCAGCACGGTGGCCGTGATGCCGCCCGGGCCGTGCACGGTGTCGGGAAAAGTGTGGAACAGCTGGTTGACGGCCTGCAGGCCGGCGGCCTGCACGGCCTGCACGCACCAGTCGCCCAGGCGGGCGGCGTCGGTGAACCAGGCGGGATCGCAGCGGCATTTGTAAAGGTCGGCGGTCAGGTGTAGGCCTTGCATCCCCCGACTTTAGACGATGCGCGGCCCCGTCCAGGCCGTAACTTGGTTCCATATCCCGCCAAATTCCCGGGCCGGGGCCAGACGGTAAAATACCGGGTTACCCCTGATCTTTCCCCCTCCGGAGCAGCCTACATGGCAAACACGCAAATGATGGCGAATGCGATACGCGCACTCGCAATGGACGCCGTACAACAAGCCAATTCCGGACATCCCGGCGCCCCCATGGGCATGGCCGACATGGCCGTCGCCCTCTGGGGCCGCCACCTCAAGCACAGCCCGCACAACCCCAACTGGTTCGACCGCGACCGTTTTGTGCTCTCCAACGGCCACGGCTCCATGCTGATTTACGCCGTGCTGCATTTGACCGGCTACAAACTGCCGATCAGCGAACTGAAAAACTTCCGCCAGCTGCACAGCAAAACCCCCGGCCACCCCGAATACGGCTACACCCCCGGCGTCGAAACCACCACCGGCCCGCTGGGCCAGGGCCTGACCAATGCCGTCGGCATGGCGCTGGCTGAAAAGCTGCTCGCCAAGGAATTCAACCGCGAAGGCCACACCGTCGTCGACCACAACACCTATGTGTTCATGGGCGACGGTTGCCTGATGGAAGGCATCAGCCACGAGGCCGCGGCCCTGGCCGGCGCCTGGAAGCTCAACAAGCTGGTCGCGCTATATGACGACAACGGCATCTCCATCGACGGCCAGGTCGCACCCTGGTTCATCGACAACACCGCCGTGCGCTTTGCCGCCTACGGCTGGAACGTGCTGGGCCCCATCGACGGCCATGACGCCGAGCTGGTCGCCAATTCCATCGAAGGCGCGAAGAAGTCCAGCGACAAGCCCACGCTGATCATCTGCAAGACACACATCGGCAAGGGCTCGCCGAACCGCGCCAACACCGCCAAGGCCCACGGCGAGCCGCTGGGCGCCGAAGAAATCAAGCTCACGCGCGAAGCCCTGAACTGGCCCCACGCCCCGTTTGAAGTGCCGAAAGAAACCTACGACGCCTGGGATGCCAAAGCCAAGGGCCTGGCCGCTGAAGCCGCCTGGGACGCGAAATTCGCCGCCTACAAGGCGGCGCATCCTGAACTTGCCGCCGAACTGGTCCGCCGCATGAAGGGTGAGCTGCCCAAGTCCTTCGCGCAACTGGCGGTCGACACCGTCATCGGTTCGCACACCAAGGCCGAAACGGTCGCTTCGCGCAAAGCCTCGCAGCTCGCGCTGGAAGCCTTCACCGCCGGCCTGCCTGAAATGCTGGGCGGCTCGGCCGATTTGACCGGCTCCAACCTGACCAACACCAAGTCCACGCCCAGCCTGCGTTTCGACATGAACGGCGAAGTCGTGCTGACGGCCAACGCCGACGGCGTGAGTTCCATCGGCCGCCACATCAACTACGGCGTGCGTGAATTCGGCATGGCCGCCATCATGAACGGCATTGCGCTGCACGGCGGCTACATCCCCTACGGCGGCACCTTCCTGACCTTCAGCGATTACAGCCGCAACGCCATCCGCATGGCCGCGCTGATGAAGCTGCGCGTGGTGCACGTGTTCACCCACGACTCCATCGGCCTCGGTGAAGACGGCCCGACGCACCAGTCCATCGAGCATGCCGCCAGCCTGCGCCTGATCCCCAACCTGGACGTCTGGCGTCCGGGCGACACGGCCGAAACAGCCGTTGCCTGGGCCGTCGCGCTCGAGAACAAGAACAAGCCGACGGCACTGCTGCTGAGCCGCCAGAACCTGCCCTACGCGCCGAAGAAAGACCTCGGCAACATCAGCCGCGGCGCCTACGTGCTGGCCGAGCCGGCAGAAGTCGGCCTCAACAAGAAGGCCCAGGCCGTCATCATCGCCACCGGTTCCGAAGTGCAACTCGCGCTGAAGGCACAGGAAATACTGGCCGCCCACAAGATCGCCGTGCGCGTGGTTTCCATGCCCAGCACCACCACCTTCGACAAACAGAAAACCGCCTACAAGAGCGAAGTGCTGCCCGAAGGCATCCCCCGCATCGCGGTGGAGATGGGCGTGACCGACGGCTGGTGGAAATACGGCTGCGCCGCCGTGGTCGGCATCGACAGCTACGGCGAATCCGCCCCGGCACCCGTCCTGTTCAAACACTTCGGCTTCACGGCCGAGAACGTCGCCGACACCGTGCGCAAGGTGCTGCGCAAGTAAGCGCACGCAACGTACGCTGCCTGTCCAATCAACCAATTTCAACTTCCAGGAGCAACAGCAGATGACTATCAAACTTGGCATTAATGGTTTTGGCCGGATCGGCCGCAACGTGTTCCGCTCGGCGATCAAGAGCTTCGGCGACATTGAAATCGTCGGCATCAACGACCTGCTCGAGCCCGACTACCTGGCGTACATGCTGAAGTACGACTCGGTGCACGGCCGCTTCGAAGGTGACGTGTCCGTCGAGGGCAACACCCTCATCGTCAACGGCAAGAAGATCCGCCTCACGCAGGAACGCGACCCCGCCAACCTCAAGTGGGGCGACATCGGCGCCACCGTGGTGCTGGAGTCCACCGGCCTGTTCCTCGACAAGGCCTCCGGCGAGAAGCACCTGGCCGCCGGCGCGAAGAAGGTCATCTTCTCGGCGCCGTCGAAAGACGACACTCCGATGTTCGTTTTCGGCGTCAACGACAAGACCTACAAGGGCGAGGCCATCATCTCCAACGCCAGCTGCACCACCAACTGCCTGGCGCCCGTCGCTAAGGTGCTCAACGACAAGTGGGGCATCAAGCGCGGCCTGATGACCACGGTGCACGCCGCCACCGCCACGCAGAAAACCGTGGACGGCCCGAGCAACAAGGACTGGCGCGGCGGCCGCGGCATCCTGGAAAACATCATTCCTTCCAGCACCGGCGCCGCCAAGGCCGTCGGCGTGGTGATTCCCGAGCTCAACAAGAAGCTGACCGGCATGTCCTTCCGCGTGCCGACTTCCGACGTTTCGGTGGTCGACCTGACTTGCGAACTCAACAAGGAAGCCACGCTGAAGGAAATCTGCGCCGAGATGAAGGCGCAAAGCGAAGGCGCGCTCAAGGGCATCCTGGGCTACACCGAAGACAAGGTGGTCGCCACCGACTTCCGCGGCGATGCCCGCACCTCCATCTTCGACGCCGACGCCAGCATCGCGCTGGACGGCACCTTCATCAAGGTGGTGGCCTGGTACGACAACGAATGGGGCTACTCCAACAAGTGCCTGGAAATGGTGCGGGTGGTGGCGAAGTAATTCGCTGCGGCTTCATCAAAAAAAAGCGCCTTCGGGCGCTTTTTTTTCGGCCGTCGCACATGAAAAGGCCGCAGGCGGTCAATGTTCATTGACCCAAAGCCGGCCGGCCCGTATGGTCGCCGGATGCCGCGCCCATGCCGCGCGGCGCAAGGGGAGGAACATCATGGCGCTGCAGCCGTTTCGGGAGTGGCTTGTCCAGAAAAGCTGGGCGCACGGGGTGTATTACGCCAAGGCGGTGGCCTGCCTTTTGCCGCCGGCCGCGCTGGCCGCAGATGCGCCTTATTTCGGCGTCTCGCCGCAGCACTGGCCGCCTGGCTTCGCGGGCCTGCTGGCCTGGCAACTCACGGCGGAGCTGTTTTTCATCGCCGTCGCGCTGGCGGACCGATTCCTGCCTCGGCTTCGAAACAGCGAAGCGGCGCTCAATGCGGCCTGTGCGGGCGCGATGGTGCTGGCCACCTGGGTCGGGGCGGTCCATGGCTGGATGCGGGGCGACTTGGCCATCTACGCCGCCGGCGCGACCTTTGTGGCGGCTGTGATGTGCACGCCCAGCCCGGTGCGCCGGCCGATGTACGTGCTGAGTTTTGCGGTGCTGGCCCTGGCCGCCGGCATGCGGGAGGGGGACGGTGTGGCGCTGCTGGCCGCGCTGGTCAATCCGTTCTGCGTGGTGGTGCTGTGCATCGAGCTCGACAGGTTCATGCATGCGCGCAACGCCGAACTTTACGCCGAGATGCAGCGCGCGGAGACCGAACGCGCGCGCGCCGACAAGGTGCTGTACAACGTGTTGCCGGCTTCCATCGCCGACGAGCTCAAGCGCGACGACAAGGTCAACGCGGTGAAGTTCGACAACATGGGCGTGCTGTTCGCCGACATCGCCGGCTTCACGACTTTTTCGCGCGCCCTGCCGCCCGACGCGCTGGTTCTGGTGCTGAACCAGATCTTCTCGGCCTTTGACGGCCTGGTCGAAAAATACGGCCTCGAAAAAATCAAGACCATAGGCGATGCCTACATGGTCGTCGCGCACCATCGGCTTGAGGCCCTGGGGCGGCTGGCGCTCGACATGGGCGAGGCCCTGCGGCGCTACAACACCGGCAACGGCACGGAACTGGCCATACGCATCGGCATCCACACCGGGCCCGCGGTGGCCGGAGTGATCGGCGTCAAGCGCTTCCTCTACGACGTCTGGGGCGACACCGTCAACGTGGCCAGCCGCATGGAATCCAGCGGCGCGCCCGGCGCCGTCCACGTCAGCGAAGCGGTGTACCTGCAGACTCGGCAGCATTTTTCATTCGTCGCGCGCGAACCCATAGAGATCAAGGGCAGGGGCCGCATGGCCACCTACTGGCTGCTGGGCCGGACGGTCCGGCTCACCTCAGCATGAAGCCTGCACGCGCAGTCACGGTAGCGAAGGCACTTCAACGGCCGACATGGCTTGCGGCAGAGCCGCCACCAGGTGATCGATCAGGGCGCGCACCGTGACGGGAACGCGCCGTGTCGCCGGGTACAGCGCGTAGAGCGCGATCTCCGGGGATTCCTGCCACTGCGGCATCACCGGCACCAGCCGTCCCGCCGCGAGGTGCTTCGCTGCCAGGAACTCGGGCTGCAGGATCAATCCGGCGCCAGCGACGGCGGCCTCCACCAGCAGGTCGCCGTTGTTGGCGCACAGCGGCCCGCCGACGGCCACGTGCGCCGTTTCCCGGCCCCTGCCGAGGTGCCAGATGTGCCCCTTGTTGGCATGCGCGTAGTTCAGGCAGCGATGCGCCTTGAGCGCCTTCGGCGAGCCGGGCGTTCCGTGCGCCTGCAGGTAGGCGGGGGCGGCATAGATGGCGCGTCGCACGTCGCACAGGCGGCGCGCCGCCAGCGAGGAGTCCGGCAGTTGCGCGATGCGCAGGGTGAGGTCAAAGCCCGTCTCATAGGGGTCGAGCATGCGGTCGTTGAGTTCCACGCGCAACTCGACCCGCGGATGCAGCGCCAGGAACTCCGACAGCAGCGGCGCCAGCACCAGCTTGCCGAAGGACATCGGCGCATTGACGCGCAGCGGCCCTGCCACCGCGCCGCGCAGGGCCGCCATGGACTCGCGGGCTTCGGCGGCGATGGCCAGCAGATCCACGGCATAGTCGTGCAGCGTGGCGCCGGCACTGGTCAACGCAATCGCGCGGGTGGAGCGCGCAAACAGCGTACCGCCGTATTCCACTTCCAGCGAAGCGATGAGCTTGCTGATCTGCGAGCGCGTCACGCCGAGCTCACGCGCGGCGGCGGCAAAGCTGCCCAGCCGTGTCGACAGCACCAGGGCCTGGAGGGCGTCGAGTCTGTCCATGAATTGGTTCCTCTTTGGATACGGTTTGGTTCGAAAACTCAGTCTAGTCAACCTATTGGCTGCAATTTAGCATTCCAGCTTGTTTGTTTCACCATTACAAGGAAATTCACCATGGCTCAAGGAAAACTCGAACTTCTGACCCCCCAGAACTGCGCGCTTGTCCTGATCGACCACCAGCCGCAAATGACCTTCGGCGTGGCCAACATCGACCGGCAACTGCTGAAGAACAACGTCATCGGCCTGGCCAAGGCGGCCAAGGTGTTCAATGTCCCCACGGTGCTGACCTCAGTCGAGACTGAATCCTTTTCGGGCAACATCTGGCCCGAACTGCTCGCGGTGCTGCCCGACAACCGGATTTTTGAGCGCACCAGCATGAACACCTGGGACGATGCCGCCGTCAAGGCCGAACTGAAAAAATTCGGCCGCAAAAAACTGGTGCTCGCGGCGTTGTGGACCGAGGTCTGCCTGAACTTCCCCGCGCTGGAGGCCATGGCCGACGGCTACGAGGTGTATTTTGTGGAAGATGCCTCCGGCGGCACTTCGGTGGCGGCGCACAACATGTCGGTGCAGCGCATGATCCAGGCCGGCGCCGTGCCCATCACCTGGCAGCAGTTCCTTCTCGAAATGCAGCGCGACTGGGCGCGCAAGGAGACCTATGCGGGTACCACGGGCATCGTCATGGAGCATTCCGGCGCCTACGGCTCTGGCGTCGACTACGCGATCACGCACGTGCACAAGATGCCCGCGCGCAAGCTGGGCTGAAGCGCCATGAACAGCGCCACAAACAGCACGGGTGAGCCGGCAGGCCCGTCCTCTGAAAGCGTCAGCCTGGTGGTGCGCCACCGCGTGCGCCCCGGTGCGCGCGCCGCGTACGATGCCTGGCTGGCGGAGACCATGCGGGTCGCCTCGGCCTATCCGGGCCACCAGGGCGTGCATGTGGTCCGCCCGTCCGGCACCGGCGTTGACTACCTCATCGTGGTCCGCTTCGCCACCTCTGAGCAGTTGAATGCCTGGTACCGATCCACCGAACGCGCGCGCCTGGTCGAGGCCGTGCAGCCGCACCTGCAAGCCGGTGAACAGGTCACCCTGGGCACCGGCATCGACTTCCTGTTTCCCCCTGAAGCGGCGGCTGGCGCGGAGGCGCCGGTAAAGCCCGCGGCCTGGAAACAGTGGCTGATCACCACCTCGGTCATCTGGCCGCTGACCATGGTCGTGCCCTGGGCCATGGGGCCGTTGTTCAAGGCCGTCCCCGCCCTGGGCGTGTATGGCGTGGAGCACGGCATACTGGCGGCCGTCATCGTGGCCCTGGTGGTCTGGGTGGTCATGCCGCCCTACACGCGGCTGCTGCACCCATGGCTGTTCGCGCGGCGCTGATTCCCCCTCAACAATTCCCGGAAGTCCGCATGACCGATCCCGCCATGGCCGCCACGGCCGACATCATTTTCATCAACGGCCGCTTCACCACCCTGGACCGGCAGAACCCGGTGGCCGCCGCGGTGGCCGTGGCTGGCGGCAAATTCATCGCCGTGGGCAGCCACGAAGATGCCATGCGCCACGCGGGCGCCAAGACACAGGTGGTCGACCTGGCCGGCGCGGCCGCCCTGCCCGGCCTGCACGACAGCCACACGCATTTGATACGCGCCGGCCTCAACTACGCGATGGAACTGCGCTGGGACGGTGTGCCTTCGCTCGCCGATGCGATGGCCATGCTCAAGGCGCAGGCGGCGCGCACGCCGGCGCCGCAGTGGGTGCGCGTGGTCGGCGGGTTCACCGAGCAGCAGTTCGCGGAAAAGCGCCTGCCCACACTCGCGGAAATCAATGCGGCCGCGCCCGACACCCCGGTCTTCATCCTGCACCTGTATGACCGCGCCCTGCTCAACGGCGCCGCCCTGCGCGCCGTCGGCTACGGCAAGGACACGCCGAATCCGCCCGGCGGCGAAATCGCGCGAGACACCCAGGGAAATCCGACAGGCCTGCTGCTCGCCAGACCTAACGCGATGATCCTCTACGCCACACTGGCCAAAGGCCCCAAGCTGGACCCGGACGCGCAGGAGGCGTCGACCCGGCTTTTCATGCGCGAGCTGAACCGGCTCGGCATCACTTCGGTGATCGATGCCGGCGGCGGCTTCCAGAACTATCCCGACGACTACCGCGTGATCGAGAAGCTGCGCGATACCGGCGAGCTCACGGTGCGCATAGGCTACAACCTGTTCACGCAGCGGCCGAAACAGGAGGCGGATGATTTCCGGCAGTGGACCGGCATGCTGCCGCCGCTGTCCGGCACCGACATGCTGCGCCACAACGGCGCCGGCGAAATGCTGGTGTTCTCCGCGGCCGATTTCGAGGACTTCCGCGAGCCCCGGCCCGAACTGCCCGCCAGCATGGAGGACGAGCTCGAGCGCGTGGTGCGCCTGCTGGTGGAAAAGCGCTGGCCTTTCCGGCTGCACGCGACTTACGACGAATCCATAGGGCGCGCACTCGACACCTTCGAGAAGGTCAACCGTGAGATTCCTTTCAACGGCCTGCATTGGTTTTTTGATCACGCCGAAACCATCAGCGCGCGCAACATCGACCGTGTCAAGGCGCTGGGCGGCGGCATCGCCGTGCAGCACCGCATGGCCTACCAGGGCGAATATTTCATCGAGCGCTATGGCGCCGGCGCCGCCGAACACTCGCCGCCGATTCGCCGCATGCTGGACGCCGGCCTGCCCGTGGGCGGCGGCACCGATGCAACCCGCGTCGCGAGCTACAACCCCTGGGTCTGCCTGTACTGGATGGTCACCGGCAAGACGCTGGGCGGCACCGCGCTGTACCGCCCCGACAACCTGCTGGACCGCGACACCGCGCTGCGGCTGTGGACCAGCGGCAGCGCCTGGTTCGCCAATGCCGAGGGCCAAAAAGGCCAGATCAAGGTGGGCCAGCTTGCCGACTTCATCGTGCCCTCGCGCGACTTCTTCGGCATCCCGGAGTCCGACATCAAGGACCTGGTGTCGCACCTGACGGTGGTGGGCGGGCGCATCGTGCACGGCGACGGCGGTTTCGCGGGCCTGGCGCCGCCCATGCCCAAAGCCGCCAACGACTGGGCACCGACAAAGGCTTTCGGCGGCTACTGGCGCGAGCCCGCCTCCGGAGGCAAACCGGCGGGCTTCGCCGCGCGCGCGATGCAGCCTTTCGCCGATTGCTGCGCCAAGCCCTGCGCGGTGCACGGGCACGGCCACACCCAAAGCTGGCTGGGCAACGCGCCGGTGTCCGACGAAAAAAGTTTCTGGGGCGCTCTGGGTTGCGCGTGCTGGCTTTGAGCAATAGCTGATGAGGAAAACCATGACCGCGCGCGAGAACACATTTTTAATACCGGCGCTCCAGGCCGCCAGGCTGCTGCTGGCGGTCGCCTTCGTCTACAGCGGCGTTTCCAAGCTGTTCAATTTCGACGCGGCTATCGGCGAGGCCGCGCATTTCGGCCTGAGCCCGGCGCCCGTGTTCGCCGCCGCGGTGCTCGTCACGCAACTGGCCGGCTCAGCGCTGATGCTTTCCGGCCGCGGCCCGTGGGCGGTGCTGGGCACACTCGCGCTGGCCGGGTTCACGCTGGTGGCCACGGTCATAGGCCATCCGTTCTGGGCCATGAGCGGCATGGAGCAATTCCACAACCGCAATTCATTCCTCGAGCATCTGGGGCTGATCGGTGGCCTGGTGCTGGTGGCCGCACTGTCCTGGGACCGCCGCGCCGCGCGCTGATGGGCGCCGGTCCGCAACCACCAGGCCTGAGGAGGGCTCAGCGGCCCAGCAGTTCAGCCGGCAGCGACAAGCCGGGCCGTTCGTCGTCCCAGGCCATCGCGCTCATCTTCCAGCCTTCGGGGGTCTTGATGAACTGTGTCGAGATCACACCGCGTGCTTCAAAGTCCTTGCCGTTCTGGGTGCCGGCTTTGCCGTAGGCGCTGTAGCGGTGCGCGATATTGCCGAAGACCTGCGTGGTCTCCGACAGCTCCCATTCCTTGAAGCGCGTCAGCGCGCCACTGTCCACCAGGGCCCGGCGCGGCGCGATGAATTCGGCGACGGTCGATATCTCGGGCGTGGCCGCCGTGTTCTTGATCAGCAGGCCGGCCTCGATGAACAGGCCGTGGATGTTCTGGTAAGGCGGTGCGCCGCCGGCCTCGAAGGACACGGCCTCAAAGAACGCCGCCGCCAGCGCATCAAGTTCGCGCTTCACGTCTTCTGCTTGTGTGCTCATGCTCATGTCGACTCCTGGATAGGTAGTGCGGTGCTTGCCGCTTCCGCCGGCCGCTCTTCGCGCCCGCCCGGGTAGCGCGCAAAACGCGCCGGCTCACGGCCGTGCACCGGCGCGTCGTCCGCGAAGGACCAGCCGCCGAACTGCGTGCGCTGGTAGTCGGCAAGGGTCTGCGCGATTTCGGCCTGAGTGTTCATCACGAAGGGGCCGTACTGCACCACCGGTTCGCCAATCGGCTTGCCTTGCAGCAGCAGGAACTCGGCTTCGTCGGCGCCGCTGTTGGCCAGCTCCACGGCCGCATCGGCCCGCAGCGTAATGGCCGCATGGCCGCTGACGGGCTGGCCGGCCACGCCGGCCGACGTGCCCTTGAAAAAATACAGTTGGCGCTGCGTACCGCTGCCCTTGGCGGCGGGCAATGTCCAACGCGCGCCGGGCGCCACGCGAATCGTCCAGATCGCCACATCGGCATCGGCCTGCGCGGCCCAGGAATCGGGCGGCGGTGCGAGCGGGCCGGTTTCGGCCTCGCCCAGGCGCCCGGCGATGACGGCGACTTCGGTGGTGCGGCCCGCGCTGTCCGTGAGCACCTGGCGCGGAATGTCCTGCGACCAGAACATGGTGAAGTGCGGGTCCGCCATCTTGCCGGCCGCCGGCAGGTTGAGCCAGATCTGGAACAGCTCCAGCGGGTTGGGGTTCTGGGGGTCCAGCAGCGGGAACATTTCGGAATGCACCACGCCTTTGCCGGCCGTGAGCCACTGCACGTCGCCGCGGCCGAAGCGCGCCGTGGCGCCCAGCGAATCGGAGTGGTCGACCAGGCCCTTGCGCACGATCGTCACGGTTTCAAAACCGCGGTGCGGGTGCGCCGGAAAACCCGGCACCGTGCTGCCGTGGTACATGCTCCAGCCGTCCTTGCGCGCGAAGTCCTGGCCGATGTCGCGTCCCGTGAGTGAGGCGTCCGGTCCCATCTGCGCATTGGCCCGGGGGTAGGCGTCGTCGTGGTAGACGCAAAAGAGGAAGGGATCGAGCGTCGCCCACGGAAAGCCGAGCGGCTTGACCTGCAGGACCGGGTGGGCGGCGGAGTCGGTGGCGGAAGATGCGGCGGACGTGGCAGGCATGAAGAGGCCTTTCTGGCGTGTGACGTTCAAAGAAGACATATGCGGCCGGCCGCTGATGCTTCAAGCGGCGCCGGCCTGCCAACGGGCTTGCCGGCTCTTCAGCTCTTGAGCTTCCAGCCCGTGCGGAAGATCCACCACACCACGCCCAGGCACAGCCCCAGGAAGCCCAGGATGGCCAGCACGCTGAGGCCCACATTGACGTCGGCCACGCCGTAGAAGCTCCAGCGGAAGCCGCTGATCAGGTAGACCACCGGGTTGACCAGGGCGATGTTTTGCCACAGCGGCGGCAGCATGTTGATGGAATAAAACGCGCCGCCCAGGAAGGTCAGCGGCGTCACCACCATCAGCGGCACAACCTGCAGCTTCTGGAAGTTGTCGGCCCAGAGCCCGATGATGAAACCGAACAGGCTGAAGGTCAGCGCGGTCAGCAGCAGGAAGCACAGCATCCAGAAGGGGTGCGCAATGCTGTAAGGCACGAAGAGGCGCGCCGTGACCAGGATCAACAGGCCCAGCATGACGGACTTGCTTGCCGCGGCCCCCACATAACCGATCACTACCTCCATCGACGACACCGGCGCCGACAGCAGCTCGTAAATCGTTCCCGACCACTTCGGCATGTAGATGCCGAAGGCGGCGTTCGAGATGCTCTCGTTGAGCAGCGACAGCATGACCAGGCCGGGGATGATGAAGGCGCCGTAGCGGATGCCGTCGATGTCGCCCATGCGCGAGCCGATGGCGGCCCCGAACACCACGAAATACAGCGAGGTTGAGATCACCGGCGAGGCGATGGACTGCATCAGCGTGCGGAAGGTGCGCGCCATTTCAAAGCGGTAGATCGCGCGGATGGCGTGCCAGTTCATGCGGCCTCCTTGATGTTGGCGGTGGGGGTGTCGGCATGCACCAGGCTCACGAAGATGTCTTCGAGCGAGCTCTCGCTCGAGTGCAGGTCCTTGAAGTCGATGCCGAGTTCGGCCAGCTGCTTGAGCAGGGCCGCAATGCCGGTCTCCTCGGTCTGCGTGTCGAAGGTGTAGACCAGGGTGTGGCCTTCCTTCGTCAGCTCCAGCGGCAGCCCGGCCAGGGCGGCCGGAATGCTCTGCAGCGGCGTTTGCAGCTGCAGGCTCAATTGCTTCTTGCCGAGCTTGCGCATCAGCACGGTTTTGTCCTCGACAAGGATCAGCTCGCCTTTGTTGATCACGCCGATGCGGTCGGCCATCTCCTCGGCTTCCTCGATGTAGTGCGTGGTCAGGATGATGGTGACGCCGCCGTCGCGCAGCTCGCGCACCATTTGCCACATGCCCTTGCGCAGTTCGACGTCGACGCCGGCGCTGGGCTCATCCAGGAACAGGATGGTCGGCTCGTGCGACAGCGCCTTGGCGATCAGCACCCGGCGCTTCATGCCGCCCGAAAGCGCCATGATCTTGCTGTCCTTCTTGTCCCACAGCGACAGGTCGCGCAGCACCTTCTCGATATAGGCCGGGTTCGGCGGCTTGCCGTACAGGCCGCGGCTGAAGCTCACGGTGGACCAGACGGTTTCGAAGGCATCGGTCGAAAGCTCCTGCGGCACCAGGCCGATCTTGGAGCGGGCGGCACGGTAGTCGCGGACGATGTCGTGCCCGTCGGCCGTCACCGTGCCCGAACCGGGGTTGACGATGCCGCAGACGATGCTGATCAGGGTGGTCTTGCCAGCGCCGTTGGGGCCCAGCAGGGCGAAGATCTCGCCGCGCCGGATCTCCAGGTCCACCGACTTGAGCGCATGAAAGCCCGAGGCGTAGGTTTTGCTGAGTTGCTGTATGGAAATGATGGGATTGGCTTGCACGCGGCATCCTGGTGTGAAGTGGGCACTCAAGGAAGAGTGCCCGAATCATTCTATCGAGCGCGAGCGAAAAGCCGGGGACTAAGGGCTTTTCAAGGCCTTGCCGCTTTTCGCGCGTGGGTACGGCCGCCTCGTGCCGCGCGGCGCTCCGATTCCCGGCGGGCCTGCGCCGCCTTCAGGCGGCTCGCTGTTCGGGCCAGGGTTCGCGCCAGGCAGGCAACTGGTTCAGGCGGTCGTGCCAGCGCCGGATCGCCGGGAAACCCGCCAGCGGCAAGCGTGCTTTTTCGGCGTAGGGCAAGGTGATGGCCACCGCGAAGTCGGCGACGGTCAGGGCATCGCCGACAAGGTACTCGCGCCCTTTCAGGTGCCCCTCCAGCACGCCGGCATAGCGTTCGAAATCCGGCGTCACCCGGGCAATCTCGGCGGGGTCGGCCTCGCGCCCCAGGAAGCGCGGCTTGATGATGTGCTCAAAGTAAAAAGTGCCGACGGCCGGCGCGAACTCGGTCGCATCCCACATCAGCCAGCGCATCACCTCGATGCGGCGTTCATCGCGCGGCCAGAGTTCCGAGCCGGCTTTCTCCGCCAGGTGGCACATGATGGCGTTGGACTCCCACAGAACCAGTTCGTCATCGACCAGCACCGGCACCTTGGCGTTCGGATTCATCTTGCGGAATTCAGGCGTGCGGTGCTCGCCTTTTTCCAGCGCGACAGGGATGAATTCCAGTGGCGACTCCAGGTGCCGGGCGACGGCGCAGGCCTTGCGCGGGTTCAGCGTGTCCGAGTAGTAAAGCTTCATGGTTTTTCCATCGTGTGTTTCCCGTGTGTTTTCAAGCCGCCATGCGCGGCAGGTCGGACCAGACCGGCCTGACCTCTATGGTCGCGGCACTGGCCATGGGGTGGCCGGCCGCGATGTCGATGGCTTCCCGCATGCCGGCGCATTCAATCAGCCCGTAGGCCGACATTTTTTCCGCGCTGCCGGCAAAAGGGCCGTCCGTCACCACGCGCTTGCCGCGGCGCACCCGCACCGTGGCGGCTTCGCCCGGCGGGCGTAGCGGGTTGCCGTGCTGGAGGATGCCGCGGCCTTGCATGTCCCTGACCCAGGCGCCTATTTCGGCGACCAGGGCCGGGGTGGGCGCGAAGGCCGCGTCGTGGCAGATGATCAGCAGGAACTGCATGGGATGCGCCGCCTCAAGGCATGGGCAGCGGATGGATCACCATCCACGACACGCCGAAGCGGTCGACCACCACGCCGAAGGACGAGGCGAAAAAGGTCTTGGCCATCGGCATTTCCACCTTGCCGCCCTCGCCCAGCAGCTTGAACAGGCGCTGCGCCTCGGCATCGCTGGCCGCGGACACAGACAGCGAGAAGCCCTTGAACTCCGCCTTGCCACCGCCCATGCCGTCGGAGGCCATCACTTCCGTCTCGCCGATCTTGAAGCTGGCGTGCATGATGCTGTTGGGGTCGGGGGCCGGGCCGCCGTCGGGGCCGCAGCCATCCGTCATGGGTTCGGGGTTTTCCTTGAAGCGCATCATCATCGTGACCTGCGCGCCAAGCGCCTTGCGGTAGAACTCGATGGCCTCTTCGCAGCGGCCGTTGAAAAAGAGGTAGGACTGAACCAGCATGGGAATCTCCTTTGGGGTTGGTTGGTTGGGGGGTGGGGATGCGTGCCTAGCGCGGAAACAGCGCGGCGGTGGCAGGCCAGTCGGCCATCCGCGTTGCGGGAACAAGTGCAGGAACTGGCGTGGCCGGCCGCGTATCGCGGCCGAAGTACACCTGCACTTCCACGAGCTTGCCGCCCTGGAAGCGCAGCCATTCGGTGTTGCGGAATTTTTTGCCCGTGGTGCTTTCGGCCTCATAACGTATGAAGGCCTCGTCGCCCTGGCCAAATATCTTCTCCACCGTAAAGCGGCGCAGCGTGCGGCTGTTGGGCCAGCAGCGCGCGAAGTAGGCGGCGCGGTTGATGCGGTCGTCCAGCGGGCTGCTGAAGGTGAAGCGCTCGTCCAGCAGGTCTTCAAGGACTTGCCGGTCCTGCGTCTCGTACGCCGAAAAATACCGGCGCACCAGGGTGGCGATGGGGCTGTTCATGGCGGCGGCCTTTCTTGCAAATACTGTCCGGCTTCAGGCCCTGTCGTAGGCCTCTTTCAAATCCTTGATGCTGATCTTGCGCATCTTCAGCATCGCGCTCATGGCGGCGCCGGCCTTGGCCGGGTTTTTGTCGCCCAGCATTTCACCGAGCGCCGTCGGGATGATCTGCCAGGACAGGCCGAACTTGTCTTGCACCCAGCCGCACTGGTTGGGCGCGCCGCCGGCCGAGAGCTTGTCCCACAGCTCGTCCACCTCCGCCTGCGTCTTGCAATCCACAAAGAGCGAGATGGCCGGCGTGAAGCTGAAGTGCGGGCCGCCGTTGAGCGCCATGAACTCCTGGCCCTCAAGTTCGAAGCTGCCCGTCATGACCGTGCCCTCGGGACCGGGGCCTTCCTTGCCGTAGCGCCGCAGCATGGTGATCTTCGAGTTCTTGAAGATCGAGACATAGAAGTTCATGGCTTCTTCGGCCTGGTCGTTGAACCACAGGAAGGGGGTGATTTTCTGCATGGTTGGGGTCCTTGTAAGCGCGGGGTTTCGCGGGGAAATTCAGGGTTCGGAGGCTTGTGCGGTGGCCCAATCAGCAGTATTGTGTACACCGTCCACAAAAGAATAGCAAAGATAATGAACGCTGTCCACATAAATACGTAACAAGCCATGTCGAGCGCGTCCCAGCCCCCGCCACCCCGCAGCACTTACCGCCACGGAGACTTGCGGCGCGCGCTGCTGGAAGCCGCCGTCGAGCTGGCCCGGGCGGGTGGCCCCGAGGCCGTGGTGCTGCGCGAAACCACGCGCCGTGCGGGCGTCGCGCCCAACGCCGCCTACCGCCATTTCGAAAGCCGCCAGGCCTTGCTCTATGCGGTTCGCTCCGCCGCGCTGGCGGCCGTGGCCCGCGCCATGGAGGCCGAACTGGCCGCACTGCCCCCGGATTTACCGCCCGCCGAATTCGCCCGCGCCAATGTGCGCGCGGTGGGCACCGGCTACCTGCGTTTTGCGCAGGCGGAGAGCGGGCTGTTCCGTACGGCCTTCGGGCCTTCGGACGATTTGAAGGAAAGAGCCCAGGGCGCGCCGGCCGATAGCGAGCGCAAAGGGCAAAGCGGGCTGGACCCGTTCGAGCTGCTGGGCGCCGCGATCGACAAACTCGTGGGCGCCGGCGTGATGTCGCCCGAACGCCGCCCCGGCGCCGAGTTCCTGGCCTGGTCGGCGGTGCACGGCCTGGCGATGCTGGTCATAGACGGCCCGCTGGGCCCCATCCTGGGCCCGCAGATGCTGCAGATCGGCGAGCGCCTGATCGATATGGTGGAAAAAGGCCTGTGCGAAAAATAGCGGGCCTCAGGCCGCGCCCGCCGGGTCCGCGCGTGAGGGCAAGCCCATGCCTGCAGGCAGCCCCTCGCGCAACGCCTCGATAAAGCGGCGCAGCTTGGCCGGGTAAAAATTCGAATAGGGATAGATCAGCCAGACCGGCAGCGGCGCGGCGCACCATTGGGGCGCCAGGTGCAGCAAGCGGCCTTCCGCCACGTCCTCGGCCACCAGCCAGGTTGAGGAAATGCTCGCGCCCAGGCCCAGCAGCGTGGCATTGCGCAGCGCGAACAGGCTGTCCGTGCCCAGGCGCGGCTGTATCGCGAAGCGGAACTCCTCGCTGTCGCGGCCGGCATGGCGGCGGGTCAGCGCCACCTCGTTGCGGTAAAAGGTCTGCAGCGCCAGCCAGGGCAGGGCCTGCAGTTCGGCTGGCTGCAGCGGCGGCGGCCGGCCCTGCAGCAGCGAAGGCGCGGCCACCACGATGCGCCGGACTTCGGCGATCTTCACGGCCACCAGCGAGGGGTCTTCCACCGCGCCCACGTGCACCGCGCAATCGATGCCCTGGGCGATGAAGTCCGGCGTGCCGTCGTGCAGCAGCCATTCCACCGTGACCCGCTCGTGGCGCCGCAAATAATCGACCAGCGGCCCCACCAGCCGCTGCTGGCCCAGCGCATGCGGCACGACCACGCGCAGCGTGCCCTCCGGCACTTCCTGCGTGCCGCGCAGGTCGGCCTCGAAAGCGTCCCAGTTGCCCAGCAATTCCTTGGCGCGGGCAAAACAGCGCTCGCCGTCCTCGGTCAGCTTCATCGCGTGGGTGGAGCGCTGCAGCAGCTTCAGGCCCAGCGAACGCTCCAGCGCCTGCAGGCGCCGGCTCACCGTGGGCTGCGTGGCGTTCATCTGCGCGGCGGCGGCCGACAGGCTGCCCGCCTCCACGATGCGCACAAAGGTCTGCATCAGTTCAATCCGGTCCGGCGCGGTTTTCATGGGTGTCCGTTCTCTGTCTTTGCATACGTATTGCGTATGACCATTGTGCCCAATAGCCGCCTTCACAGCGTAAAACCAAGCCCGCATACTCGCGTCCTGCCCTTAGAGGGGCGTTTACCAGGACTTTTGACATGACCATCACCGCCAATACGCATGACCACGCCGCCCCGGGGTTGCCGCTTTCGCTGATTCTTTTGCTCGCCACCGGCGCCGGCCTGGGCGCTGCTTCGCTTTATTACAGCCAGCCCATGCTGGCCCTGCTGGTCGCCGAATTCAAGGCCACGCCCGCCACCATCGGCCTGGTGCCCACGCTGACCACACTCGGCTACGCGCTGGGCATCGGCCTGCTCGCGCCGCTGGGCGACCGTTATGACCGGCGCCGCATCATCGTGGGCAAAGCCGCCGCCCTGGTGCTGGCCTTGCTGTTGGCCGCCTGCGCGCCCTCGCTGGCGGTGCTCGTGCTGGCCAGCCTTGCCATCGGGCTGGCGGCCACGCTGGCGCAGGACATCGTGCCGGCCGCCGCCACGCTCGCGCCGGAGGCGCAACGCGGCAAGACCGTGGGCACCGTGATGACCGGCCTGTTGCTGGGCATCCTGCTCTCGCGCGTGGTGGCCGGCGTGGTCGCCGAGCAGTTCGGCTGGCGCAGCATGTTCGTGGCGGCCGCCCTCGGCATTGCGCTGCTGGGAGCGGCCATGTCGCGGCTGCTGCCGCGCTTTGTGCCGACCACGCAACTACCTTACCTGGCGCTGCTGGGCTCACTCGCCACGCTGTGGAAGCGCCACCCCGCGCTACGCCGCGCGGCCATCGCCCAGGGGCTGATCAGTGTCGGCTTCAGCGCCTTCTGGTCCACGCTGGCCATCATGCTGCATGCCGCGCCCTTCAACCTGGGCAGCAGCGCGGCGGGCGCCTTCGGCCTGGCGGGCGCCGCCGGTGCATTGGCCGCGCCGCTGGCCGGCCGGCTCGCCGACCGCAAGGGCCCGGAAATCGTCACGCGCCTGGGCGCCACGCTGGTGGCCGTGGCCTTCATCGCCATGGCCTTGGGCCCCGACCAGCTGTGGCTGATCGCGCTGGGCGCGGTGGTGTTTGACCTGGGCGCGCAGGCCACGCTGATCGCGCACCAGACCCTCATCTACGGCATAGAGCCCGCCGCGCGCAGCCGCCTCAACGCCGTGCTCTTCATCGGCATGTTCAGCGGCATGGCCAGCGGCGCCTGGCTCGGCAGCGTGGTGCTGGCGCACGCGGGCTGGCAAGGTGTGTGTGTGATGGCCGCGGTATCGGGTGCGGCCGCGCTGATGGTGCGCATGTGGCCCGCGAAGAAGCTCGCGCCCTGCGCGGCCTGATGCGGACATTCCCGCGCCGATAAAAAAAGGCCTCTCGCGAGGCCCTTTTTTTATTTCTTATCCACGCAACGCGGTTCAGGCGGCCAGCGCTTCCTTAGGAAAGTCCGTCGACGCGGCCAGCGCCTTCCAGTCCTTCAGTTCGGCCTCGACAAACGCATGCTTGTCCGCAATCGTCTGCAGCGTGTCGGTGCCCAAGGGCAGGCGCAGCGGCGGCGTGGCGGAGTCCACCAGCGCCAGCATGGCCTGCGCCAGCCGCAGCGGGTCGCCGGCCTGCTTGTGGTTGATCTGCGTGGCGGCCGCGCGCACCCGGCCGGCGCTCGCGGCATAGTCGTCCAGGATGCGCGGCGAGACCGACAGCGAGTTGCTGTCCAGGAAGTCGGTGCGGAAGTAGCCCGGCTCCACCACCGTCACGTGGATGCCCAGCGGCGCGAGTTCGCCGTGCAGCGCTTCGCTCAGGCCTTCCACCGCGAACTTGGTCGAGCAGTACACGCCAAAGCCCGCGCCGGACTGGTAGCCGCCCAGTGACGAGATGTTGATCACGTGGCCGCTGCGGCGCTCGCGCATGGACGGCAGCACGGCGCGCGTCACGTTCAGCAGGCCGAACACATTGGTTTCGTAAAGGCGCCGCACTTCGTCGGCCGTGGCTTCTTCCACCGCGCCCAGCAGGCCATAGCCCGCGTTGTTGACCAGCACGTCGATGCGGCCGAAGCGCGCCAGCGCGGCTTGCACGGCAGCGGCCGCCTGCGCCTCGTCCGTCACGTCCAGCGGCAGCGCCAGCAGCGCAGCGCCCGCGGGGAATCTTTTCTGCACCGAAGCCGCGTCGCGCGAGGTCGCCACCACCGCCTCGCCGCGGGCCAGCGCCGCCTCGGCGATGCGCGCGCCAATGCCGCGCGCCGCGCCGGTGATCATCCAGACACGTTTGAAATCCGTCTTCGCATTCATGGCCAGGTCCTTCAAAAAAAGTTGTTGAGGAGGGCAATGTAGGATTTCCATTGGGTGTTGAATAGCCAGGAGTCGCTGGGTTCATAATCAAGCAAATCGTGATAATCACCACCCAGCCCCGAGAGAAGCACCATGGCTTTGAATGAACTGCGCGCCATCGCCACCTTCGTCAAGGCCGCCGAACTCGGCAGCCTGCGCCAGGCCGCCGCGGCGCAGGCCATCACGCCGCAGGCCGCCAGCCAGGCGCTGGTGCAGTTGGAGCGGCACCTCGGCGTGCGCCTGTTCCACCGCACCACGCGCAGCCTGAGCCTGACGGAAGAGGGCGAGCAGTTCCTGCAGGCCGCGCAGCCCGGGCTCTCCACGCTGCAGCGCGCGCTGCACGGCGCGCGCCGCAGCCGCGAAGAGATCGCCGGGCCGCTGCGCATCGTCGCGCCGCGCTCCATCATGCTCGAGGTGCTGTGGCCGGTGCTTGAAGAGTATTGCCGCCGCTACCCACAGGTCGAACCCGACATCCAGATGGACGACCGCATCGGCAACTGGGTCGAAGACCGTGTCGACGTCGGCTTTCGCGCCGGCTCGCCGCCCGGAGGCGGCATCATCTCGCGGCGCATCCTGCCGCTGCAGCTCATCGTCTGCGCCGCGCCGGCCTACATCGCCCAGCACGGCGCGCCGGCCACGATAGACGAGCTGGCGCACCATCGCTGCACCGGTTTTCACAACACGGGCAGCGGCAAAACCATGCCCTGGGAATTCAAGGTCGGCGAAGAAGTCGTGGGCCGCGTGATCGCGCCATCCTTCCTGGCCAACGATGTGGACCTCGAAGCCCGCGCCGTCGTGGCCGGGCAGGCCATAGGCCAGCTGATAGGCGTGACCGCCGCGCCGCTGGTGCGCGCCGGTCGGCTGGTGCCGCTGCTCACGCAACACGTCACCGACCACCTGGGCCTGCACGTCTATTACGGAAGCCGCAGCGCGCAACCGGCGCGGGCGCGCGCCTTCATCGACCTCGCGGTCGAGCGGCTGGTGGGCAACACGCAGTTTTTCCTGGAGCCGCATGAGCTGGCGCCGCCCAAAACCGGCCGGCGCCGCAAGCAGCCCTGAGCTGCAAGCTCAGCGCATCAGGACTTGGCGGAAGCGGTGGAGGCCGCCAGTGACTTTGCCATCTCCAGGTGATGCTCCACCGTCGGCAGCATCTTGCCGGCCAGGGCCTTGACGTCGCTGTCCTTGCCGTCCTTCTGCATCTTCTGCAGCAGCTTCACGGTGCTTTCATGGTCTCCGACGCCGGCGCGCTTGGCGTATTCCTTGTCGAACAGGCTGCCCGACAGCGCTTTCAGCGCGGTGGCCCTGGTCTTGGCCATGGCGCCGGCGCCGTCCGGCAAGGTGACGTTCTTGGCGGTGGCCAGCGCCTGCACTTCGCCCAGTGCCTTGGTGTGATCGTCCACCATCTGCTGCGCGAATTTTTTCACCTCGGCACTCTGCGATTTTTCCAGCGCCATCTTGCCGGCGTCGACCTCGGCCATATTGCCCTGCGCCAGGTCTTCCAGCATCTTGCGGTCGCTGCGGTCCAGCTTGGAGGCGTCTTCGGCCTTGGTGGTCGCGGGTGCGGCGGGTGCGGTGCCGCTTTGCGCCCAGACGGCGGGCGCGACGGACAGCGCCAGCGCCGCCAGCACGGCAAGCGCCAGGCCGTAGGTGCGAAGTGAGGATTGGGGTTTCATGGGCATGGAAAGCTCCTGGAAAAGTGGGTGAAATGCAGCGCCCGCGCATCACGCGCGAAGGCACCGCCGACCCCTCAAGATCGCCTCTGCCGCCCGCGTGCCGCGCCGGGCATTTCCGGTGCTGCATGTAGGAATGCACCGCATGCCCGGTGCGAGATGGCCCGCCCGCGTTCCTACAGCCGTGTCAGCCGCAGGCTGACGCACCAGGCGGCGCGCACGCGCTAGATTGGCTGTCTGCCGCTGCGCTTTTTTTGAATGCTGTGTGGGATGCCACGGCTGAGCGCGCCGGCCCAAGAACAACAATGCCTTCTTCCAACATAGACCCCCTCCGTCGCCGCACGCCCTGGGTCACGGGCCTTGTGCTGCTGGTGCTCGGCGTGCCCTTGCTGCTGGCCGGCTCCTGGCTGGGCGTGCTGGGCGGCACCTGGTATTACCTGCTGGCAGGCCTGGGCTTTGTGCTCACGGGCGTGCTGCTGATGCGCCGCAGCCCCGCCGCGCTCTGGGTGTTTGCCGTGCTGATTGGCGGCACGCTGGCCTGGGCGATCTGGGAGACCGGGCTGGACTGGTGGCCGCTGGCCGCGCGCGGCGGCGTGGTGTTTGTCATCGGGCTGTTCCTGGCGGCGCCCTGGATCGCCCGCACCTGGCCCATAGGCGAGGCCGGCCATGAAGGCGTGACGGGCGCGCGCGGCGGCCGCTGGGCATTGGGCTCCGTGCTGGGCGCGTTTCTCGTCGCGGCGGTCGTCACCTGGTTCCATGACGACAACCGCCTGGTGGGCATGCTGCCGCTGCCGCCCATGGGAACCGTGGCCGCGCCGTCGCCGGCCGACGGCGTGCCGGCGGAAGATTGGCATGCTTACGGCCGCACCGGCCACGGCCAGCGCTATTCACCCCTGGCGCAGATCACGCCCGACAACGTCAAGCAGCTCGGGATCGCCTGGCAGTACCGTACCGGCGACATGCGCGGCCGCCCCGGCGACCCGGAAGAAACCACCTTCGAGGTGACGCCGCTCAAGGTCGGCAACCGGCTGTTCTTCTGCACGCCGCACCAGTCGGTGATCGCGCTCGACGCCACCACCGGCGCCGAGATCTGGCGCTTCAACCCCGAGATCCAGAACAAGCTCGCGCTGCAGCACCTGACCTGCCGCGGCCTGTCCTACCAGCCGCCGCCCGCCGCACCTGTCCCGGCAACTCCGGCCGCCGGCGGCGGATGCGCGGCCAAACTCTTTATGCCCACGGCCGATGGGCGCGTCATCGCGCTGAGCCCCGACAGCGGCAAGCCCTGCACGGCCTTCGGCGGCGGCAAGGGCGAGATCGACCTCTGGGCCGGCATGCCCAACCTCAAGCCCGGCGCCTATTATTCGACCTCGCCCGTGGTGGTGAGCTCGCGCCTCCTCATCGTCGGCGGCACCGTGCTCGACAACGTCTCCACCAAAGAGCAGTCCGGCGTCATCCGCGCCTTCGACATCAACACCGGTGCCCTGGTATGGGCCTGGGATTCAGGCCGGCCCGATAGCAGCGCGCCGCTCAAGCCCGGTGAAACCTATACCGCCAATTCGCCCAACAGCTGGTCGATCTCCAGCGTCGACGAAGCGCTGGGCATGGTCTACGTGCCCCTGGGCAACCAGCCGCCCGACCAGTGGGGCGGCCAGCGCAGCCCGGCGGTGGAAACCTATTCGTCCTCCGTCGTTGCGCTGGATCTCGCCACCGGCAAGGTGCGCTGGAACTTCCAGACCGTGCACCACGACCTCTGGGACTACGACGTGCCGGCCCAGCCCAGCCTGCTGGAGCTCAACATCAACGGCAACCGTGTGCCCGCCCTGGTGCAGCCGACCAAGCAGGGCGAGATCTTTGTGCTGGACCGCCGCACCGGCACGCCGCTGCTGCCCGTCAGCGAAGTCCCCGCGCCGCAGGGCGCCGCGCAGGGCGACCACAGCGCGCCCACACAGCCGAAGTCGGCGCTGTCTTTCAACCCGCCGCCGCTGACCGGCCGCGACATGTGGGGCGCGACGATGTTCGACCAGCTCTATTGCCGCATCGCCTTTCACCGCCTGCGCTACGAGGGCCGCTTCACGCCGCCCTCCACGCAGGGCACGCTGGTCTACCCCGGCAACTTCGGCGTCTTCAATTGGGGAGGCGTGGCCGTCGACCCGGTGCGGCAGATGGCCTTCACCACACCGACCTACCTGGCCTTTGTCTCGCAGCTGGTGCCCCGCACCGACGACACGACACTGATGGTGCAAGGCAAGCAACGGCCCGAAGGCAGCCTGCCCTCGCTCAATGAAAATTTCGGCGCGCCCTTTGCCGTCAAGCTCAGCGCCTTTTTGTCACCGCTGGGCATTCCCTGCCAGGCGCCGCCCTGGGGCTATGTGGCCGGCGCCGACCTCAGCACCGGCAGCATCGCGTGGCAGCACAAGAACGGCACGGTGCGCGACCTCACGCCCCTGCAACTGCCCTTCCGCATGGGCGTGCCCAGCCTGGGCGGCCCGCTCGCCACGGCCGGCGGCGTCGCCTTCCTCTCCGGCACGGTAGACAACTACCTGCGCGCCTACGACGTCAACAACGGCGACGAACTCTGGGCCTCGCGCCTGCCCGCCGGCGGGCAGGCCACGCCCATGAGCTACACCGGCGCCGACGGCCGGCAGTACGTGCTCGTGGTTGCCGGCGGACACGGCTCGCTGGGGACGCGCGCAGGCGACTATGTGCGGGCCTACGCGCTGCCGCGCTAGTTGAACCGTTCTTATCCGGCCCGGCTCATCGTGTCGGCCACCCAATCCACAAACACCCGCACGCGCGGCGACAGCTGGCGGTGGTGCGGGTACAGCACCGACACCGGCATGGGTGCCGGCCGGAATTGCACCAGCACCTCCACCAGCGCGCCCGCTTCGAGTTGCGCGGCTAGGTGGTAGCGCGGCACCTGGATGAAACCCAGGTGCGCGGCGCAGCAGGCCTTGTAGGCGTCGGCGTCCGTGACCGCGACCGAGCCCTTGAGCTGCACCTGGCGCGGCGCGCCGTCCACGATGAAGTCAAAGGGCAGCGCCTTGCCGGTGCGGCTGGATAAAAAGTTCACCGCGCGGTGGCCGCGCAGCGCCTCCAGCGTGTCGGGTGTGCCGTGTTGGTCCAGGTACTCGCGGCTCGCGCAGGTCACCTGTTCAAGCAAGGCCACGCGCCGCCCCACCATGCTGGACTCGGCCAGTTCGCCAACACGCAGAACGCAGTCCACGCCCTCGCGCACCAGGTCCACCAGCCGGTCGCCCATGCCGATCTCCAGTTCGATGTCCGGGTAGCGCTCAAAGAACTGCCCAATCACCGGCAGCAAAAAATGCTTGGCCAGCGTGCCGTGCAAGTCCACGCGCAGCTTGCCGCGCGGCTTGCTGCCCGTGTTGACAAAGGCCGACTCGGCTTCCTCAAGATCCGTCAGCAGGCGCAGGCAGCGCTCGTAGTAGGCCGCGCCGTCCTGCGTGGGGCTCACATGCCGCGTGGTGCGCTGCAACAGCCGCACACCCAGGCGTTTTTCAAGCTGCTGCACTGCGTGCGTCACCGTGGCGCGCGGCAGGCCCAGGTCGTCGGCCGCCTTCGTAAAACTGCCCAGCTCGACGATGCGGGTAAAGAGCTGCATCGAATGAAAACGGTCCATAACGTGCGCTTCTATTGTTGGTGATTGTTGAACAGTGATGGCAAGTTTACGGTATTTATCGTATGTGGATTGAATAGAACAATAGCTTCACTGGCTCACCAAAAGCGCACAACACACTGAGCGCCGCAGGCAGTCAGAGCCCGCCCACTTTTAACCATCAGGAGTTTCAAATGACCGCTTCAAGCAACAACACCACCCAGGTTGCCATCGTCACCGGCGCCTCGCGCGGCATAGGCGCCGCCGTCGCACAGCGCCTCGCGCAAGAGGGCTACGCCGTCATCGTCAACTACGCCGGCCAGGCTGAAGAAGCCCAGGCCGTGGTGCAGTCCATCACCGCAACTGGCGGCAAGGCCGTCGCCGTGCAGGCCGATGTATCGAGTTCAGCTGCCGTGAAGCAGCTGTTTGACGAAAGCATCAAAGCCTTCGGCCGCGTCGACGTGCTGATCAACAACGCCGGCATCATGCCGCCCACGTTGCCGGCCCTGGCCGACACGGACGATGACACCTTTGACCGCCTCTTCGCCGTCAACGTCAAGGGCAGTTTCAACACCCTGCGTGAAGCCGCGGCGCGCCTGCAGCCCGGCGGCCGCATCGTCAACTTTTCGACCAGCGTGATCGGCCTGGCCCTGCCCGGTTACGCGGTTTACGGCGCGACCAAGAGCGCGGTCGAAACCTTCACGAACATCATGGCCAAGGAGCTGCGCGGCAAAAACACCCGCGTCAACGCCATCGCCCCCGGCCCCACGGCCACCGCACTGTTCCTGAACGGCAAGACGCCCGAGATGGTGGAACGTATGTCCAAGATGGCGCCGCTGGAACGCCTGGGTACGCCGGAGGACATCGCGAGTGCGGTGGCTTTCCTCGTGAGCGAGAACTCGGCCTGGGTGAATGGACAGACGCTCCGCGCGAATGGTGGCGTTGTCTAAGCGCACGCACTTTCACCGACACATCCACAACTTTTTCCAAACCCTCTTCAGAAAGCCACACACCATGAAATCCATCATCCTCGTCACCGGCGCTTCCACCAGCATAGGCCATCTCAGCGCCCGCGCCCTGGCCCAGGCCGGCCACACCGTGTATGCCAGCATGCGCGACGTCGAAGGCCGCAACGCGCCCAAGGTGCGCGAACTGCGCGACTGGAGTTTCGCCAAGGGCCTGGACCTGCGCGCCGTCGAACTCGACGTGCTCTCGCAGCCCTCGGCCGATGCCGCCGTGGCCCGCATCCTGGCCGAGCAGGGCCGGCTCGACGTGCTTGTGCACAACGCCGGCCACCTGGTGGTCGGCCCCAGCGAGGCCTACACACCCGAAGAAATCATCAAGGTGCTGGACACCAACTTCCTGGGCGCCCAGCGCGTGAACCGCGCCGCGCTGCCGGCCATGCGCCAGGCCGAAGCCGGCCTGCTGCTGTGGGTCAGCAGCAGCACGGTGCGCGGCGGTTTCCCGCCTTTCCTCGGCCCTTACGCCGCGGCGAAGGCCGCCATGGATTCGATGGCTGTCAGCATGTCCTATGAACTCGCCCGCTTCGGCATCGAAACCTCCATCGTCGTGCCCGGCGCCTTCACCAAAGGCACGGCCCACTTCCCCAGCGCCGGCAAGCCGGCCGACGCGGCCCTCGCCGGCGCCTATGCGCGTTATGACGGCGTGATGGACAAGGTCGGCGAACGCCTCTCGGCCCTGAGCCCGGCCGATGCCGACCCGCAGGCCGTGGCCGACGACATCACCCGCATCGTCGGCCTGCCCGCCGGCACACGGCCCTTCCGTTCGGTGACCGACTTCATCGACGACGGCGCCGCTGAAGTCACCGTGGTGGCTGAACGCGTGCGCGAAGAGTTCGCCCACCGCATCGGCATCGCCGACATGCTCAAGCCCGTGATGCGCCGCGCGGCCTGAGTGCTCGCCTCCACTTCATCAGAAAGCACACCATGAACCCCACCCTCGTCCTGCCCCTGGGCCGCACGCTGATGGCCCTGGCCTTCATGGGCCCTGGCGCGTCACACTTTCTTGACTCGGCAAAACAGCGCAACTACACGGCCGCCGCTGTGGGCGCCGTCGAAGTCGCCGCAGGTCTGGCGCTCGCCTTCGGCTGGCAAGTTCGTTGGCTGGCCCTGGCCGCTGCGGCCTTCCTGCTGGTCGACGCCCTGCTCGCCCATGACTTCTGGGCTGCCACGCCGCAGGAGTTGCGCAACCAGGTGCTGCATTTCTTCAAGAACCTTGCGCTGGCTGGCGGCTTTGTGCTGCTGGCCACATCGGCTGCCGCCAGATAGGCCGGTCCAGGCGTCACGACAGGCGCGCTGGCTACAGGTTAAGCCGATGCTTGTATGTAAATCAAAAAAGTATGAAAATACAGATAAATAATGAAATTAAGTCTGTAATTTAATACATTTTTGATTCCGTTTGGCCCGCAAAGACCCTCTCTCCGAACCCCTGGAAGTCACGCAATTTGTGACTGAAGTGGGGCAGCGCATCCGCCTGATGCGGCGCGCCCGGCGCCTGACCCAGACAGACCTTGCCATGCGGGCGGATGTGAGCCGCCTCACGGTGATCGCTGTGGAGGCGGGGGCCCTGTCCACCCGTTTTTCGGACGTCGCGCGCCTGCTTTGGGCGCTGGATGATCAAAGCCTGCAAGCCGCGCTGGCCAGCGCTGCGCAAGATGCTGCTTACCAGGATGCTGCGCGGGGTTTCGTGTTGGGCGGCAAGGCTCGCCGTGAAGTTCGCGCTGGCCGGTGAGTGCTACATCACCCCCTTCGCCCATTCCCGAGGCGAGACGCCCGTCTTCCGCACAAAGAGGCGCGACAGCGCCGATGCATTCGCGTAACCGAGCTGCGCGGCAATCGCCTTGAGGGACTGGCCGCCACGCAGCTCGGCCTGTGCGATCGCCAGCCGCCAGCAGGCCAGGTAGTCCGCCGGCGTTTGCCCGACCTTCTGCCTGAACAGCAGCGCGAAGGCGCTGCGCGACATGCCGGCCGATTGCGCCAGGCGTTCCAGGCTCCAGGCCTCGCCGGGGTTTTCATGCACGGCGGACAAGGCTCGCGCCAGGCGCGGCTCGGCAAGGCCCGCCAGCAGGCCTTCGGGCAGGCCGCCCTCTTGTGGGTTGTCCAGTAGCCAGCGCAGCAATTGCAGCAACAACACCTCGAACAGCCTGTCGGCCAGCAGGCGCCGGCCGCAGCGCACCTGTTCGGTCTCGGCAAACAGCAAGGCCAGCGTGTGCTCCAGCCCCTGCACGCGCGCGAGCGGCAACACCACCAGTGCCGGCAAGGCGCGCGCCAGCGGGTGGCCGGCGCCGCCGTCAAAGGCCAGCGTCGCGCAGGTGAAGTCGGCGCCCTCCACCGGCGCGTTGTGGAAGTCGTGCGCCAGCGGCCGCGGGTAAAACACCAGGCTGGGCTCGCTGACCTCCACCCGCTGCGGCGCGCCGCTTCCGGTGCGGTGCGTCACCACCATGGTCCCGCGCCGCATCACATGCAAAAACCCCAGCCCGGCCTCAGGCGTGAAATGCGTGACGCCGCATAGCGGCCCGTTGTGAAACATATGGGCGCGCACACGAAAGCGGTCCATCAGGGCGGAAAGCCGGTCCAGTCCTTCGGTCATGGGCGTGTCTCTCTGAGTGGCGAGCATGGGTGAGTGATTTGTACGATAAGGATGATTATGTGGACGAATTCATCCAAAGCGTCCTGATTGTCGCGCGAAACTGCTCCCTGTGCAGCGACAGGCCTTAAGGCCGCCGCCGCGCGAGATGTTTCCCTTCAACCCCGACTTTTCAAGGACTCCACCATGTCACGCATTCCATTGATAGACCGTAGCGCCAGTTCCACCACCGCCGACCGCAAGGCCCTGCTCGACCAGGTGAACCAGGCCTTTGGCGCCACGCCCAATATGTTCAAGGCCGTCGCCAATTCGCCCGCTGCGCTCAAAAGCATGTGGGGCTCGTTTGGTGCGCTGGGCGGCGGCGTCATCGACGCCAAACTCGGCGAGCAGATTGCCGTCGCCGTCGCCGACCGCAATGCCTGCGAATACTGCCTGGCCGCCCACACCGCGCTGGGTCGCAAAGCCGGCGTCAGCGCCGAAGGCATGGCCGCCGCGCAGCGCGGCGAGTCCACCGACCCGGCCACGGCGGCGGCGCTCACCTTTGCGCTCAAGCTGGTGAACGGGCGCGGCAATATTTCCGAGGCCGACGTGCAGGCGGTGCGCCAGGCGGGCTTCAGCGACGAACAGGTCGTGGAGATCCTCGCGCACGTGGCGCTCAACCTCTTCACCAACTACGTCAACGTGGCATTTGCCGTGCCTGTCGATTTCGCGCCCGTCAAGCTGAGCCGCGCCGCGGCCTGACAGCGTTCACGGGTAGAGTCCGGCCCCGGCTGCGAACTCCGCCTTGAACACCTCGGCCACCCAGTCGGCGAAGGCGCGCACCTTGGCCGTCAGGTGGCGGTTGCGCGGGTAGAGCACCATCATGGGCAGGTCCTCAGGCTGCCAGTCGGGCAGCACGCGCACCAGGTCGCCGCTGGCCAGCAGCGCGCAGGTGCGGCGCGTGAGCGGCGGCTGCGACAGGCCCAGGCCGGCCAGCACCGCGCCCATGTGGCTGTCGGCATCGTTGCAGCTGACCCAGTGCGGGCGGTGGACCTGCCGCGCGTCACCGCCTCTGGAAAATTCAAACGGAAACACCTTGCCGGTTTTCGCGGAATGGAAGTTCACGAAGCGGTGCTGTTCCAGGTCTTCCAGCGTTTGCGGCGTGCCGTACTTCGCGAGGTAAGAGGGCGCGGCGCAGGTCACCACGCGTAGCCGGCCCAGCGGCCGCGCCACCAGGGTCTCGTCGTGCACCAGGCCGCCACGTATCACGCAGTCCACGCCCTCGGCCACCAGGTCCACCGGCCTGTCGGTGCTGCCCAGCTCCAGCACCATGTCCGGATAGCGCCTGAAAAACTCCGGCAGCGCCGGTGAGATCACATGCCGGCCCACGGCGGCCGGCACGTCCACGCGCAGCCGCCCGGCCGGCGTGGCCACCGCGCGGCGCAGCGTGCCCTCGAGCTCGCCCATGTCCTGCAGCATGGCCAGCGCGCGCTGGTGATACAGCGCGCCGTCGTCCGTCAGGCTGAGCCGGCGTGTCGTGCGGTTCAGCAGGCGCACGCCCAGGTGGGCTTCCAGCTCCTGCACCGTCGTGGTCACACGCGCCTTGGGCATGTGCAGGGCCGTGGCCGCCGCGGTAAAGCTGCCCAGCTCCACCACGCGGTTAAACACTTCCATCGCTTTGTAGCGGTCAACACTCATGGCATATGCCTTTTCGCCTTATTTATTCTTGAAATCGATAACAGTTATTTTGAATTGCGGCAGTTTATTCTTTTATTCGATGCCAATACAGTCCTTCTACCCGCTCACACAAACACTGACTCCGAATTCACCGAAAGGCTCCCCAATGACCCGCAACATCCTCTCCTCCACCCGCCTGGGCTTCAGCGGCCCGCAATCCGTCTCGGCCATCGGCCTGGGCGCCATGGGCATGTCCGGCATGTACGGCGCCAGTGACGAGGCGCAAAGCATCGCAACCATCCACGCCGCGCTCGACGCCGGCGTCAACCTGATAGACACCGGCGACTTCTACGGCATGGGCCACAACGAGATGCTGATAGGCCGCGCACTCAAGGGCCGGCGCGACGAAGCGCTGGTCTCCGTCAAGTTCGGCGCGCTGCGCGACCCGAGTGCCGGCTGGATCGGCATGGACGGCCGGCCCGCCGCCGTCAAAAACTTTTTGGCCTACAGCCTGCAGCGCCTGGGCACCGACCACATCGACATCTACCGCATCGCGCGGCTGGACCCGAACGTGCCCATCGAAGACACCATAGGCGCCATCGCCGACATGGTCAAAGCCGGTTTTGTGCGCCACATCGGCCTCAGCGAAGTCGGCATCGAGACCATCCAGAAAGCCCACGCCGTGCACCCGATCACCGACCTGCAGATCGAATACTCGCTGCTCAGCCGCGGGCCCGAGGCCGACATCTTTCCCGTGCTCAAGCGCCTGGGCATAGGCGTCACGGCCTACGGCGTGCTCTCGCGTGGCCTGCTGTCGGGCTCCAAGCCCACGGGTCCCGGCGACTTCCGCGCCCACCTGCCGCGCTTCACCGGCGACAACGCCGTCAAGAACCAGCAGCTCGCGGGCGTGTTGCAGCAGCTCGCCACCGGCCTGGGCGCCAGCGCCTCGCAGGTGGCCATTGCCTGGGTGCTCGCGCGCGGCAAGGCCCTGGGCCTGGACATGGTCGCACTGGCCGGCTCGCGCACGCTGAAACAGCTCGATGAATCACTGGGTGCGCTCAAGCTCGCGTTCAGCAGTGACGACCTCAAGCGCATTGAAGCCGCACTGCCTGTCGATGCCGTGGCCGGCACGCGCTATGGGGCTGAGCAGATGGCGCATCTGGACAGCGAGAAGTAAGAGCGGCTCTAGACGCGGTCAGGCCGGCGCGTTGCCCGTGGCGTTCCAACCTTCCACATTGACGGCGTAGCGCGTTGCCTTGCCAACGCCCGTCACCGTGAGCAAGCCGTGCTGCAGCAACTCCGTGAGGTCGCGGCTTGCCGTCGCTGTGGAGGTGCCGGTGATCTTGCTGTATTTGTCGGTCGTCATGCCGCCCAGGAAGCCGCCATCGCCGGCCTCCAGCAGGCGAGCCAATACCTTGCTCTGCCGTTCATTCAGGGAAAAGCCGGAGGCGCGCAGGCGGAACGCCGTTTTTTGCAGCGCCTGTGTCACCACCGCTTGCGACCTGAGGCAGCAGGCCGTGAAGGCGTGCACAAACCATTGAACCCAGGGCGTGGCGTCCAGGCTGCCCCGCTGTGCCTGGTTCAACGCGTCGTAGTAGGCCGTTCTTGACTCGAACATCTGCCGCGAGAGCCCGAATAGACGCGCCGATGAGCCGATGTCCTGGGCGATCGCCATGTCCACGATCGCCCGGCCGACCCGGCCGTTGCCGTCTTCAAACGGGTGTATCGACTCGAACCACAGGTGCGCGATGGCGGCGCGTGCGATGCCGTTGATGGAAGGGGCGGCCGGCTGGGCCGCCGTGCGCTGCGCGGGGCGCGTGTCTTCAAACCAGGCCAGAAACAGCTGCATCTGCGCCCCTACGTCGCTGGATGCTGGCGCGATGTAGTGCACCTTCTCCCGGCCCAGCGGGCCGCTGACGATTTGCATCTCGTCCGCATGGTCGCGGTAGCGCCCCACGGCAACCCTGCGCAAGCCCGATGTGCCGCCGGGGAACAGGGCCGACTGCCAGCGGCACAAGCGGTCTTCATCCAGCACGGATTGATAGCCGTCCGTCGCGTCCTGCATCAGCTCGATCAGCCCTTCCACATGGCGGTCCTGCGTGGGGAGGTCCGCCAGTCCCAGCCGCCGGCACACGGAAGACCGCACCGCGTCCAGGTTCAGTTTTTCACCTTCAATGGCCGCCGTGGCCATGGCCTCCTGAACCCACAATTCACCGGTGATCGCCTGCGCCTCCGCCAAGCCTATGGCCTGCATCTGCCCGAGTAGCCGGCCTTGCTCCAGGCGCGCCAGGTTCAGGTCATGCTCAAGCGCGCTGGCGTCAAACACCAGCGCCGGCCAGCCCGGCTGTTGCCACACATAGGCTGGCTTGGGAAATGAGGTTTGGGACGGCATGATGCGTATTTTAGCAAATACGCATCAAAAAATGAGGCGTATTTCCTCAAATACGCCTCATCGCGGCCTTTTCCCCACACGCAAACTGACAACCGGCCACCTGTTCAAGCCGCCCCCAACCCCGCAAAGCGCCTGCGGTAATCCTTGGGGCTCACGCCCAGGCGCCGCGCGAAGGCGCGCCGGAAGCCGTCCACATTGGCATAGCCCAGCGAATCGGCCAGTTTTTTGATCGGCACTTCCGAGGCTTCCACCTGGCGCCTCGCTTCGTCGATGCGCGCCGCCTCCACAAAGGCCGCGGGCGTCACACCGGTGGCCGCGCGGAACACGCGCGCGAAATTGCGCTCGCTCATCGCGGCGCGCCGGCACAGCGCCGGCACCGAGAGGTCCGCGCCCAGGTGCGCCAGCACATAGTCCTGGATCTCGCGCACCACCGACTTGTCCGCCGTTTGCGCCGCCAGGTGCGCGCTGAACTGCGACTGCCCGCCCGGGCGTTTGAGGAACATCACCATCTTGCGCGCCACCTTCAGCGCGATGTCGCGCCCGTGGTCTTCCTCCACCAGATGCAGCGCCAGGTCCATGCCTGCCGTCACGCCGGCCGAGGTGTAGGTGTTGCCGTCCCTCACGTAAATCGCGTCGGCCTCCACCCGCAACGCGGGAAAGCAGGCGGCCAGCCGCTCGGTCGAATTCCAGTGCGTGGCCACGCGCTTGCCGTCCAGCAGGCCCGCTTCCGCCAGCAAAAAAGCGCCGGTGCAGACCGATCCCAGGCGCCGCACCGAGCGTGCCTGCCGCTGCAGCCAGGCGCTGGTTTCCGCCTTGCCGGCCAGTTCTTCGGGTAGCGGGCTGCCGGCCACCAGCAGGGTGTCGATACGGCCGCGGTGATTGTGGATGGTGCTGTCCACCACCATGCGCATGCCGTTGCTGCCCTTGAGCTCGCCGGCCTGCGTGCCGATCAGTTGCAGCCGGTAGGCGCGCGGATTGCCCAGCTGCTGCGCGGCCTCGGCGAAAACGTCGGCCGGCCCGATCACGTCCAGCAGCTGGACACGCGGGACGGCGAGTATGCAAACCTGGCAGGTGGCGGACATGGGGGCCTCTTTGGCGGGATCGGCTGCTTTTGCGGCCTCGCAAAAAACCAGCATAGCCGAAAATAGCGTACACGACAAATTCAGCCAACTTTGCAGACCCCACTGCAAACCCCCCAAGGCCTCGATGAACACGACCACCGCCTCCACCGCAAGCTCCCCGGCTTTTCCCGCAGGCGCCTATTCCATACGCCAGCTGCCCATCAACCTCTACGGCGCCGTCATGGGCCTGGCCGGCATGGCACTGGCCTGGCGGCTCGCCGTGCCGGCCTTCGGCGCGCCCGCTGCCGTCGGCGAAGCCATGGGCTTCTTCGCGCTGGCCGTCTTCGTCGCGCACTCGGCCGGCTACCTCGCCAAGCTCGCGCTGCACCGCGATGCCGTGCGCCGCGAATTCACCGACCCGGTCTCGGGTAACTTCTTCGGCCAGTTCGCGATTTCCCTGCTGCTGCTGTCCTCGGTGCTCATGCCCTACGGCCAGGCTTTCGCGCAAGCTTTGTGGACGGCCGGCCTGGTGGTGACCTCTGCGCTGGGCCTGCTGACCGGCAGCCGCCTGCTGCAGGGCAGACTGGCCGCCGCCCACATGCTGCCGGTGTGGATCATCCCCGGCGTCGGCGTGCTCGACATCGGCGTCACCGGCGGCCACATGCCCATGGCCTGGGCCGGTGAAATCAACCTGCTGGCCATGGCCGTCGGTGCCATGGTCGCGCTGGTGCTGTGGACGCTCATCATCCACCGCCTGGCCCACGGTGAACCGCTGCCGCTGGGCATGCGGCCTTCATTGATGATTTTGATGGCGCCCTTTGCCGTCGGCTTCCTGGCCTGGGTCAATGTCTTCGGCCAGGTCGACCGCTTCGCCGGTGCGCTGTTTTACTTCGCGCTGTTTGTCTTCGTGGTGGTTTCGCCCAAGGTGTTCCGGCGCGACGTGCCCTTCTCGCCCGGCTGGTGGGCCGTCAGCTTCCCCATGGCCGCGCTGGCCAGCGCCGCCATCGTCTATTCAGAGGCGCGCGGCGGTGCGGTGCTGCATGGGCTGGCCGGTCTGCTGCTGGCGGTGCTGACGCTGGCGCTGGTCGTGCTCACGGTGCGCACCCTGTACTGGGTGTTCAACGGCAAGCTGTTCGCCACTTAAGCAAAGCCTAGATGACGTTCTTCTCAACCAGGGTCTCGCCCCGCAGCAGCCGCTGCGCCGACAGCGGCGACAAATCCAGGCTGGTGTAAGCCCCATCGCAGATCCACTCCGCGATACCGCGCCCTACGGCCGGCGACTGCTGCAGGCCGTGGCCGCTGAAGCCGTTGGCCAGCAGCAGATTCGGCAAGGCCGGGTGCGGGCCCAGCAGCGCGTTCTGGTCGTACGTGTTGTATTCGTAATAGCCGGCCCAGGCGCGCTGCAGGCGCAGCGCCTCAAAACCCGGCACGCGATGCGCGAGTGTCAGCCAGGCCTGGTCGAAGAGCTCATGGTCCACCTCGAGCGGTGCGTCGTTGTCGTCGCTGCCCTCGGCGGGCGACAGGCCGCAGATCCAGATCTCGCCTTCGGGCCGGAACCACAGGCCGCTGGTGTCAATCACCAGCGGGCAATCGGGTGTCTTCGCAGGGCTGGCGAACGCATACACACAGCGCCTGCGCCCATAGACCGGCAAGTCCAGGCCCGTGCCCGCCAGCAGCGGCCGTGCCCAGGCGCCCGCCGCATTCACCGCCCAGTCGCAGGGCAGTTGTGCGCCACCTTGCAGGTTCACCGCGTTCACGCGGCCCGCGTGGTGCACAAAGCCCGTGGCTTCGGCCTTCAGGTACTTCACACCGAGGCTGCGCGCTTTCTGCTTGAAGGCCATCAGCAGGCCGTAGCCGTCAAACCAGCCTTCACCGCTGAGGCCCAAAGAGCCCAGCGCGAGGTCGTCCACGTTCAGCCACGGAAAGCGTTGCCGCAATGCATCGGGTTCAAGCAGTGCCACCTCCACGCCGAGCGCGCGCTGCGTCGCATGGTTCTCGCGCAAGGTAGCCGCACCGGCCTCCGTCGCCAGGTACAGATAGCCGCGCTCGGCCAGGCCGATCCCGGGCACCTCGCCGTCCACAGCCAGGTGCTGCTTGATGTTGCGAAGGAATTCAATGCCGAACTGCGAGACCGCGATGTTCACCGGCTGCGAGAACTGCTGGCGAATCGAACTCGCCGACAGCGCCGACGAAGCTTGCGCATAAGTCGGGTCGCGCTCCAGCACCGTGATCTCGCCGGCAAAACGCGGATGGCTCGCGAGGAAATACGCGATCGCGCTGCCCATCACGCCGCCGCCCGCGATCACGATTTTTTGTGAAGGTGTTGTGCTGCTCATGTCGTTCAATCTTGTCCTGCGTTCCCGATGCGCCTCATCCTACATGCGGCGCAGCTTGCCCGCGCATTTGTCGCCGTACAGCGACAAAACATGTAAAGCGTGGGCCGCAAATGCAAGCTTGTGTGTGCCGGGTCAACAGCGCCGCGTGCAGGCCGTTGAACACGAGGCTACCGTGACAACAACGGTCCAAGCTTCAATCCATCCTGAAAGGACTTTCTCATGAACAAACTGCTCGCCACCCTGATCGCCACCCTGTTCGTCGGCATCGCTTCCGCGCAAACCGCGACGCCCGCCACGCCCGCCACGCCGGCTACCCCGGCCACGCCGGCTGCCAAGGCGGAAGCCAAGGCCGACAAGTCCGTCGCCGCCGCCGCGAAGAGCGAAGCCAAGGTCGATGCCAAGGCCGACGCCAAAGTTGAAAAGGCCGAAGCCAAAGCCGCTGAGAAAAGCAGCAAGGCCGATGCCAAGGCCGCCAAGGTGAAAGCCAAGGCTGAAGCCAAAGCCGCCAAGGCAGACCCCGAAGACAAAACCAAGGCCGAAGCCAAAGCCGAAAAAGCCGGCGTCAAGGCCGACACCAAGGCCGCTTCCACCAAGGTTGACGCCAACGCCAAGGTCGATTCCCTGAAGGTCAAGACCGAGGCCGACAAGGCCAATGCCAAGCTCGACACCAGCGCCGCCAAGGGCGAAGCCAAGGCCGACGTGAAAGCCGCCGGCAGCAAGTAATTGCCGTTGCGCAAGATGGGCCGCTGATCATTGATCAGCGAGCCCAACAAAAAAAAGGGGGCAGGTTTATCACCTGCCCCCTTTACTTTTTGCGCTTCGAATCCTGCGCCGGTTTGCGTTCCTCAGCTCTTCTCAATCTGCTGCTTCGCGTGGGCCGCGCCCGGCCCCGTGGGCGCCAGCTCCAGGTAGGCGCCGAAGGCCTTCTTCGCCTTCTCGCCGTCACCGGCCTTCGCATGGGCATCGCCCAGGTTCAGGTAGGCGACCGCGCGCGAGGGGTCCATCTTCACGGTGTTCTCAAACCAGCGCGCCGCTTCCTTGAACTTGTCCTGCTTGAAGTAGACGAAGCCCAGGTTGTTCGCGGCCAGCGCGAAGTCGGGACGCAGCTTCAGCGCCTCGGTGAACTGCGCTTCGGCTTCAGCATAGCGTTTTTCCTTGTAGAGCTGCAGGCCGCGGTCGTTGGCGCGCTGCGCCAGCTGGCGCGCCGAACTCGGCACGGCCAGCGGCGTGACGATCTTCTGCTCGCCGCCCTGCAAGTCTTTCACCATCACCGTGGCCGATGCCGGCAAGGCGAGAGGGCTGTCGCCCGTGGTGGTGGGCGCGGCGGCAACCGCCGGCGGCCGTGTCGCGTCCAGCTTGCTGTTCAGCGCGATCGCGTCCAGCGGAAGCTGGCTGGTCTGCGCGCTCAGGAACTCCGCTTCCGCCGGCAGCGCGAACACAAAGTCGCCGCCTTCCGAACCCGGCAAGCTGCCGAAGGCCGGCGTCTGCCGCGACACCGCGGCCACTGCCGGCGCCACATAGGCGGCCAGCTCGGTCGCGGTGATCAGGCCGTCGCCGTTGAGGTCGGCCTTGCCCGTCAGCGCCTGCAGCAGCGTCCAGGTGAACACCGAATGCCCGTTGGGCCCGCCGTCGGCCACCAGCTGGTCGGCGCCGCCCGCCGTCAGCATCTGCCGGCCCAGGCGCTTGGCGTTGTCGCGCAGGAAGTTGCCCGAGCCCGCACCGCGCGTCAGCCCCAGGCCGCTGTAGCAGGCATCCATCACGAAGAGCACGTGCTTGGCCGTCAGGCTCTCGGCGATGTTCTGCAGCTCCGTCATCGGCACCGCGTCGGTCGCGAGCTTGTTCGGGTCTGAATCGGCCGGAATGATGTAGCCCAGGTCGCGGCCCGAGCTGAGCTGGCGCGTCGCGCCGTGGCCCGCGAAGAACACAAACAGCCGGTCGTTCTTTTTCATGCCGCTGCGCGCCAGCTTGTCGTTGAATGCCCCCAGGATGCCGGCGCGCGTCGCCTCGCGGTTCTCCAGCGACAGCACGTGGTCCGCGCTGAAGCCGAAGCGCTGCACCAGCGCCTCGCGGATCGCCCGCGCGTCGCGCACCGCGTACTGCAGCTTGGGCCAGTTCGCATAGTCGTCGATGCCGATCACGATGGCCCATGAATCGCTGTAGCCCGGGTTGGCCGCCACTGGCGCGGGCATGGCCGTGTTGTTATTGCCGCCCTTGGCCACGCTGAAGCCGTTGCCGTCCCAGCCCGCGAACTGATAGCCCTCGGCCGACAGCCGGTCCAGGATCGCCGGCAGCGCTTTCACCGTGCGCTCATGGATGTCGTGGAACAGGATGATGCCGCGGCCTTCCTTGTCCACCGTGCGCAGCACGCGCTCCACGATGGAGCTCGGCACCGGGTCGGCCCAGTCCAGCGAATCGATGTTCCACATCACCGAACGCAGCTGCGCGCCCGACAGCAGGTCCAGGCCCTCGTCGTTGCGCGCGCCGTAGGGAAAGCGGAACAGCGGCGAACGCCGCGCGTCCACAGCCTTCAGCAGCTCGTCGGTGCCCATCACCTCCGACTTCAGGCCCTCGCCCTTGAGTTTGGACAGCTGCGCATGCGTCATGCTGTGGTTGGCCAGCGTGTGGCCCGCCTCCAGCAGCTTGCGGCTCACATCGGCGCGCGGGCCCAGTTTGGTCTTGCCGTCGGCCGCCACCGTGCCCAGGTTGCTGCCCACCTGGAAGAAGATGCCCGGCGCGCCGTACTGCTTGAGGATGGCCGCGATCTCCGCCGTGTACACGCCGTGCGGGCCGTCGTCGAAGGTCAGCACGATGGTCTTGGGCGGCAGGCTGTAGCCGAACACCTCGCCCTCTTCCTCACCCTTGGCCTTGCGCGTGGGCGCCTTAGGGGCGGGGTAGGGCATCACCACGCCGAAGTCCTTCAGGATCTGCGCGCGCGTGTACAGCTTCTTGAGGCTGGCCACATAGTCTTCCCAGCGCTCGCGCTTGAGTTCAATCGCGCGCGGCTCAAAGCGGCCGAACACCAGGCGGATTTCTTTCTCGTAGTTGCGCTCGATTTCCTGCAGCGCGTCCAGGTCTTCGCCGATGCGCTTGTGCAGCTTGATGGCCGGCAGCGAGGAATCCGCCGCCACCGCCGCCTGCAGGCTGCGCAGCAGTTCGCGAAACGCCAGGCGGTCCGCGTCGAACAGGTTCTTGTCGCTCTCGATGTAGTCCAGCAGGCCGGCCACCGCATCAAAACGCTGCGCGTTGCCCGAGGCCGCCAGCGCCGCCATCTGCGCCTCCAGCGCGGCCACGCGCTCGCGGTTCTCATGGAACAGGCCCTGGCCCACCTGGTTGGCCATGGCGCGCTCGTTCACACCCAAGGCTTTTTCGTCGGCGAACAGCACGATGATCTTGCGGTAGCCGGCCAGCAGCTCCTGCATGCCCGTCAGCAGTTTGCTTGTGTCCAGCGGCTCGGCGGTCGCCACCGCCACCGCGGCAACTGCCGCTTTGTCCTGCTTGCCGCGCCAGGCCCGGCTGTCCAGGCCGATGACGACGGCCGTCCCCACGGCCAGCAGCAGTACAGTCCCCGTGGCCGCCAGGACCAGTTTTGTTTTTGGTGTCATGGTGTTGTTGTTATGGCAAGCCCGGCCGCGCCGGGTATTGGTTCATCGCCCTCCGGCGCGCCCCAGGCCCTGCCTGTGGCGGCGCACCCCCTGTGCGGTGGATCATAGCTTTGCGCCGTGGGTGGGCTGCAGGCGCTTTGATTCAACTCCCTCTCCCGCTGGCGGAAGGAGCAAGGCTACAGGGACTTCGCCAGCGACTCCATCAACGCCCTGAGCCACATCTGGGCCGGGTGCGTGTCGCTGCGCCTGTGCCAGAGGAGGTCGAACCGCACTTCCGGCAGCGCGACCGGCGGTGGAAACAGCACCAGCATGCGCCGCGCCGGTGAATGCAGGGCCACGCGTTTCATCACCGTGGCCGTCATCCGGGTCTGGGCCACCACCGCCGGCACGGCAAACATCTGCGGCAGGCTCAGCGCCAGCGTGCGGCGCTTGCCCAGCCGCGCAAGCGCTTCGTCCACCAGCCCATGGCGGTCGCCTTCGGGCGAGGCCAGGACGTGCTGCAGCGACAGAAAGGTTTTCATGCTCATGCCGCGCCGCGCGTCCGGATGGTCGCGGCGCACGATCGTGACGAAGTCGTCACGCAGGATGGGGCGGGTCAAAATCCTGCTCTCCGCCTGCGTCGGCGGAACGCCCACCGCCGCATCGATCAAGCCGGCGTCGAGCAGGTCGACGGCGCTGTCGCGGCTGCTGAAACTGCGCACGCTCAGCGAGATGCCCGGCGCTTTCTTCTCGAGCGCGCCCAGCAGGGCGGGCAGCAGCACGAAGGCCGGGTAGTCCGACAGGCCGAGGGTGAAATCCATGCTCACCTTGCCCGGGTCGAACACGGGCTTTTTCACCAGGACCGCCTCCAGTTGCCGCAGCGCCTCAGCCACCGGCCCGGCGAGGTCCCTGGCGCGCGGCGTGGGCAGCAGGCCCTCGGCGCTGCGCAGAAACAAGGGGTCTTCCAGCAGCGTCCGCAGGCGCGACAGCGCGGCGCTCATCGCCGGCTGGCTCACGCCCACGCGCACCGCGGCGCGGGTCACGTTGCGCTCCTCCATCAGCGCGGCAAAGGCCGCGAGCAGGTTCAGGTCAACACCATGAAAATCCATAAATCAAATACTCATTTATACAGATCATTTGTTGGACAGATGGTAACGCGGCGCCCAGAATTCCGCCATTGCTTCATCACACCAACACAAGGATCACCGCAATGAGCAACCCAAACCCCGGCAGCCACGCAACGCAGCAGCAAGCGCAGGACCTGGCCCGGCGCCAGTCCATAGACCTGCTGTACCGCGCCTTCAGCGACCAGAACCCCGACCTGATGGACGCCGCCGTCACCGCCGACTGGGACGACATTCCCCTGGCGCCCGGCCAGGGCCCCGGGCCGGAAGGCCTCAAGCCCATCATCCGCGGCTTCATCGAAGCGCTGCCCGACGTGCGCATCACGGCCCACGATGTGCTGATGAGCCAGGACCGTGCCGCGGTGCGCGCCGAGATCACCGGCACCCACCGCGGGCCGCTCTTCGGCATTGCGGCCACCGGCAAAAAGGTCAGCTTCCGCATCCATGAGTTCCACGAATTCGAGGGCGACCGTATCAAGCGGACCTGGCACCTGGAGGACTGGTTCGGCCTGTTCCTGCAGCTCGGCGCTTTCCCCGCGCTCAACAACAACTGAGCCATCGGGAACCAAGCCATGAAGACACTTCGTATCCTCGAATTCGGAAACCCCAGCCTGGCCGTGCTGGACGACGTCCCGGCGGCCGAACCGGGCCCGGGCCAGGTCTTGCTGCGCATCGAAGCCGCGAGCGTGAACCCGCTGGACCTCAAGATGCTGGCCGGGTATATGCAGCAGGTGTTTCCGGTGAGCCTGCCCTACGCGCTGGGCACCGACCTGGCCGGTGTGGTCCGGCAGGTCGGCCCCGGCGTGGCCGGTTTTAAACCCGGCGACCGCGTGGTGGGCCGCCTGGAGCCCACCGCCGGCGGTGCGTTTTCGCAGGCGGCCGTCGTCCCCGCGGAAGCCCTGAGCCTCGTGCCGGCCGACATGAGTTTCGAGCAGGCCGCCGCATTGCCGACGGCCGCGGGCACGGCCTGGCTGGCCCTGTTCGGCGCCGGCAAGCTGCAAGCCGGGCAGCGTGTGCTGGTCCATGCGGCCGCGGGCGGTGTCGGCAGCTTCGCCGTGCAGTTCGCCCGGCAGGCCGGGGCGCATGTCATCGCCACCGCCTCGGCGCGCAACCTGGGCCTGGCCGGGGAGCTCGGCGCCCACGAGGTGATCGACTACCAGCGCCAGGACTTCGCCGGCCTGCTGCGCGGGGTGGACCTGGTCCTCGACACGGTGGGCGGTGACACGCTCGAACGTTCATGGCAGGTGCTCGCCCCCCAGGGCGCGGTGGTCAGCACCGTCGACTTCGCCGTCAAGCCTCGCGGCAGCCAGCACGGCTCCTTTGTGTTCTTCAACCACGATGCCGCGGCCCTGTCCCGCATCCTGGAAAGCTTCAAGGCCAAGCAGCTGCAGATCGTGCTGGACACGATTCATCCGCTCGATGACGCGCGCGCCGCGCTGGAGCAGGTGGCGGGCGGCCACGCCCGCGGCAAGGTCATCGTGCGGCCCTCGCACTGAGGCGCTTGCCAATCCATTTACCCACACGGAGATCAACACATGAAAAAAACACTCACGGCCCTCGCCATGGCAAGCGGCCTCGCCGGTGCGGTCCAGGCCGCCGACCAGGATGTGGTCCAGGCGCTCTACAGCGACGTGCTGAGCGGCACCACCAGCCCCGACCTTCCGGCACGCATGGCCAGGGTGCTCTCACCCGACTGGCGAAGCATCGGCGACTACGCGAGCCCGGTGAAGACGCGGGACCAGTTCCTGGCGCAGCTGCAGCGCGTCGGCAGCGCCCTTCCCAACCTGAGCTGGAAGGTCGAAGAGATTTTGCAGGTCGGCAATCGTTTTGTGGTTCGCGGCCGTGCCACCGCCACGCCCGTCGCTCCCTTCATAGGGGCGCCCTTCACGGGCCGCGGCTTCGAGATCATGGCCATCGACATCCACACCGTCGAGGACAACAAAATCGTGCTGAGCTACCACGTGGAAGACTGGCATGGGGCTGTCGAGCAGCTCCAGCGGCACTAAAGCCGCGCGAGCGTGCAGGGGCGATCAAGGGCCCACGCGCTTGTCAGCGCATTCCCACTCCCCAGGGCTACACCGGCTGTCACCGAGCCGCCGCGCCCGCCGCGAGCATGGAAGTTTTCAAACAGGAGATTCCCATGCACATCATTCTTGGTGGAACCGGGCACGTCGGCTCGGCACTCGTTAAACGCCTGATCGAAGCGGGCGAGCCCGTCACCCTTGTCACACACGACCCCGATAAGTCCGGCAGGGCCGGCAAGGCCAAGCACGAAGTGCCCCAGCGGGCCAAGGTCGCGCTGGCCGACGTCCATGACGTACCGGCCCTGCGCAAGGTATTCCAGCAGGGCACGCGGCTCTTCCTGCTCAACCCGTCCGCCGCCCCCTCCGTCGACACAGATGCCGAAGAGCGCGCCACGGTGAGGTCCATCATCGAAGCGCTGCAAGGCACGCGCCTTGAGAAGATCGTGGCCGAGTCGACCTACGGCGCGCAGCCCGTCGAGCGCGCGGGCGACCTGGGCATTCTTTACGACATGGAAAAAGCCCTCGAGGCCCAGCCCATTCCCTTCAGCGTGATACGCGCGGCCTACTACATGAGCAACTGGGATGCGTCGCTGCAGACGGCGAAGAAGGAAGGCGTGATCGACTCCATGTTCCCGCCCGACTTCAAATTGCCCATGGTCGCGCCGCAAGACCTGGGCGAGTTTGCCGCGCGGCTGATGACGGAGCCGGCTGAAAAAACCGGCGTCTTTTATGCCGAGGGCCCCGAACAATACGGCCCCGGCGATGTGGCCGCGGCTTTTTCGGAGGCGCTGGGCAAGCCGGTGTCGGTACGCGTCGCGTCGCGCGAGCAATGGGTAGAGGCTTTCCAGGCGATGGGCTTCTCGCCCGCCGCGGCCAAGTCCTATGCCGAGATGACGCGCCTCACGCGCGACCGGCCCTATACCGCCGATGCCCCCGTGCGCGGCCGCACCACGCTGCGCGCCTATGTGCAGGCGCTGGTGGGGCGGCAGGCCTGACGTCGCGGGCCTTGCGCGGCATAGCGCAGCGGCCCGAGGGCTGGCATCATCCACCCCATGCCCACATCGCCCCCGCACCAATGCCGCGTCCTGGCCACGCCCTGGGAAGGCGTGTACGGCACGCACATTGAAAGCGCCCGCCACTACCGCCGCCATTCGCATGCCGTCTTCGGCATCGGCCTGATGGAGCGCGGCGCGCAAAAATCCGCCAGCGGCCGCGGCCAGGTCGAGGCCTATGCCGGCGACATCATCATGTGCAACCCCGGCGAGGTGCACGACGGCCAGCCGCTGGGCAGTCCCTCGCGCCGCTGGCGCATGCTCTACCTGGAGCCCACCGCCATGGCCGCCGCGATGGGCGAGCCTGGCGGCGCGGCCGGGCTTGAACTCACCCAGCCCGTCGCGCAGGACCCGCGCCTTCGCCTGGCCTTGCATGAGGTGCTGGACCAGCTTCAGCACGGCGGCGGTGGGAGCGGCCCGGTTGCATCAGCCCACGCGCTTGCCTGCGACGAGGCGCTCGCGCGGGTCTTCGCCTTGCTGCCGGGCCGCCACGCCTTCGCCCCGGCGGCCGTGCCTTCCGCAAAATTTTCCAGCGCCGCCACCGTGCGGATACGGCGGGTGCGCGATCACCTGGCCGCCGACCTGTTCATGCCGCCCACGCTGGGCGAGATGGCGCTCGCGGCCGGCCTCAGCAAATTCCAGCTGCTGCGGCATTTTGAAAAAGCCTTCGGCCTCACGCCCCACGCCTGGCTGCTGCAGCAGCGCGCCGAACGCGCGCGCGGCCTGATACGCGGTGGCGCCGGCCTGGCGCAGGCGGCCGCATCCTGTGGTTTCGCCGACCAGAGCCACATGACGCGGCTGTTCACGCGCCAGTTCGGTTTTACGCCCGGCGCCTGGCAGCAAGCGACGGCGCGCAACACCGCCAAGGGCGCGCTGCAATAACGTTCAAGACGCGGGCCGGCCGCAAGGGGCAGACTGCGCAGTGTTTCATCCCGACCACCGGAGCGCCGCGCATGTTCTTTCGCCATTCAGAAGCCCTCTGGGCCGAGCACCCCGAACTCGTGCCCGGCGTGCTCTATGCCGACGGCATCAACGCCAGTGCCGACGTGGGCCCGCAAGTCGCCCGCTTCAACGCCATCGCCGCGTCCCGCCTGGCGCAGGGTAGCGAAGGCGAGTTCCCCGAAGTGCAAGCCTGGCGCCGCACGTTTTCAAAAATGGGCCTCAAGCCCACGCAATACCGCTGCGCGTCCGAATCGCTGCTGCGTCGCTTCCGCAAGGAAAACGCCCTGCCGCCGCTGCACCCGCTGGTGGATTTGTGCAATGCCGTCTCACTCGCCTTCGCGATCCCGATTGCCGTGTTCGACGTCGACAAAGTCTCGCAACAGTTGGAGGTGCGCCATGCCACTGGCAGTGAGAACTACCTGAGCTTCGGCGCAGAGATCGAGCATCCGGAACCGGGCGAGGTGGTCTTCGCCGATGCCGCCGAACCCGCCAACGCTCATGCGCGCCGCTGGACCCACCGGCAAAGCGGCCTGTCCGCCGTGAGCGCCGGCACGCGCAGCGTGCTCATCGTGGCCGAAGCCCTGCATGTGTCGGCTGCGGAAGATGTGGGCCGGCTGGTCGGCACCCTTGCGCAGGAAGTGGCGGCCGTCTGGCCCACTGAGCCGAGGACCCAGCTGCTGAGCCGGGTGTCGCCGCGATTTGAGTTTTAAGCCTCCCCCGATTTAGCTCCCTCCCCCACTGGGGGAGGGCGGGGGTAGGGGCCAGCAGCCTTCGATAGACGCTCAGCGAAATTTCAAGCGCCGCCGGCCCCCATCCCAACCTTCCCCCAGCGGGGGAAGGAGAAAAGCGCAGCCTCAAGGCTGCTGCTTATTCACAAACCCAATCACCAGGCCCCGGGCCGTCACGGTGATGCTGCCCGGCTGCACGCCCATGCTGTCGGGCAGCGCCAGGTCTTGTGACGTGAGGGTGTGCAGCACCGCGCCCTGCAGCGCCTGTTCCGCCAGCTGCGGCCCGTAGCTGGCCAGCAGCATCGAGGCCTCGGGCGGCAGGCCCTCGAATTGCAGCGCATTCACGCGCAGCTCGTGCGCGCGTATCGTCATGTCGCTGGCCTCATAACGCAGCGCAAAGTCCAGGTCGAAGGTGCCGGGGTAGGCGCGCCGCAGCGCCTGGCCGCCGGCTTCCACCGCCATCACGGCGCCCAGCCGGTTCTGTTCGGGGAGCATGCGCAGCCGCGGCGCTTGCACCGTGAGGTCCATGATGCCCTGGGCGCGTTTGCGCAGCGGAAAGCGTTTGGCAATCGCATCCTGCAACTGGGCGGTGGTGACGGTATAGCTGGGCTGGGCCTGCGCGCCGGACAGCGCCAGCCAGGCCGCGCCGCCCAGGGCCAGGCGGGTGGAGGCGGCCAGCAGCCGCCGTCGTTGCATCAAAGGGTGTGGGTTCATCATGGCTTCGATGCTGCATCGAGGGATTGGTTTCCCGCGTCAGCCAATGCCGCCATCCAATGGAAGTGCGCGTAAAGTTCACGCGCCCGAACGTAACAAACGCTGGCTAGCGCCCCACCACCGACCAGCCGGCCTTCTGGTTGGTCTTGTCGTTCTCGTATTCCCAGGCCGTGCCGCAGCGGTCGCATTTGTAGCGCGTGATGGTGACCAGGCCGTGGCGCCGCGTCTCATGGCGCGGGTCGCCTTGCACCAGCTCCGGGTGGCCCGGCGCCTTGCGCCAGTTGCGCTGTATGCCCGCGCAGGAGTCGCACAGCTCCATCTTCTTGAGTTCCTGTTCGCGCTGGGGGTCTTGGGTCATGGGCTGCTTTTGTCGTGGAGTCGTTGTGAAATCGGTCGGAGTCCCCGATTGTCGCCTGTGCCTTTCCTCGCCGCCAGGGTGGCGACCACGTTGGCGCAGGGGCGATCATTTGACCGTCCCTTACGGCAGGCCTATTCTGGAATTGCCCAGTCACTTCATTCGGGAGATACACCATGTACAAGCGAATTTTGCTGGCTTACGACGGTTCCGAATCCGGCCAGAAAGCCCTGCTGGACTGCCGCGAGATCGCACAGTGGAGCGGGGCCGCCTTGACGCTGATCGCCGTCACGCCGCTACAGCGGCAGGTGGTCGCCGCCGAAGGCGTGATCTACGAACAAGGCATCGCCGACCAGGAAAGGGAACGCTACAGGGGCATCCTCAACGACGGCTTGCGCCGGCTCATCGAAACCGGCCACGAGGCCAGCGGCGAAGTGCTGTACGGCGAAACCGTCGATGAAATCGCCCGCTACGCCAAGCAGACAGACGCCGACCTGATCGTGGTCGGCCACAAGCACCTTGAGGGCTGGGCCGCCCGCTGGTGGCGCGGCTCGGTCTCCAAGTCCCTGATCGCGCAGGCGCCCTGCAGCGTGCTGGTGGTGATCACCCGCTAAGGCGAGGCGCGGGCCCGGTCCGCCCCAATCGGCCGGTCAACAAAAGGGTTTCCAAAGAGGGCTTGACTTCGAGTGCGCTCGAAGTTTTAAAGTCCTCACATGTCCGACGCACCCACCCTTTCCTTGAGCATCGCCGAAGCCGCGGAAGCCTCCGGCCTCAGCGCCTACACCCTGCGCTACTACGAGCAAATCGGCCTGATCGCCCCCATAGGCCGGCGCAGCGGCGCGCGCCGCTACAGCGACGCCGACATGCGCTGGCTGGATTTCCTGGTGCGGCTGCGCGCCACCGGCATGTCCATGCGTGACATGCAGCGCTACGCCCAGCTGCTGCGCCAGGGCAATGCCGCCGCCAGCGTGGCCGAACGTCAGGCCCTGCTTGAAGCGCATGCCGAGCGCCTGGAAGCCGAGATACGCGCCCAGCGCGAAACCCTGGCCTACATCCGCAAAAAAATCCGCCTCTATGAAGAGATGCGCACCGAACCCAAGCGTGCGTGAATTCTTCTGGAACCACTTCACCCCCTCATTTAAAAGGACAAAAAACACCATGATCAAAACCCGTACCCTGGGCCGCAACGGCCCCCAAGTTTCCGCCATCGGCCTCGGCTGCATGGGCATGAGCGAGTTCTATTCCAACCGCGACGATGCCGAATCCATCGCCACCCTTCACCATGCGCTGGACCAGGGCCTCAACTTCCTCGACACCGCCGACATGTACGGCCCCTTCACCAACGAGCTGCTGATCGCCAAGGCCATCGCCGGCCACCGCAAGGACGTGTTCATCGCCACCAAGTTCGGCATCACCCGCGACCCGAACAATGAAGGCGTGCGCGGCGTCAACGGCCGGCCTGAGTACGTCAAGGCCAGTTGCGATGCCAGCCTCAAGCGCCTGGGGATTGAGCAGATCGATCTTTATTACCAGCACCGCGTCGACAAGACCGTGCCCATTGAAGACACCGTCGGCGCCATGGCCGAGCTGGTGAAAGCCGGCAAGGTACGTTACCTGGGCTTGTCCGAAGCCTCGGCCGCCACCCTTGCGCGCGCCTGCAAGGTGCATCCCATCGCCGCGCTGCAGAGTGAATATTCGCTGTGGACGCGCGACCCGGAATCTAACGGCGCCCTGGCCGCCTGCCGCGAGCACGGCGTGGCCCTTGTCCCCTATTCGCCGCTGGGCCGCGGCTTCCTGACCGGCGCTTTCAGCAAACCCGAAGACTTGCCCGCCGACGACTACCGCCGCACATCTTCGCCGCGTTTTGCCGAAGAGAATTTCCAGCGCAACCTGGCCCTGGTGGATGCCGTCAAGGACCTGGCCGCGGCCAAAGGCGTGACCGCGTCGCAAGTGGCGCTGGCCTGGGTGCTGGCCCAGGGCGAAGACATCATCCCGATTCCCGGCACCAAGCGCCGTACCTACCTGGACCAGAATATCGGCGCGCTGGATGTGGTGCTCAGTCCCGCCGAGCTGGCCGAGCTCGACAAGGCCTTCCCGCCCGACGCCGCCGCCGGCCCACGCTACCCCGCGTCTTATTTGAGCATGGTGAATCCCTGAAGCTAGAAGCGGATCTCCACCACCGAGCCTTTGCTCACCGCCGACGAAATGGCCCGTGACCATTTGAAGCGCTCGCAGATCCGCTTCGTCAAAAACAGCCCCAGCCCCCGGCCGCCGCCAGGCTTCATCGACGTCTGCAAGGCCGCGCTGTAGCTGCGCGCGGCCTCCACCGCGTCGAAGCCTTCGCCGGAGTCGGTTACCCGCAGCCGTTGCCGCGTGAGGCTGACCGTAACCTCCCCCTTCTGCGTGTTTTCGGCCGCGTTCCTCAGAAGGTTGGCAATGACGATCCTGAGCATCGCTTCCGGCGCATTGACGGAAAGGCTCACGCACTCCACCAGCACAAAGCGCGCGGGCTTGAAGGCCAGCAGGTGCTCATGGTCCTGCATCAGCTCCTGCAGGATCAGGTCGACCCGGGTGCTTTCCGTCCTCGCATGGCCGTCCGGCTCGCGCGACAGGTAAAGCAGGGCGCCCATGGTTTCGGTCAGGTTGTCGACCGTGCCGCGAATCCGCTCCAGCGGCCCTTTGGCCTGCGCGGGAAGGCCCTGCTTCGCCAGCACGTCCACCGCACCGCTGATCACCGCGACCGGCGTGCGGAACTCGTGGCTGGCCTGGTCCAGCAGGCTGCGTTCCCGCTCGATGAAACGCTCCACCCTTTCCAGGTGGCGATTCGCCTGCACCGCGATATCGTGCAGCTCCGCCTGCGGGTAGTCGACCGACAGCCGCTGCGAGGGCTGCTCCGGGTCCAGCGCTTCCATGCGCTGCGCCAGGGCCCTGGCCGGCTTGCGCAGGCTGCCGTGAAGCCAGAGCAGCGTGGCTCCGACCAGCGCCAGGTTGACCAGCACAAAGATCAAGCCCCCAACGCCCACCGTGTTCTGCAGCTGCTCGATGTCGGTCATGTCGATGACGGTGACCACGCGGCCGTCCGCGACCGGTGTGACCAGGGCCGCGTAGTCGTACTCGTCAAACCGGTCCAGGTCCTCTTCGCTGTAGAACCCGGCGGGCAGCGCGGCCAGGTAGGGCGGCATGCCGGCGGGCAAGGCCGCGCCGTTCTTGAGGTGCCATCCCTTGTAGGCGCCCTGTGTCGGCAAGGGCACGGGCGTGTTGCCCGTGCTGCCGGCGATGTAGTGCTGGGTGGTCGAGCGCAGTATCTGCTCCCACACCGGGTGGGTGATCATCACCTGGCCGAAGCCGACCGACACAGTGACGCCCAAAGCCAGCAGCACCCCGAACGCGACAAACAGCGCGCTGATGCGCCAGTGCAGGTCGAACATGCGCGGTTTATTCGCCATCCTGCACCCGCAAGCTGTAGCCCTGCCCGAGCACGGTGTGCAGGATTTTCGGCGCGCCCTCGCCATCGACCTCTTTGCGCAGCAGGTGCATGTGCGACCTCAGGATGTCTTTGTCCAGCGTGCGCTCGCCCCAGATCTGAGACTCCAGGTGTTCGCGGCTCACGATGTGCGGCGAGCGGCGCATCAGCACCTCCAGTATCTGCCGCTTGATGGGTGACAGCGACAGCTCGCGGTCTCCCCGGGTCACGACCAGCGACTGCAGGTTGAAGCGCAGGTCGCCGACCTCCAGCACCTGCCCCGGCGCCTGCGCCGCATGGCTGCGCGTCACCAGCACGCGCAGCCGCATTTCCAGTTCAGGCAGCGCGATGGGTTTGACGAGGTAGTCGTCGGCCCCGGCTTCAAAACCCTGCAGCTTGCTGTCCAGCTGGTCCTTGGCCGTCAGCATGATCACCGGCGTCCTGGACTTGAGTTCATCCCGCAGCTGCGTGAGCATGGTCAGGCCGTCCATGCGCGGCATCATCCAGTCCAGCACGATCGCGTCGTAGTGGTTCGCCTGCACCATGCCCAGGCCGGATTTGCCGTCGGGCGCGGCGTCGGGCTTGTGGCCGCAGGCTTCCAGGTAGTCGTAGATGTTCGCCGCCATGGGCGCGTTGTCCTCGACGATCAGGATGCTTAGCGGGCCTTCAATCATGTCCATCTTGGTTCTTTCGCGCGGTGGTGCGCTGCGCGGCGGGTGTCAGAATTTCCGGGAGACCCCGACAAAAACCGAAGTTACCCCATTTGCGTCCCTGTCCACCAAGGGGCTGTTGCGGATTTTGCTCGGCAGCGCGCTGTAAGACAGGCCGCCCGCCAGAATCCACTTGTCGGCGAAGGGCCGCATCACCTCCACACCGACACGCGGGATCACCGCGCTGCCCGGCTTGTAGTTCACCACACCGCGTGCGACTTCCGTGTCCAGCGTCCCGTAGTAATAGTTGGCCAGTTTGGCCGAGTAATGGCTGACCGCGATGTTGGGCGTGATCGTGGTCGACCCCCACTGCAGCGGATAACCGTATTTGGCGGACGCCTCGTAGCCTTTGCTCGCGCCCGACACATCGGCCTTCAGCGCCAGCTCCACCACGCCCATCTGCCCCTTGAAGGACCCGGCAATCCCCAGGTCCAGGCCGCTGTCGCGGTCTTCCAGCAGGTTGCGGTTGATGCCCCGGGCCGCAAGCTCGGCCACGCCGAAATCGTCTTTCTTGATGCCGGCCAGCCGGGCGCCCAGCGTGGCGTCAAATGTGAAACCGTCGCGGCTGAGCAGGTGGTAACCGCCGCTGATGCCGCGCCAGAAGAACTTCTCGCCCTGGTAACTGACCAGCGGCACCGCGCGCAGCTTGGCGCTTTCCCCCGCGTAGATGTCGGTCCTGGCCGCCACACCGAGGCCCAGGCCCCAGGGTGAGGCTCCCGGCTCGGGCTTGGGCTGCGCGTACGCGCCCGTGGCGCCCATGAGCGCCGACAGCAACACCACACCGGCGGGAACAACAACAGATTTGCGCTTCATAGGAAATTCCTCTTGGACGGTTTTTGGAAAAAAGGCGCCGGCGGACCGCCAGGCTGGACGCACTGTGCCGCGCCGCTGTCGCGGAGATGTCGCGGCCGGGATGCGGTGTGGAAGCACGCATCGCGACATCGCGGCGACAGCAAGCGCCCACCATCGGCGCCTCTGCTTCCCGTTTTCAAAACCGCACACACCAAGATGACTAAACGCCAAGCCCGTCCTTACGCCGCACCGTTCCCAGCCGCGAAGCCCGCAGCCCTTGCCCGCGCCGAAGCAAGCCCCCGCTCGCCCAGACACGACCCGTCCGCCACGGCCGCGCTGCCGCTTTTTTCGATGTTTTTCCTGGGGGCGTGGACCGGCAAGCCCGGCGCGGGGCGCGGGCGCAAGCGATGAAGGTGGCCGCGCGCAACAGTGCTCAGCCAGGTTCGTGACAACAGAACCGGGAACCGGCCCGCAGGCACCAGTTCATCAGACGGGCGTGAACCGATACCCGCCGGCTTGCCTTGTGACGTATCCGATGCCTGGGAACTCCAGGTGGGCGCCGGCGATGAAGTGGCCGGGATTGGCCGAACGCTGCAAGAGGCGCAACCTGGATGCGCGCGCCTTGTCCTGGTCGGCATCAAACTCCCAGGCCAGCTCGGGCCGGTCGAACTGCGCCGCAGGGACGTGGACGGTATCTCCCCAAACCAGCAAAGTGCTGCCGCCGCTTTTCACCTCATAGGCTGTGTGCCCGAGCTCGTGGCCCAACGCGCTCACCGCCGTCACCGACCGCCCGATCCTGAACCCATCGCCGATGGCGACGCGCAGGTTCCGAAACCGCGCAAGCCGGTCTATCCCGTCGAAAAGGGGTATCGCCTGCGAGGGGATCAACAGCCGCTTGAGCTTGGGGAAGGCGTTCGAGCCGTCAGCCGCCACCAGCCCGTTCACGTGGTCCTCATGTGTATGGGTAATCGCCACGGTGTCCACCAGGCGGGGATCAACGCCCGCCTCTTGCATGGACTGGAGCAGCCCGCCCATCGTCGGCTCCCAGGAGTCCGCCGCACCGGTGTCGACCAGGATGTGGTTTTCGCCGTCGATGATCAGGAAGGCATTCACGGACAGCCGAAGCTTCCCGTCCACCAGCGGGATCGATGGCGGCAGATCTCCCTGGAACGGCTGCCCGTCGGGCTTGCGAAGGCGCGTGGTGGGCATGTCCACGTAGCCGTCCCGCAGGGCGATGACCGTCGTCTCTCCCAGGGTGAACCTGACGAAGTTCTGTCCCGCCCCGGTCCGCTGGAGCCTGCCGGCATTTCCGGCAAAGCCTGCCTTTCCACTCGACGACGGTGTGCCATCCATCGCGGTGTCTTCCCTGGCCTTGCGCATCCGCAGCTCCGCGCTTCAGTCGAACGTACGCGCGATGAAGGACGCTTTGGTGCTTATCAGCCAGCGGCCCTCCACCTTGTGCATGACGAAGTGATCATTGAACAGTGTCTTTCCAATCCGCACCCTCACCGTTGCCGTTGAAAGGCTGTCCGAGATGTTCTCCATGGAGAGGATCGCCTCATCCTTGGGCGCGCCGGTGGATTGGGGACTCGGCCTCCCGTGGATGAGCGCCGCATAGTCCGGCGACGACAGGGTTTTCAGCTGGCCTTCATGAAGCCACTGGACAAGACAGCTCGGGTGAAAGACCTTGTTGAAGTCGCGGCTCTTCGGCTCATAAGCCAAGTTGAAATAGTCCTCGATCAAAGCGACTACGGCGTGGGTCTGGGTCATGGTCATTGCTGGCTTTCTTCCATCATTGAAAGACCCGTATAGTGAAGAATTCCCTCGTCGCCGGCTACTGCGAATCGCTTATCGCTGCCATTACAGGAACACATAGATCATGGAAGACCTCGATGGAGGATTGGTGAGTGGCTTGCTTGCCCTTGCTGCCGTAGCCGAATCAAAAAGCTTTGGCCGTGCCGCATCCCGCCTCGGCAAAACCCAGCCCGCGGTGAGCCGCGCTGTCCAGCGATTGGAGGACCGCCTGAGCGCGAAGCTTTTGCAGCGCACCAGCCGGCACGTTGAAGTGACCGACGCAGGGCATGCCTTGTTGTCAAAGGTGCTGCCCTTGCTCCAGGGGATTGAAGAGGCGGCTGCCGGCGCCTCGGGCGAGACCTCGGCCGTCAACGGAACACTCCGTGTGGCCTGCGATGCTGCGTTCGCCCGCCTTGTGCTGGCACCCGAGCTGGCCCGGTTCCTGAAGGACCACCCGGCTCTTCAATTGAAGCTGGAGACCCGGAACGATCTCTCGGACCTGGTGAGCGACGGTTTTGATCTCGCGATACGGTTTGGGCCGCCATCCGTTTCAAGCCTGGTCTGCCGCAGGCTCTACAGTCCGCGCGTCCTGACTGTCGCCGCGCCGTCCTACCTGGACCAACGCGGCCGGCCGAAGTCGCCGAAGGACCTGGTCAATGACGGCCATGAATGCATCCAGGCCATCGACCCGGCTACCGGCAGGCCCTTCGACTGGGAGTTCTGGCGCGGCAATGAGAAGGTCAAAGTGGCCGTGACCGGGAACCTGACCGTCACGGATGCCGGAACCAAAATTGGGGCCTGCCTTGCGGGCTACGGGATCGCCCAGGTCATCGACCTCGGGATCGACACGCACCTGCGTGCGGGCACACTGGAGCCGGTCCTGGCGGACTGGCCTGGCGAGACCTTCCCCCTTTACGTCTACTACCCCAGCCGGAACCACGTGCCGGCCAAGGTAAGAGCGTTCATCGACTTTGTTGCCGGCATGATCCAGCAAGCCGGGTTGTGACGGACTTTGGGGTGGAGCGCTTCAAGTAGGGCAGGGTTGCCCGTCTACTTGTCCCCGTCCAGAAAGTAAGGCGTGTCCTGTATCGCCGCCAGCGGCAGGTAAAAGGTTTTCAGCGGCACCAGCGGCGGCGGTTTCACCGACGTCGAGCTTCCGGCCGCCGCGCTTGCTTCTTCGCCGCCCCCTTCCGCGGGGCGCCTGGCTTCGGCCTGCAGCGGGCGTTTACAGGCTGAGCGTATTTTTTCCAGGGCTTTTTCCGGCACCTCCTTGCGCTCGCCAAAGCGGCTGCCGTCCATAAACAGCACATCGTCTTTCAGCGTGGCCGACATGTTCAGCGGCGGGCTGCCAAAGGCGGGGTCGTAGCCCACGCGCAGCGTGTTCGCATCACCGCGCCGGTACTGCACCACGCGCAGCCGCCTGGGCTCTCCGTTGGCATCCACCTCCGCGTCGCCGATGTAAAAGTAGCGCACCTGCGCCGCCGGCATCGGCGGCAGCTTGTAGCTTGAAGACCAGCCCTTATGGCCGTCCTTGAAGAGCCGGCGCAAGCTGGTGGGCAAGGCCTCGTCGCTGCCCGTGGCAAACGCGACCGACACCGCGCGAGACAGCGAATGGCCATGAAAGTCAAACTCCACGCCCTCTTTCTGGCCTGCCACCGGCCGGCCAGGGATTGGGAAGACGGGGAAGACCGCGCCGTTCAGCCGTACCTCTTGCAGGCGCACACCGTTTCCCTCGGCCTGCCAGCGCCCACCGGCCAGCATGTTCATCGAGCCGCCCCTGAAGCCAAAACAAAAGGTGTTGTCGTCCAACAGCACCAGCTGCGCACGCGAATCGACCGAGTTCTGGCTGTATTCACCCACATAGGGCTGTTCAGCCGGGGTCAGGGCATGCGCGGCGGCCAGCGGCAGCAAGCCGAGGGCGACGGCGGCAAGCGTGGTGCAAAACGGCTGGGAGGGGGAAAGGGAGAGCGGGCGCATGGGCAGTCAGTCCGGTAGGCGAAGCCATGGAATGTATTACACCGGGGCGTTGGATTGAAGATACAAATTGATACAAATAATGAGGGCCGAAGTAAGGCTTGGCGCGAGGGCAATTTCCAGGTTTTCCTGGAGCCGGAGGACGTCGTTTCAGAGGGAAATCAGTGCGGCCCGCCACAGTTGTGCAGAAACGGTATGTCCCACGATCATGGGATTGCTGAAATACATTTTGAAACATATAGTACGTTTAGATAGGGTTTAACCCTCATCGGAAGCCCTTGATTAGTGCTTTCTTCTGATCCCACGGCACTCCGTACGAAAGAGAAAATGTTGTTGCGCAGCCCCAAAACCCGCCACAGAACACTGCTTGTTCTGGTCTCTTCCCTCTACGTCCTGCCTGCAGTCGCACAACAGCTTCGCCCCGACGCCGGGACCCTGCTGGAACCCAACCGGCAGATTCCCACCGTTCCCGCCACCGGGGGCACTGCTCCGGTAGCCGTGCCTCAAGCGCCGGCCGCCACGGGATTCGACAGGAGCGTGCAGCTCACCCCCGCAGCCTTCCGCTTTCAGGGCAACACCGTTTTTAACGAGGCACAGCTGGCCGGCATAGTCGCCCCGTTTGTCGGCAAGCAGACCGGCATGGAAGGCCTGTTCGAAGCGGCAGCCGCGGTTCGGCGCTACTACCGTGAGCATGGCTACCTGCTGACGGAAGCCTACCTGCCGGCGCAAAAATTTTCAGAGTCCGGCGGCACGGTGCTGATCCAGGTGCTGGAAGCCCGCCTGGGCAAGGCGCGGGTCGTCATGGAAGGTTCCGGCGTTTCGGAAGCACTGGCCACGCAAATCGTGCAGACACAGCTGGTACCGGGCAGCCTGATCACCGTCGACCAGCTCGAAAAACCCGTTCTGCTGCTGCGCGACCTTGCCGGCATTGAAGCCACCGCCACGGTTGAGCCGGGCGCCGCCGAGGGCGAGGCCGACATCGTCGTCAGCGTCAAGCCCGCGGGCCCGAAGTTCGCCGCCGTGGTCGGGCTGGACAACATGGGCGCACGCAGCGCCGGGCGCATACGCACTTATGTCGATGCCAGCGTCAACAACCTCACCGGCCGCGGCGACGTGCTGTCGGCGCGCGCGCAGGTCTCCGAGCGTTCCGGCTCGGAGCTCTACCGTCTCGGCTACAGCACCACCGTCGGCGGCTACGCCACCAGGCTGGGCGTCAATGCGGCCCGTGCTGAATACACATTGGGCAAGGAGTTCGCCGCCCTCGGCGCCAGCGGCCAGGTGGACGTGCTGGCCTTCTCGGTCACGCAGCCCATCATCCGCTCGCGCACAGCCAACCTCTACGCCGAACTTTCCGCCGAGCGCAAGACCCTTGCCGACCGGACCACCACGCCCGCCACCGCTAACGACAGGCGGATCCATAACCTGCGGCTGGGTGTCGTGGGCAATTTCATCGACCACATGGGTTCCGACGCATTCAGCAGCTACGCGGTGAGCCTTACCCGCGGATCGCTACGCATGGATGCGGCCACCCAGGCGCTTGACCAGAGCGTCTTCGGCCTGCGTACGGCGGGGTCCTTCAGCAAGGTCAACGTTGAGCTGCAACGCACCATGTTTGTGTCGGCAGCCGGGCGTGTCAATGTCGCGGTGCAAGGGCAGTACGCTTCCAAAAACCTGACCTCCGCGGAAAAGTTCTCGCTGGGCGGCCCCACCGGCGTGCGCGGCTACCCCATCGGCGAGGCACTCGGGGACAACGGCGCAATCGTCACTGTCGAATACCGCCACCAGCTGCCCGACCTGGGCACAAAAATCCCGCTCTTCGGCTCCGTGTTCTACGACTGGGGCAAGGTCAGGTTCAACCGTGCAGGTTCTCCTTTCGCTACGCCGGCTACCCAGACGCTCAGCTCCGCCGGTATCGGCCTGTCCGCGGGCACGGTGGGCGACTACCTGGTCAGCAGCCACCTTGCCTGGCGCACCGGCAGCGCGGTGCCCACGATGGAGCCCGACAAAAAACCGCGGCTCTGGCTGTCCCTCCAGAAGTGGTTCTAGCCGCACAGGCCATAGCCAACCGCAGCTAGCCGCAGCCAGCCCCAGCCTCTCTTTCTCTCTTCTTTTCTTTTAGCCAGTGCACTCCTTACGTTGGAGATACCCATGACCCCCTGCCAAGCCCCGCGCGTTCGCCGTTACCGTTTTTCCGTTCGTACGGTGGTCGTCCGTCTTTCGCGAAAGCTCAGGGCAACCTACCGCATCCGCACGGGGCCCTGGCTTTCGCATTTGCTGGTGGCCGTGCTCTCAGTGACCCTGCCTTCGCTGGCCAGGGCACTGCCGCAGGGCGCCGTGCTCGAGGCCGGAGCGGCCACGGTCAGCACCCCTACCGCGTCCTCCATGGTGATCAACCAGACGACGTCCAAGGCCGTGCTGGGGTGGCAGGCCTTCAGCATCGGCCAGGGGCAGTCGGTCCAGTTCATCCAGCCCAACGCGGCTTCGGTGGCCTTGAACCGGGTGTGGGGCGGTGACGTTTCTTCCATCTACGGCAGCCTGACTTCCAACGGCCAGGTCTTCCTGCTCAACCCCGCGGGCGTGGTGTTTGCACCGGGCGCGCAAGTGAATGTGGGCGGCCTTGTAGCGTCCAGCCTGAACCTGAGCAACGCCGATTTCATGGCCGGCAAATACCAGTTCAACCAGTCCGGCGGCACCGCCGGCAGCGTCGTGAACTACGGAAATATCCAGGGCGGCTACGTGGTGCTGGCGGCTCCCAACGTTGCCAACCACGGCACCATCTCGGCGCCCGGCGGCTCCGTGGGGCTGCTGGCCGGCTCGCGCGTCAGCGTCGATCCCACGGGCGGCGGCCTGGTGAAATTTTCGGTTGACGCGGCAGCGGTCGATGCGGTGGCCTCGAACACGGGAACCATCATGGTGGACGGCGGCAAGGCCGCGGTGCTGGTTTCGTCCTTGGGCGACACCTTCTCCACCGTGATCAACCAGAGCGGCGTGATCCGCGCCAATTCCATCTCCAACCAGAACGGCACCATCGTGCTGGACGGCGGAGCTTCCGGCATCGTCAAGGTCAGCGGCACGCTGGAGGCCAGGGGCGCACAGGCGGGCGAAACCGGCGGCACCGTCAAGGTGCTGGGCGAGCGCGTGGGGCTGATGGACGGAACAAGAATCGACGCCAGCGGTGACGCGGGCGGCGGCACGGTGCTGGTGGGCGGCAACTTCCAGGGCAAGGGGACGGAGCGCAATGCCAAAGTCACCTTCGTGAGTGGCGATGCCAGTATCGACGCCAGCGCCAAAACCACCGGCGACGGCGGCAAGGTTATCGTGTGGGCCGACGGCACCACGCGTTATGCGGGCAACATCAAGGCCACGGGCGGGGCGGTGAGCGGCAATGGCGGGTTTGCCGAAGTGTCGGGTAAACAGACGCTGGAGTTCACGGGCGGTGCTGATCTGAGCGCGTCGGCCGGGGACTTGGGCACGCTCTTGCTTGACCCCCTGGACATCGTCGTTGGCAACGGTGGCGCCGCCACCCCCGCGACCATAGCATTTACAGACAATCCCGGCGCCACCACAAACATCAAGGCCTCAAACCTGGCGGGGCTGAATGCCGCCATTCTCTTGCAGGCAACGAATGACATTACCGTCAACACCGCCGTTACCCTGACCAACCAGAACTTTGTTGCCCAGGCGGGCAATAACGTCAACGTCAACGCGGCGATTTCCACCGGTACCGGCATTATTTCGCTTGAGGCCGGCAAGATCGCCAGCGGCTCACCCAACGCTGCAGGCAAGGTGACGGTCAATGCTGCATTGAGCGGCAACTACGTCTCGATTTCGACCGACTCCGCCTCCGCTGTCAATGTGGTGGCAGCCCCCGTGACGGCTTTGAACGACATCAACCTCTTCGCCAACACCAGCCTGGCCGCCGGAGCAAACCTCACTGCAGCGAACCTGAACATCAACACGGGTTCGAGCAAGACCGTCACATTGGCCTCCTCCAACGTCATCGGGAATACGACCAACGTCGTCATCGACGCGAACAGCAACTTCGCGATGGGCGCGTTCAGCGACACCGTCGGCACCGTCACCGTCACGAACGGCAACATCACCGGTGCCGGCGGCGTGCTGACCGGCACCAGCTTTGCCGTTGAAAGCGGCAGCATCAGCGCCATCCTTGCCGGTACGGGCGGCCTGACCAAGACGAGCACCGGCACCGTGACGCTGTCCGGCGCCAACACCTATACCGGCGCGACGCTGGTTTCCAACGGCACGCTTGCAGCGAACAACAACAACGCATTGGGAAGCGCCGCGGCCGGCACGACTGTCAGTTCCGGCGCAACCCTGAGTCTGGGGAACATGACCAGCGCGGAAGCGCTTGACATCACCGGCACGGGCTACACGGGCCAGGGCGCAATCCGCATCGCGGGAGTGGACACGGCAACATTGACCGGGGCGATCAACCTGAGTGGCGCCTCCACCATCACCAACGCATCCCTCGGATCGCTCACGCTAGCCGGCAACATCACCGGCACCAACAACCTCACCTTCAACGACACTGGCGTCACCACCACGGTCAGCGGGGTGATCGGCACGGGGACGGGTGGGGTCACCAAGTTGGGCTCGAGCACGCTTATCTTTTCCGGTGCCAATACCTATACCGGCGTGACCAACGTCAACGCCGGCGTCCTGAGCGTGGCGGGGGGCCTTGCGATTCATGACGCCGGCAGCGTGGTTCTGAACGGCCCTGGTGTGCTCAATCTGGTGAACAGCGAAACAATCGGCTCACTCGCGGGCTCGCTCTCCAGCGTCGTCGTGTTGAATGCAAACACCCTGACGACGGGTGGCAACAACACGTCGACCACCCACTCCGGCATCATCACGGGTGGCGGCGGTGTGATCAAGCAAGGTGGCGGCACCTTCACCCTCACGAGCGCTTCAAGCTACAACGGCGGCACCACCATCAGCAACGGCCAGCTCACGCTAAGCAATGCCACGGCCGCCGGCACGGGTGCCATCGCGGTCGGCGGGAACACCCTGAACATCGCCAACGTCGCGGTTGCCAACAATGTGAGCGTGGGTAACGGCACGGTCCGGGGCACCGGCGCAAGCGCGGCCCTGAACGGCAACCTGACCCTGACCCTCGCCGGCGCAGGCACGGTTGATGCCGCGCTGGCTGGCGACGCCCTGACGGTCAATGGTGTCGCGGCTGGCGTAGGAAGTCTCACCAAGACAGGGGCCGGAACGGTGACCCTCGCCGGAACCAATACCTACACCGGCGCGACCAACGTCAACGGCGGCACGCTGCGGGCCAGCAACACGCAAGCCTCGACCGCCTACACAGTCAATACGGGAAGCACGCTGGCTCTCGGCGCCAGCGATGTGCTGGCGAACACAGCCACCATTGCCGTCAATGGCGGCACGTTTGCCATCGACGGTTTCAGCGACCAGGTTGCCAATGTCACGCTCACCAGCGGCGCTATCACCGGCGTTGGCGGTACGCTCACCGGTAGCAGCTACACGGTTGAATCTGGCACGGTCAGTGCGATCCTTGCGGGTGCCGGCGCATTGACTAAAAACACCTCCGGTACTGTCGCGCTGTCGGGCGCCAACACCTACACGGGTGCTACCAACATCAACGCCGGTGTCTTGAACATCCAGCACGCCACCGCTCTTGGCACCACGGGCGGCGCCACCACCATTGCTTCCGGCGCCGCGCTGCAGCTGCAGGGCGGCATCACGGTAGGCGAGGCCATCACAGCCACCGGCACCGGCATCAGCAACACAGGCGCTATCCGCAACGTCGCCGGCGCCAACACCTTGACGGGCGCGATCACCTTGGCGGGAGCGAGCAGCATCAATTCGGATTCCAGCACGTTGAGCATTAACGGCGGCATCACGGGAACCAACACCGCGCTGACTCTAGGTGGCAACGCCAATATCCAGATTGGGTCGGCTATTACGACGGGTACAGGCACCGTTACCAAGGTCGACGCCGGGAACGTGACGCTCTCGGGTGCCAACACCTACACCGGTGCGACCACCATCAACAGCGGCACGCTTCAGTTGAATGGCGGTAACGCCATCAATAACGCGGGCGCTGTCGTCGTGAACGCCGGAACGCTACAACTGAATAACAGTGAAGTCATTGGCTCGCTGGCCGGCGCTGGCGGCACGGTGACCTTGGCCGCAAGCACCCTCACCACCGGCGGCGACAACAGCTCGACCACGTTCTCGGGCGCCATCTCTGGCCCCGGTAGCTTGATCAAGCAGGGCACGGGCAATCAAACCCTGGCTGGTGCATCCAATTACAGCGGCGGCACCACCATCAGCAACGGCCAGCTCACGCTGGGCAACGCCACGGCCGCCGGCACGGGTGCTATCGCAGTCGGCGCGAACACCCTGAGCGTGGAAGGCGTGACGGTGGCCAATAGCGCCAGCGTCAACGGCGGCACGATTCGCGCCACGAACGGCATCATGACCGGCGCGGTCAACCTGATCGGCGACGCGACGCTGGCCACCACCGCGGGCGGCAACTCGCTGGTCATGTCCGGCGTTATCAGCGGCAGCGGCAATGTGACCAAGACGGGTGCGGGCGCCACGGCACTCACGGGTAGCAACACCTACACCGGCACCACAACGGTCAGCGCGGGCACGCTGAGCGTGGCCGGGAATGCCCTGGCTGACAATGCCGCGACGACGGTTGCCGCGGGCGCGACGCTGACACTGGCGGGCGCCGAGACGGTGGGCTCATTGGCCGGCGCCGGCACGGTAACCCTGGGCGCGAACACCCTCACCACCGGTGGCGACAACACCTCCACCACTTACTCCGGCATTGCCTCCGGCACGGGCGGCCTCACCAAACTCGGCGCAGGCACCATGACCCTCTCGGGTGCCAACACCTTCACGGGCGCGACGGCGGTCAGCGCCGGCACGCTCAGCGTGAACGGCTCGTCGCTGTCGGACACGGCGGCCACCACAGTGGCTGCAGGCGCGACGCTGAGCCTCGCGGGCAGCGAGACGGTGGGCTCGATCGCGGGTGCGGGTAACGTCGTTCTCGGCGGTGCGCTGACCGCGGGCGGCGACAACACCTCGACGACGCTGTCAGGCATCGTCTCAGGCGCAGGCGCCTTGAACAAGGTTGGAACGGGCGCTCTCACGCTCACAGCCAACAACACCAACAGCGGTGCCGTCAACGTCAACGCCGGCAGCCTGGTCATCAGCGGCCCAGCCGCCGGCGTCGGCAGCGGCGCGATCACCATGACCGGATCGCTGCTCGTGAACGATGGTGCGGTGGTGAGCAACAACATTTCCGCAGCGGGCGGCAGCACCTTGGGCAACACCTCGGGGACGGGTCGGATCAACGGCAACGTGGCCTTGACCGGCAACGCCACACTGTCCGGCGCCGGCACCGGCCTGGACGTCTACGGCAGGATCAGCGGGGCCAACCAGGTGACGACGGCCGGCAACGTCATGGTCGCCAACGCCAACACCTACAGCGGCGGTACCACCATCGGTGCCGGCAGCGTCTTCACTGTCTGGAATCACACCGGCGCGGGCACTGGCGCGATCGATGTCGGATCCAACACGCTGGTGCTCATTGGCGGCACGAACATGGCCAACAGCGTCAGCGTCAACGGCGGCACCATCCGCGGCACGACCGGCACCATGACCGGCGCGGTCAACCTGATCGGCGACGCCACACTGGCGACTACCGCGGGCGGCGACACGCTGGTCATGTCCGGCGCCGTCAGCGGCAGCGGCAACGTGACCAAGACGGGCGCGGGCACCACGACACTCTCGGGTAACAACAGCTACACCGGCACCACAACGGTCAGCGCGGGCACGCTGAGCGTGGCCGGGAATGCCCTGGCTAACAATGCCGCGACGACGGTTGCCGCAGGCGCGACGCTGGCACTGACGGGCGCCGAGACGGTGGGCTCATTGGCCGGCGCCGGCGCGGTGACCCTGGGTACGAATACCCTCACCACTGGTGGCGACAACACCTCCACCATCTTCTCCGGTGTTGCTTCGGGAACCGGTGGGCTGACCAAAACCGGCACGGGCACGCTGAACCTGTCCGGCAACAGCTCGTATACCGGCAGCACCACCGTGAATGCCGGCACACTCCAGGTCACCGGCACCAACGCGTCCTCGGCCATCGCCATCAACAACACCGGCACACTGCGCCTCGGCGCGGCTAATGTCCTCGCCAACACGGCCGGCGTGACGATTGCCACCGGCGGCACGATGGACCTGAACGGCTTCAGCGACACCGTCCTCACCGCGGGCATCAACGGCACGTTGACGGGAACCGGTACGCTGCAGGCCACTACCTACAACATGAACGGCGGCACCGTGGCCCTGGGCTCCGCCCTTGGCACCGGCACGCTGAACAGCACGCTGGCGTCCACCTTGAACGGCACCGCCGCCGTGACAACCGTCAACGTCAATTCCGGCACGCTGACGCTGGGCAACACGGCCAACCGGCTCACAGGCGCCGGAGCCGCCATCACGATTGCCGGCGGCGCCACGCTGAACACCGGCGCGGCATCGCAGAACCTGGGCGGTGGCACTGCTGTCGTCGTGAACAACGGTGCACTGGTCACCACGGCCGCCATCGGCGCGACGTCCGTGGCGGGCACGGGCACCGCCAGCCTGGGCGGTGGCGTCTTCACCACCGGCGCACAGACATACGGCGCGGTCACGCTGACCAACGACGCCGTCCTGGCCGGCAGCAATGTCACCGTCAACGGCGCCGTTAGCGGTGCCAACACCCTTACCGTCAACAGCACCGGGGCCACGGCCTTCAATGGCGCGGTCAACATTGCCTCATTGGTGACGGACGCCGGCGGCACGACAAGCCTGGGCAATGTCACGACCACCGGGCTACAGAACTACGGCGACAACGTCACCCTGAACGGCAGCTACGCCACCACCAACAGCCTCTTCATCGTTGGCGGCACCACCACCCTGGCGGGGACCTCATCGGTCAGCACCGGCTCAGGCGCCATCAACTTTGGCTCTACCGTGGCCGGCACCGGCGGCACCGAGTCTTTGACCACCACCAACACCGGGCCCCTCAGCTTTGGCGGCGCCATCAGCAACCTCAACAACCTGACCATTGCCGGCGGCCCCACGGCCGTGTCGCTGCCCACCACCACCTTGAATGGAACGCTTGACGTCACCACGAGTGGCGCCCTGACGCAGACCGGCGCGCTCACGGCCGCGGTGGTGCGCGGCACAGCGACCGGGCAGTTCAATCTCGGCAACGCCGGCAATGCCATTGCTTCGCTCGGCCCGATTTCCGGATCTGCCGTGACAGTGGTCGACAGCGCTTCCGGGTTGTCCCTGGCTGGCCCCGTGACCGCAACTTCGGGCACTGTGGGCATTCAGACCAGCGGCGGCACCCTGGCCATCGGCGCCAACGCCGTGCAAGGCGCCACCGGCGTCTCGCTGACCGCCCTGGGCGCAAACGGCGACATCACTTCCGCCGCGGGCGGCACGGTAACGGCAACGCTCGGCAACGTGGCCATGAGTGCAGGCAAAAACATCACCCTGGGCGCTGCCGTCAGCGCCAACGGGGCGGGTGGCACGGTAGCACTCGGCATTGGTGGCTCAACCGCCGGCGCGTTTACTACCACGGCCGCCATTGCGTCCACCGCAGGCACCACCATCAGCGGTGGCAGCAACGCCGACAGCTTCGACTTCAGCAGTGCGCCCGCCTTCAGCGCAACCGTTTCCGGCGGCGCGGGCACCAATACGCTCACCGGCCGCAACACCGCTGCGTCCTACACCCTGACGGGCGCAAACGCCGGCAATGGCGACGGGCTTACCTTTACCGGCATCAACACCTTGACCGGCGGCTCGGCCAATGACACCTTCACCCTTGCAGCCTCGGTGCCCACTTTCAACGGCACCATTGCAGGCGGCGGCGGCACCAACACACTGGCCACCACCGACGGCACCAACGCCTGGGCCGTCACGGGCACCGATACGGGTACGCTCAATACGAGCACCGGCTTCAGCGCCATCAGCAACCTCTCGGGCGGCACAGGCGCCGACACCTTCACCTTTGCCGATGCGGGCTCTGTTGCCGGAACGGTTGCAGGCGGCGCAACGGCCTCGGTGGACACGGTTGACCTGAGCGCGAAAACAGGGCTTGTGGCCATCAACACGCAAACCGGCGTGGCCACGGGCTCGGCAGGCACCAGCGGCATTGAAGCCTTCATAGGCAACGGCGCCAACACCACCCTCACCAGTGCGGCGTTCAGCCTCACCGGCGCCAACAGCGGCACGGCCGACGCAGGCATTGCCTACAGCGGCGTTGCCAACCTGCAAGGGGCGGCCGTGGCCAACACCATCGCCGGCAACGGCGGCAGTGTCACCGGCACCATCACCGACGGCGGGGCGGGCACAACCCTCTCCGGCACCCTCACCAGTACCGGCGCGCAAACCTACAACGGCCCTGTCACCCTGGGTGCGGCCACCACGCTTGCCGCTGGCAGCGTCAACCTCACCGGCACGGTGGGCGGCGCACAGGCTTTGACGATCAACAGCAGCGGCGCCACCACCCTCGGCGGCGCCGTCAACGTGGCGTCCCTGGCGACAAATGCGGCAGGTACCACCTCCATCGGAGCCAACGTCACCACCACCGGCGCCCAGAGTTACGGCGACCCCCTCACCCTGACGGGTAACGCGGTGTTGGCCAGTACCGGCGGCGGCGCCATCGGCTTTGCCAGCACCGTCAACGGCCCGCAGACATTGACGGTGAACACGACGGGTGCCACCAGCTTTGGCGGCACTGTCGGGGCAAGCACCGCGCTGACCTCGCTGACCACCAACGCCGGCGGTACCACCAGCCTGGGCGGCAACGTCAAAACCACCGGCGCGCAAAGCTACGGCGACAACGTGACCGTGTCACCCGGCGTTAATGTGACCAGCACCGGCGGCGGCAACATCAGCTTCCTGGGCACCCTGACAGGAGGCGTCACCATCGCCACCACCGGCACCATCGTCCAGCCGCCGCCACCGCCGGTGGCACCCGCAGCTGCTGCAGGAAGCCTTGCCGGCTCCGATGCTTCGCGGCTGACCAGCGTCATCGCCGCGGCAGAAGGTGACCTGGCCAATGGCGGCAGCCGTGAAGAAAAGTCACTGCCGGCCGGCAATACACTGCTTCGCTCCCTGGCCGACTTGCAGAAGATGAAGGCGCCGCTGGACTTTGGCGCCGGCACGATTCTCCGCTCCACCTGTTCATTGGATCAAGGCGGCTGCCAGTAAGCGGATGATTTCAGGCGCGGGGACAAGCGGGCCTGCCGGCTCGCGCGCCCGGGTGCAAGCGCGAGCGCCTGTTTCAGGACTTCAGGCCTTCACGCGCCGGAACAGCTCCGGATAGTCCAGCACGATGCCGTCTTTATCCACCGGCAGCTCAGCCTTGAAGCCGCTCCCATCCAGGTTCTCGAAAAGGTAGAGCCTGTCGCGCACGCGCGTGTAGGCCTGTGGCTGTGGCTTCACCGTCAATTCCGTCCCCAGCACCCAGGCCATGCGAAAGCTGCGCCGCTCCCCCACCGCCAGGGGCTCGCGAAGAATGGGAAAGCTGTTGGTAAAAGGCGTGGGCCAGATGTCGATGTCCAGGCATCCGTCCAGATCAGCCAGCGGCCGGCCCTCGCCATCCTGCCAATGGCCCTTGCCGTCCGTGCGCAGACTCAGCAGCCGGTTGATGCCGGCTTTGGCCAGAAAGAAGTCAGCACTGCGAAGCTGCCAGGCCTCGTCCCAGTAAAGCCTGTAGGCCAGGCGGAAGGGCTCGTCATCTTCATCGACCGCCAGCACCACGCTGTCGGCCTGGCCCTGCGCCAGCAGCAAATGCTCCAGCCCCAGGCCCGGCGAAGCAGGGTTCCACGTGGGCTGCCAGCAGATCGTTCGAAATGAAGGAGAGGTTTCGTTCACCATGGGCATGACCCTTTCGAAGGGCAACCATTGTGCGCCGGGCAAGCGCTTGGCTGCCAGTGCCCGCGCCCCGAGACTTGTCTACAAACGTAAGCCGCGCAAACGCTGGTGCGCTGCGTCTTCCCGGCTCAGCGGCGGTGGCTGCTACGCGGCAAAGTGCGAGGCCACAAAAATCAGGCCTAGCAGCCCACCCCACAGCAAGGCCGTCACCAGTCGGTTTCTTTCGTTTTCATGGTGCGTGAAGAACAGATGGCCTAGCAGGCTGGTGATGCCTTTGAAACCAAACAGCAACCCTGTGAGGGAGGCTGCCCCCAGATACACCCCATGCACCCACAGCGGAATCGACAAGAACACATAGGCCATGCCGCGCGACGGATACACCAAGTACATGCCAAGGAGCAGCGAAGCCTCAAAAACCGGCACGGCTACCAGCGCGGCCAATAGCCGCCAGCCCAGGCCTTCGCTTTCATCCGCTGCCGAAGGCCGCTTGCGCAAATATGGGAGTCGGTTCATGGCCAGGTATTGGGTTGTTTTTTGTGACAGTGTGAACTATGCGGCACCAGGGCGCTAGCCAGGCAAACGCAGGCCGCGCAGTCGCTGGTGCGCCGCATCTTCCAGATCCAGCGGCTGCTGCTGCTTGGCCTTTAGGTAGTGGTTGGTGAACACATCAAGGTAAGCCTCCAGCGTCTCGGCCACATGGACCTCCCCAGCCAGCGCCAGGCACAAAGCCGCCACTTCCGAGGTGCAGAAGTGCTCGTCGCGCTGCGAGCGCCTTAACTTGTAGCGCGAGAGTTGTTCGCTCTGCAAACTCAGCACCGGCAGCTTGTCGAGGTAAGGGCTTTTGCGAAACATTTTTCGCGCCTCGGGCCAGGTCGCGTCCAGCAGCACAAACAGTGGGCGCCTGGCCGGCTTGCCATCGCTTGAATCAGGAGGCAACACCTCCGTCACCACCCGCTCCGCCGCCACAAACTCGCCGGGGAAGACCAGGTAAGGCTGCCACTGCGGGTCCGCCAGCAAGGCAATCAAGTTTGGGTCCACCACGGTGCGCGCCCACTCAAACGCAAAGGTATCGGGGACCACATCAGCAATCAGCCAGCCCGTGTTGCTGGGCTTGAGCGCCTCAATATCCGCCATCACCAAGCACACACCAGCACGTACTTCAGGCACGGCCGGCCGCAAGGCACACATGCAATGGCTGGGAATCAGCCGGCAAGCGGCACAACGTTCATTGCGCGGGCCGCCGCGAGCGAGAAAAGGCTTGGAAGCGCGCGCCAGGCGGGCGGTGCGCAGGCGGGAGACGGCGTGGGGCATGGGGGGCTGGGAGAGAGGCGCCAATGGGTGTGATGACTGTTGAGCTGCTGATGGTAGTTCGACTCATGGGCTCAACACAGAAGTCAGCGATTAAAACTTAACTAATAACCTTCGCGCCTATCGAACCGCCTCACTCCAAGCTTCATAAGCTCGTTGAACTGTCTGAAAAGAACGTAGTCGAGCATCTACCAGCAATCCCAGGTCTTCCAGCCGAATGGTTATGGCTCTTCTAGACACGCCGTAACGTTGCATTAGATGGGTAGTTATCTTTTCATAACTTTCTAAGTTGCAGGGTTGCTTATCAACAAAAAGAGTTCCGTAACCCTTATTCGGAATATTCAACTCTTTAATTAGTTCTCGAAAGTCGGCAATGACGTTGATTCTTGGAATTAGGATGCAACTCGCAAGAAAATTTGCCTGAAACTCCATTCTTCCTATGTAAGTCCCCGCGGCAATAAAACCCCCGCTCGGTGAAAAATCGCTTTCGTCGCAGTATTCACGCGACATGTATTTTGAATGATCGAGAAAGTGATGCGCTAATTCGTGGGCTAGCGTGAATCGCTCACGTCCATAGGGCGCATCTTCTGGCTGCCGAAAAATCTGAATTTCAAGCGGATCGAACGTGATTCGACCAAGCGGAGGCAACGTACTAAGGTGGTCAGGTGCAGCGACGTTCTTTAAAACCTTAAGACCATGTTTAGTTTCTTCAAGATCGCACAGAGCATTTAAGGAAACCTGTCCTGTGGAATAACCTACATCAAGCAGTATTGAAGATGCACGATTTTCCAATTCATCTTTTTCCAAATACTTAACTTGGCATTTGAGGCCGTCTCTACGATTCCCGATCTCCCCGATCTGTGTTCTCGTAAGTGAAGTTTCTAACACGAAGTCTTCAACAAAGTCCCATAGAGAGTTAGTATTTCTCGCCGTCGACTGACAATAAAGATCGAAGAAGTTGCTGGTGAAGTCTTCTCCCGCAAGACCGTATTCCGCTGCAACTGATGCTTCGGCATTGGTCGTTCTTGCCGTACCAGAGGCCGAACGATCAAGCTCCCATTTGAAGGATTGATTGTCAAAGTATCGAAGTAACCCGATGCCCTTGGATTTAGAAAAGGCGCGAGTCCCGGCTTGAAAAGAATTGGTACTCGCTACAACGCATTTGACGTTAGCGCCTGATATTTGCTGTGCTTTTGCAAAAAACTCTTCTGCGTCATCCACAGGAACCGGATGGTTGTAATTTTTGCACTCGATCAGAATTACAAAAGAAAATTCATCGCGACCTGGAGTAAATACTTCGATAGAGATATCGAACACAATTTTTTTCCCGCGATCTTTTGAGTGATAGCCCTTCTTTCTATAAATTTTGCAGCAATCTCTCTTGACCCAAAACCGATCATTCTCGATCTCTGAAAGAAAAAGCGCGTGAATTTTATTCTCTAACGTATCACCGAGGACTGTTGTGTTCATCTGGGGTGCCCTAGTACTTGGAAGGCGCGCTTAACCATACTCCCTATATGGCAGATCTATTGAAAGAGCCTGTCCGGGGGTTGCAAGCCAACGCCAAAGCTGTTCTTCCGTTAACACCGACTCACAAGTGCGTATCAAGGCTTCACCTAGATCATTGCTCTCAACTATGCTCAATCTACCGCAGGCGGCTATAACTGGTGGCACGCTTGGATCAACGCCCGGGTGGCACAGAGTTACACAAAAGGCATCTTTGTGGCCATGTATCTCCGATGCCGCGAGCACTTCGGTTGCCTTGTTGTAGTCGACTAGTCCATTTCCTTCTTTGGTCTTAAGCTCCAAAACAAGTGGAGGGGAATTTTTGAGGCAAAGCAAGTAATCTGGCGCCCCCGTTTTGGTTTTGTCGTCGAGTTTTATAAAGTCGATTTTTAGAAATCGTAGGACATTCTCGAGCGCTTGTTCGAAGGCCGTTCCTTTTGTTGAATAAAACATTTCCACTAGATCAACTCGAGCGCAATTCTTCGCGCGCTTTATATGTCGCTCAGCGGTCCGCTGTCTTTGATTAACTTTCCAGTCTCGGCAGGCATCTCTAACCCAGTTCGCCTTAGCTTTAGCGCTAGGCTTTGCCTTCGCGAATGCTTCTTCTCGAATCGCATCCGCACCAGCAGTTCCCAACATCAGAGTTGCCGGTGTTGCCATACCTTTTTTGCGTAGCACTAGGATTTCGTGCCTAGCTAGGCGGTAGGGTGACCCTGGCGGACAAAGGCCGGTTAACCAAAGAACGTCATCCGGTAGTCCTTCTTGAACACGAAAACTCAGTCGTCTTATTGCTCTTGGTAGCTTACCGATTGCGTCAAGTAAAGCATCAAAGGTTCTCAACGAAGCAGGACGACTTCCAGTTGGAACGCGCTTGTCTGCAGCGGCGGTTGCAATTCCTGAAAAACCCTGCAACACCCACGCGAGATTACGGTACATCTCCGTTAGCATGCCGGCACTTAGTTGAGGCGCCTCATGCTCGAGTTCTTTGACTTCTGCTCCATCAATCCATTTGCAGCAAAGCCACGCGGAGTTAATTGGAAGAACATCCGCTTGCCAAACGGGCTCAGCGAGATGGTCGGCATACTTTTCAGGATCGAATAGCACTCTATTTTGAAGCGGATAAGGGAGGAATCTGGTTGGCTTTACTCCGCCTTGCGGTCGAAACTCGGGGCTTGACAGGCAGCATGAAAAAAGAAGCATTGCAAATTGCAGAGTGTCGGATTTTCCATCCGACGAAGGTAGAAGCTTGTTCAGGTATGGAGCATGCTTGACCATATAGTCGAGTAAAAATACCCCGGTCTCTGGAAGGAGACCGCTATGCCCTACAGCTCGGCCAATGGAGGTCGCAACCAAAGCCCCGGCACTTGTTTCAAGTAAGAACCCCTTTGCCAACAGCCCATCTACGGCAGAGCTAATTTTTGTTGGCCAAGTCTTAAATGCGGTGAGATTTCGATCCTCCTCTCTGAGTGCACTGAACGTAGTGCATATCAACTTCTCTAGATCAGCGCGACTGCTGCACAAATTTGATGAAACAAGTTGAAGTGAAAGTTGATTGAATCGAGCGGGTGTGACTCTTGGTTCAATTGTTGCAAGCTCGCTAAGAGCTAGGAATTTTTTTGCGAGATTTAATTGCAGAGCAGAGGAGAAAAGGATGACTCTTCCCTGGTCGTGTGTAAAACCCATTCGGCCAACGCGCCCTGCCATGTTATGAAACTCCGAAGTTTCTATGGGCACATAAGTTTTCCTATTTCCATCCCATCGCGACCAGTCTGCGAAGACGGCGGCCCCAAGCGGAAAATTCACCCCTGCCGCTAGCGTTGAGGTAGCGAATACAACGTCCAATTTTCCGTCGAGCAAATGCTTCTCGATAACGTTCCTTTCTTCATCCATGAGATCGGCCGTATGAATTGCTATCCGGTGTTCTAAAGTTCCAGCTAAAAAGGTATTTGCCGAAGTTTCAGGAAGGCCATCGAAGGCAAGAGACAACTGGCCTTTTTTTCCGGCATGCATGGTTTCGACAAGTTTGGTCGCAAGATCAAAGGTGTCTTGTTTTTTCATGCAGAAGACGATGATTGGAGTTGGCGGATTCTTCTCCTTCAAAAGGCTGATCACACATGCAATGGGGTCTTGCCTTGCGCCGGCGGGCAAGGGGCGGCCATCAATGACTTCATCTGGATCCTCCGTGGTGACCGTTAGCATCCGATCCGCAGTCCAACATTCATACCGCAAATGCTTCTCTCGACGATGTTGAATAATTAGCTCCACTCCGAGCCAATTTGCCAACTCACCTGCATCTTTTGGTTTAAGGACCGCTGATAGGCCCACGAACTGTTGCCATCCGGCATTTCGTAGCAAGGTCAGCAGAACTTCCACGCTTTGACCTCTATTCGAATCTCCGAGCAACTGGATTTCGTCACAGACTATTACGGTGTCTCTCATATCACTAGGTACGCCTGAAGCCGAGAGTAGCGCCAAAAATTTCTCATAGGTGGCTACTAATAACGGCGCTTGCAAAGGATCTGCTGGTGAGTTTCCCTCGGCATCTTCCACGTAGTCGCCGGTGGCAATGACCAGCGAACTTTTGTTGTCGCCGAGATATGGCGTTAGCAGTTGTGATTTGAAGTCTTCGAACTTTTGCTTAGCCAAAGCTCGATGAGTAACTAGATAGACAGTCCTGCAATGCGCCTCGAGACTCCTGGAAATCGCCCATAAGCCAATCAGAGTTTTGCCGGTAGAGGTAGGCGACACAACGAGCATGCTCTTGCCATGACCGACGCCAGCCTCCAGTGCTGCATATTGCACATCACTGAGAGCAGGCTCCCCGTTTTCCTCAAAAAGTAGATTCTTGAGCGCCGACTCCGATAGCCCATGGTTTTCCGGCAATTTGTGTTTCATAGCGATCCGTCCCAGTTCCTAACAATTTGTCACAACATCATGGCTATGAATGTGTGGCGAAGCTAGGGTGCTTCTGCGGGCTAGGTAGCGAGAAGGTACGTATTCACGGGAGTTTTGCAGGTGAATATTCACCAAAACACCCACGCAGTGCGATTTCTCCGCTTTCCCCCTCCTCCCTTGTCCTACGCGGCCGCCCCATGCGGCGGGCTTAGCGTGTCCTTTTAAGGAGAGACACCATGAGCCAACAGCAGCAGGATTTCAAAACTTTTATGAAAGAGCGGCAGCAGGTCGCCGCCGCGTATGTGAGTGGCGACGCGGGTCCGCTGGGGCGCATCGTGGCGCAGCAGTCGCCGGCCAGTTTTATGAGCCCGGGCGGCGGCGTGGTGAAGGGCACCCAAGCCGTATGGTCGCGTTATGAGAAAGATGCCGGCCGGTTTGAGCCGGGCAGCACGACCGAACTCGAGATCATCGACATGGCGGCGGGCGACACCGTCGCCTACTGGACGGGCATTCAACAGGCGCAGGCGCGCATGAAGGGCCAGGCCGAACCGGTGGCGAACAAGCTGCGGGTGACGGAGGTGTTCAGGCGCGAAGGGGATTCGTGGAAGCTGGTACACCGGCATGCCGACCCCTTGACTGACGCCAAAGCGCCGCACTAGCGCCGGTAGCTTTCTCCACGCCGAGCAGGGAACCTCAAGCCGCTGATCCCTTGTCCTACGCGGCGCTTCGCGCGCCGGTCTTACCTTGGCCTTTTGACAAGGAGCAGCAAGATGGCTACTACTACCTCTCACAAAGCACAGCAGGAGTTCAAGACCTTTATGAAAGAGCGGCAGCAGGCCGCGGTCGCGTATGTGAGCGGCAATGCCGGGCCGCTGGCGCACATCGTCGCGCTGGAATCCCCGGCCACCTTTATGGGCCCGGGCGGCGGCATGGTGAAGGGGACGCAGGAGGTCTGGGCGCGTTATGAGCGCGACGCCCTGGTGTTCGAGCCCATAGGCACGACCCAGCTCGAAGTCGTCGAGATGGCGGCGGGCGACAGCGTGGCTTACTGGACGGGTTACCAGAAGGCGGTGGCACGCATGAAGGGCCGCAGCGATGCCGTGGCCATGACCTTGCGGGTGACGGAGGTGTTTCGGCGAGAGCGGGATGCGTGGAAGCTGGTGCACCGCCACGCCGACCCGCTGGCTGAAGCCAAGATGTAAAAATGTAGCCCCCACGCTCCCCCACTTCGTGTGGCCTTCGGCCTCTGTCCCTGCCCCTTTCATCACATAAGGGGCCGCTGCGCCTGAGGCCCGGCAAAGCCGGTTCCTCGGCCCTTGCTGGTAAAGACGGAACGCCGCATTGCGCGGTTTCGCCGTTGCGGTACCAGCCCTTGGCCATGCCCGGATAAGTCGCAACAAAGGAGCCGCAATGCCGATCCTGCCGGGCATTAGTTCCCCTTTTTTCTGGCTTCTTCCCATCCAATCGAAGGATGGCTGCGCGTAAACCTTGTCCCAAAATGAAACGGCTTCAAGGTTGACCCACATCAAGGAGGAAGACATGCTGATATTCACGAACAGGGAGGTTGATGACAGCAAACGGGATGAAACCGCGTTTGGCCGCGCATTCAAACCGTTTGACACCCGGCTGGGCCTCGCAACGGTGGAAAAACGCGGTGGATCGAAATGGCAGTTGACGAACGTCGATGCGGACGTCAGCGACCAGGATGCGCGCGACGCGCTGGGGCCTTTGTTCAATGGGCGAAAGCCGGTGCTTGTCTACATCCACGGCAACAACAATTCGCCGGCCAAATGTTTTGAGCGCTGTGACCGGCTGCGTGCGATATACGGCGTGGAGGTGGTGGGCTTCTCCTGGGCATCGGAAGGGTTCACGCCCGAAGGCCCCTCACTACCGGGCGTGCCCGTGCCGGAGACCGACGACGAGGACGACCTCAAGGGCATCAAGGGCGGCAATGGCGGCAACACGGAGAAAGCCGGCATCCAGGGGAAGATCCGGCGCTACCACCAGGCCAAAACCAATGCGCAACATTCGGCGCAGGCCCTCGCCAGGTTTCTGCGCATGACGGCCGCCGCCAGGCTGATCGCCAACCAGCCTTTCACGCTGGCCGCGCACAGCCTTGGCGTCCACTTTCTCCAGAACTCACTGGACGTCAGCGGCGCGTCGGAGTCGCTTGCCACGGCGCACAACGTCGCGCTGCTCGCGGCCTGCGCCCGCGCCGCGGGCCACGCGGACTGGCTCGCCAAAATCCGCCCCAAAGGCCAGGTGTTTGTGACCTACAACAAGGGCGACACGGTGCTCTTCGCGGCGAACGTCGCGGACGGGGCGCAAATCAAGCTGGGCGGCGACCTGAGCGAGTTTTCACAAATCCCCGGTGTGCGCTACATCTCTTTCACGGGCGGCCAGGTGGGCGCCTGGGGGCATCGCTATTTCCTACGCGACAACATGCCGGACAAAGCCCTGAAGATTTTCACGCGGATGTTCAGTTCGGAGAGGGACATCCAGGACGGCGAAATCCCGCGCAAGATTTACCCGGTGGGCTGCGATGCGGACGGGCGCATCTGCTACATGGCCGGCCCGGCTGTTGAAGACCGCTGAGCGTTGCCGCCTCTTGCGCCGGGGCGGGATGGGGCTGCCGGCGTCGTCCAGCATCGACTAGTTCTTGGCCGACACCAGCCGGTAGGCGACGAGAAGCACGAGGGCGCCCAGCACGGCGGCGATAAAACCCGCGGTCTCGCCGTTGCGGTACCAGCCCATGGCCATGCCTAAATAAGTCGCGACAAAGGAGCCGGCAATACCGATCAGCACGGTGATGATGAAACCGCCGGGGTCGCGGCCGGGCATCAAAAATTTGGCGACGAGGCCGATGATGAAGCCGATAAGAATGGTCCAGAGGATGGTGGTCATGCGCTTCTCCTGGTGGGTGGGTGGCAGGCGGGTTGCCTGCTTGCCAGCGTGGCGGGGCCGGGAGGTGCGGCTTATCGGCGGGGAATCCGCGGGGATGTAGGAGAAGGACTTTGCTCCTTCCCCCCCGCTGGGGGAAGGTTGGGATGGGGGCTGGCGGCGCTCGAGTTGCGCCGAGGCTGATCAAAGGCCGCTGGCCCCCACCCCACCCTCCCCCAGCGGGGGAGGGAGTAAATGCCAAAAGGGCGTGGCCCTCGCTCAGGTCACCTTGACGTTGATGCGGCGCGGCTGTGCGTGCGCGGCTTTGGGGATGCGCAGCTTGAGCACGCCGTGGGTGAGCTCGGCGGTCACGTTCTCGGTGTCCAGTTCCTTGCTGAGGCTGAAGACGCGGTGAAAACGTCCCAGGCCCACCTCGGTGTGGCTGGACTGCAAGCCTTCGGGCGCGGCCAGGGCGGACTCTGCCTCTATGGTCAGGGTGTCGGCCTCGACCTGGAGCTTGAGGTTCTCCCTGGGCACGCCGGGAAGGTCGGCATAGAGGGTGATGCCGGTGCTGTCTTCGAGCACGTCGACGGGCGGCGTGAGGGTGGCATTGGCGTAGCGGGCCGGCTGCCTTTGTTGTTGCTGCTGCCGCGTGACCTCGGTGGATGACGAAGACGTGCCGTTCTGCATGGCGTCGTTGCTGTTGTTGCCGCGGCCGTTGCCGGTGGTGGTGCCGGCCTGGCTGGATTTGCTGCCGAACATGGTGGGTCTCCTTTCTTTCTCTGTCTGTCTGTGTGGTGACGTCGGTTAATGGATGGTGATGCGGCGTGGCTGGGCGGCCGCGCGGCGCTGGATGCTGATGTGGACCAAGCCGTCCTTGAAGCTGGCCTCGACGGCGTCGGGGTCGGCGTCTTCGGGCAGGCTGATCACGCGGCGGAAGCTGCCGGCGAAACGCTCGTTGATGTGCAGGGTGGACTGCGCGCCGTCTTCAGGCAGCTGCGACTTGCGCTCGCCGGCGATGGTGAGCATGCCGCGCTCGAGGTCGATTTCGAGCGATTTCGGGTCGACACCGGGGGCGAAGGCATAGACCTCCACCGTCTGCGGCGTGCCGCCTATGTTGAGGGCGGGAAAGCCGCCGCGGCCGAAGCCGCGGATGTTGGGAGACAAGTCGAGCGCCTGCTGGATCTCACGTTGCAGGCGGTCCATCTCCCCGAACATGTCGTAGGGAAACAGCGATCGAAACATGGCGATTACCTCCATTCAGGTTGAACATGGTCATTCAATGAAGGGGCGCCGGACCGGCGGCTCAGCGCCCGGATGGAGGAAGTATGAATTCGCCGGAAAATTTCAAGAGGGGTGTTGGCGGATTTGCGTTTGCCTGCATTTGAAGCGGATTGTTGCAAGGGCGGTTTCGCTTTGCTCCTTCCCCCGCTGGGGGAAGGTTGGGATAGGGGCCGGCGGCGGTTGAAGTTGCGCCGGAGCTGTTCAATGGCCGCTGGCCCCCACCCCACCCTCCCCCAGCGGGGGAGGGAGTTGAATCGGGGAGAGGGAATCAATCGGGGAAAAGGCTACTCCGCAAACAGCTCCGTCATGAACTGCGTCGACTTCAGCCCCGTCCCCGTCAGCAGCACCACCGTGGTCTCATTCGCCTGGATGGCGCCCGAGGCGTGCAGGACGTCGAGCGCGGCGGCGGCCGAGGAACTGGTGGGTTCGGCGTACAGGCCGGTGGCGGCCAGGCGGCGCACGGCGGTGGCGATCTGTTCTTCTGTTAACGCCACGGTCCCGCCGCCGGATTCGCGCAATGCTTTGAGCAACTCGGCCAGGCGTATCGGCTGCTTGATGGCCGTGCCTTCGGCGATGGTGGGTTTGACGATGCGTTCCACGGGCCCGTCGCTGCCGGCCGTAAAACTTGCGTCAATCGGCGAGCAGTTGAGCGGCTGGGCCGCGAATAGTTTGGGCAGCTTTTTGATCTGGCCCGAAGCCAGCAGCTCGCTGAAGCCGATGTGGCAGCCCAGCACATTGCTGCCGGCGCCGCAGGGGATGATGATGTTGTCGGGCGCCTTGAAGCCGAGGTCTTCCCACAATTCATAGGCGATGGACTTGGTGCCCTGCAGGAAGAAGGGGTGCCAGTTGTGGCTGGCGTAAAAAATCTTCTCCGACTGGCGGATGGCCTCGTACTCGGATTCCTCGCGCGGGCCTTCGACGAGCTGCACCTCGGCGCCGAAAGCGCGTATCTGCGCGACCTTGGGCAGGGGCGTGTAACCGGGCGCGAGGATCTTGACCTTGATGCCGGCCGATGCGCCGGCGGCGGCAATCGCCGCGCCGCCGTTGCCGGAGCTGTCTTCAAGGATGTGCTGGATGCCGAGCTGTTTGAGGAAGGACACCATGACACTCGCGCCGCGGTCCTTGAAGCTGCTGGTGGGGTTGAACCATTCGAGCTTGAACAGCGGCGACAAGCCGCCCCAGGATTTTTCGACCAGGGGTGTGCAGCCTTCACCCATGCTGGCGCTGCTGGCTATGTGCAGCGGCAGCGCGGCACGGTAGCGCCAGATGGAGCGTTCACGCGTGTCGACGTCATCGCGGCTGATGCCGGGCAGCGCGCTGAGCATCAGCGGGTTGCCATCGTCGGAGCGCCAGCGGCGGTCGGCGAGCGGGTACTGTTTGCTGGTGCGGGGGTCGAGGTAGTGCGGCTGCATGGGGCTTGGTTCAAAGTCCAAAACTTGGATAATATATCCAGTACTAGATAAATCGTCAAATACCTTTCTTCGCTCCCTCCCCCGCTGGGGAGGGTTGGGGTGGGGGGCCAGCGCCCGTCAAATTCACACACTGCGATACCATGGCCAACCAGACAATTTGTCTGAATTCCGAAACCACCGCCATGCCCAAGACACCCGCCCAGCCCTCGAACAAGCACCTGCTCGCCGAGCTCAAGAATATTGCCGAAGGCCTGGGCAAGACCTTCGCGCCGTTTTGCGAGGTGGTGGTGCATGACCTCACACACCCGAAAAACGCCATCCTCGCGATCGAGAACAACCTGAGCGGGCGGCGCGTGGGCCAGCCCGCAACCGAGCTGGGCCTGGCGCGCATCCAGGACCCGGATTACCCGGCGGTGATCGCCAACTACGCCAACCAGTTCGCCGACGGCCGCAAGGTCAAGAGCACCTCGGTGGGCATCCGCAATGAGGCCGGCGAGTATGTGGCGGCCATCTGCCTCAATGTGGACCTGACCTTGTTCAACGGCTTCCAGGCCGCGATGTCGCAGTTCACCGCGATTGAAAGCAGCGCCGTGACGGAGACGCTGGACGCGGCGAACGCCGACCGCATCCACCAGTGCATAGACGAATTCGCCGCCGCGCGCGCCACCACCTCGCGCTCGCTGCGGCCGGCTGACCGCAAGCAGCTGGTGCAGGACTTGAAGAAGGCCGGCTACCTGGAGATACGGCGTGGGGCGGAGATCGCTGCTGCGCATATGGGAGTCTCGCGCGCCACGGTGTACAGCGACGCGAAATAGCGGCCAAAAAGACCCTGCGCGGCGTTGCAAAGCCTCGCCGGGGGTCTACCCCGTCTGCGTTTTGCGCCTTGCTCAGGGCCTTTTTGACGCGCTATTTGCTTTGGAAACCGGCCTCGGTGGGTTTCAACCTTCCGCGATGCGCTTGGCCGCCTGCCGCGTGGTCTTGAGTACCAGCTTCTGCACGCGCTCCACCAGGGTCTTGGCGCCATGCGGCAGCGCGGGCGCCAGGGCCGCGGCGGCGCCCTCCAGGGCGGCGGGGATTTTTTCGGCGACGTCTTTCGCGGTGGCCAGGGTGAAGGCGGCGCCCATGCCCAGTTCGGCCGCCATCTGCCGCACGTGGGCCTGCGTGACACTGCCGGGCCGGGTCTCGCCCCCGATGGCAAAGGCGAACTCGCCGGAGAGCCCGGGATAGATGCGGGTGCACATGAGGTCGTAAAACGGTGTCAGGCGCACGCCCTGGCCGGGCGGCTGGTAGACCGACAGGTTTTTGGCGTGGCTGTCGTTGTTGCCGGTGTAGAGGTTGAAGAACACCCAGCGCAGCAGGTTCAGCAGATCGACGGCGGGCGCCGAACTGTATTGCCGCACCAGCCGCGCGCACTGCGCCAGGCCGGGGCCGCCTTCCTTCTCGTATTTTTTGTCGGACACCACGCCGCTGAGCTGGCACAGGTCGTACTGGATCAAACGGCCCAGCCTGCCGCCCTCCTGCGGCACGCGGTCAAAGCGCTTGACGACGCAGGCGCGGGTGTGCGGCTCGTAAAACACCTCGGCCGTGGGCAGGCCGCAGCGCGCGGCGGCGAGCATGAGCAGGGTTTCGTTCGCGGCCGAATGCCAGACCTCGGGCAGGCGCCGGATGTCGGGTTTGAGGATGTGGCTGGATGGGGAGGTGCCGCGCGCGAGCTGCGGCACGCCGTCGGCAAAAATCGCGATGGAGGTTTTGTCCTGCGCGCCGGCCAGCGAGATGCGGGTTTCGCGGCCCTGGATGTCGATGGCCGCCGACTTGCCGGCCAGGCGCTGGGCCAGGGCTTCCCAGCTGGTCGCCTCGTAGCGCGGCCCCTCGGGCCTGGCACCGGCCGGCAGGATGACAAAGCCGCCGGCCGTGTCGCCCGCCGTCTCCAGCAGCAAGCCGAACAGGGTGGAGGCCTTGCGGCTGATCGCCAGGTAGCTGCGCAAATCGCCTTCGGGCAGCAGGTTCTCAAAAAAGGCCTGCACGGCCGGGGCGTCGCTGCGGCCGATGGCCAGGGTGATGCCGGCCACCTGGGCGGGCTCCCTCCGCGCCAGCCATTCGGCCGAGTATTCGAAAGACAGCGGCGAGCTGTCGTGGACCGAGCCGACCCGCTCTTCGTTGAAAAAGACGTCGAGGCGGGAAGGCTCCGCCGGGGTGGTATTGATGGTGGTCATGCCTGGCCGCCTGCTTTGGGACGCACCACCACTTCCAGGCCCAGCAGGTTCAATACGTCGAGCACCTTTTGCAGCTGCACGGTCGGCTTGCCGCGTTCCAGCTCGATGACAAAGCGGTTGCCGGTGCCGCCCAGCCCCGCCACGTCGACCTGTTTGAGGGCCAGCCTGTGCCGCCGCTCGCGCACCAGCTCGCCCAGGTCGGCGGCGGACCGGACGATGGCGCCTTGAGAAATTGAAAAATTACCGATCGGGATGTTTTCTTCAACGGAAGGCATAGGATGATCCATAGTTACCGATCGGTAAGTTTAGGGGTCTTTCGCAGCAGCTGTCAATAAAAGTTACCTATCGGTAACTTTGAGGGAAAACCGGATCTGGTTTATCCGCGGATGACACAGATGACGGAGGTTGAAGAAAGGCATCTGCGGCATGGCCGCAGCAAACAGGCCCTTGGCCGGAACAGAGGCAAAACCCTTACAAATCAAATCGCCAAAACCGCGCAGATAGGCGTCCTTGCCCCGATGATGATGGGCGCTCCAGCCAGCGCGACAACACCAAACGGAGGACGCCATGAAAACCACCCCCATCACCACAGGCCTGGGCCTGCTCACGGCGGCCGCGCTGCTGGCCGGTTGCGCCGGCGGCGCGGGCGACCCGATCAACACCAAGCCCAGCTACCTGGGCCCCATCACCATGGGGGTGTATGACGGCGGCAACGACGACCTGCTGACCGCCGGCCTGGGCAAGACCGGCCTGGGCGGCGCCGCGCCACAGCCGCTGGACCCTTTGAGGCCGACGGCGGCCGAGCTGCGGCGCATCGCGATCTATAACAACTACCGCGCCATCCTCGACATCTCGCCGGCCGGCGGCTACGGCACGCTTTACGGCCCGAACGTGGATGCGCGCGGTGTGGTCACCACCGGCGAAGGCAAGATCGCCGGCAGCGAATTCATCGCCTACTCGGACGACGGCAGCGGCCGGCACAACGTGACCATGATGGTGCAGGTGCCGGCGAGCTTCAACCCGGCGAATGCCTGCATCGTGACCGGCACCTCGAGCGGCTCACGCGGCATTTACGGCGCCATCGGCTCCTCGGGCGAATGGGGTTTGAAGAACGGCTGCGCCATGGCCTATACCGATAAGGGCACCGGCAGCGGCATGCACGACCTGCAGAACAACACGGTGCACCTGCAGAACGGCCTGCGCGCCGATGCAGGTGCGGCCGGCGCGGCCTCCAATTTCACGGCCGCCCTGAGCCCGACGGAACGCACGGCCTTCAACGCGGCCACGCCGAACCGCTTTGCCGTCAAGCACGCGCATTCGCAGCAGAACTCCGAGAAGGACTGGGGCCGCTTCACGCTGCAGGCGGTGGAGTTCGCCTACTTTGTGCTGAATGAACGTTATGGCGCGCCCTCACGCGACGGCAGCGCGCGCCTGCGGACGCTGAACCCGTCCAACACCATCGTGATCGCCTCCAGCGTCTCCAACGGCGCCGGCGCGGCGCTGGCGGCGGCCGAGCTCGACACGCGCGGCCTGATCAGCGGCGTGGCGGTCGGCGAGCCGCAGGTGCAGCTGGTGCCCGACGCGCGGCTCAGCGTACGGCGCGGCAACACGACGCTGGCAGGCACCGGCAGGCCGCTGTACGACTACACGACGCTGGCCAACCTGCTGCAGCCCTGCGCCGCGCTGCTGTCGCCCACGACCAATGTCTTCAACACCATCAACCCGGCCATCGCCGCCAACCGCTGCGCCGCGCTCAAGGCCCAGGGCCTCGTCAACGGCAACACGCCGGCCGAGCAGGCGGCCAGCGCCATGTCGGTGCTGCAGGCCGCGGGCTGGCAGCCCGAAAGCAACGACCTGCAGGCCTCGCACTATTCGTTTGCCACGCTGCCGGTGGCGCTGACCTATGCCAATGCCTATGGCCGTGCCGGCGTACAGGACAACCTGTGCGGCTACAGCTTTGCCGCCACGGCCCCGGCCACCGCGCCCGTGCCCAATGTGCCGGTGCCCGCATCGGCCGCCGCGCTGGCGACTTCTTTCGGCACCGGCAACGGCGTGCCGCCCACGGTGGGTGTCAACATCGTCAACAACGCCAGCCTGGGCGGCCCGCTGCTGGACGCGGCCTCGGTGTCGGCCGGCAATGTGCAGGACTACAACAGCGCCGGCGCGCTGTGCCTGCGCGCACTGGTCAGCACCAACACCCCCGACGCCCTGCGCGTCCGCGAGGGCATACAGCAGGTGCTGCGCAACGCCAACCTGCAGGGCAAGCCGGCCCTGATCGTGCACGGCCGCTCCGACACGCTGGTGCCGGTGGCCTTCACCTCACGGCCGTATTTCGGCCTCAACAAGATGGTCGAGGGCCGCAGCAGCAAACTTTCCTACATCGAGGTCACCAACGCCCAGCACTTCGATGCCTTCCTGGGCTTTCCGGGTTATGGCGCGCGGCTGGTGCCGCTGCACCGCTATTTCATCCAGGCCATGGACATGATGTATGCGCACCTCAAGACTGGCGCGCCGCTGCCGGGGAGCCAGGTGGTGAGGACGGTGCCGCGGGGTCAGACTGGCAGCGTTGCCAATCCGATTACGTTGGCGAACGTGCCGGCTATTCAGTTGGTGCCAGGAGTGGGGGATCGGATCACGTTTGAGAATAATGTTGTGACGGTTGCGGATTAAGGCCGGGTCTTGCGCCGGCTGTCCGCGCTTCCTCTGTTCTCTCTTCTTGGTTCTGCTGGCCGGGGGTAGCCCGGCGGCTACTCACTTTTAGCGAAACCCGCAAAGCGAGTTTTCTTTTGTTCGTCAAAAGGCGCGCTACGCGCGCGGGGTTTGCTCACTTCGCGAAGCGAAGTTACGCAAACACCAAAAGTAAGCAAAAGAAAAGGCGACCCTGGTTGCTGCGTCCCTTCGCTGCGCTACGGGCAACCTGCGGTGCTCGGTCCAGACGGGGTCTCGCTAAACTCGCTTCGCTCAAACAACGCGATCCCTGATCCGTCTGGACCTCCGCTCCTCGGCGCATCCACAAGGGGTGGGGATTGGAATACAAATACCAAATACCTGAAGAAACAAGGACTCGCCAAGGCGAGTCCTTGTTTGTCTTGGTTTGATTCTTTGTGTTTTGTCCCCGCTCCCGATTGCCCCGTCCTGGCTGGGCCGAGGAGCGCAGACGTAGGCGGATCAGGGATCGCGCTTGTCTGAGCGAAGCGAGTTTGCGCGAGACCCCGCCGTAGTCGAGCACCGCAGGTTGCCCGCAGCGAAGCGTAGGGACCCAGACTGCGG
>NZ_JBFUCN010000012.1:0-219242 GCF_056405195.1 Polaromonas sp. P1_H6
AGCAGCTTGCAGGAAGGGCTGGTTCGCCTCGGCTAATGGGGACGACATAGAAACCCCGGGAAGCTCTTGGCTACCGGGACATGCAAGTCGTGGCCAGGGTCAACCAGGGCAAGCGGACGGTGCTCGAGTATTTGTTGTCGCCTGTGCAGAAGGCGGTGCAGGAGTCGGAGAGGGAGAGGTGAGCATTTCTATCGATCACTTTGACAATGACCGGATCACATTGAGAGCAGCGTTTAACAAGTGGCGTTCGAAATGAGATCAGCTATTGGTCACAGGAGATTGGCTGGGTAACTGTTCTTAAGCGCATCGCAGCCGGCGTTTCGTGTCTGCTCGAATCGATTTTTGCTGTTCGAAGAGGCGATATCACAGCCGCGAAGAATTTATTGAGAAGGCGATTCGCAGAAACCATTTTTATGCAAACAGGTTAATGAGGTGCTAGCGCAGGTAGTGAACAAAAAAATTGGAGAACTACAGCTTGACCGGATTTTTCTTTCTCTTCGTCACGGGTCTTTGGGCCGTGATTGCCATTACCTTGGGCATCAAGATTCCCCGGTGGCTGGGGGCAATGCGGTACCGAAAAGCACTTGGTGTGGTGCTTGCTCCGTTGATCTTTTTTGCTCCAGTTGCGGATGAAATCATTGCCTACCCCCAGATGATGGCGCTTTGTAGTGCCCGCGAGAATACTCATTTAACGATGAATGAAAAGTCGGCTTATGGGCGAACCGTCTACTACACGCAGAGTAGCGAAGTGGGGGCACTTTGGCCACCAAGCGTAGTTATCGTGCGTCACCAATCAGGTTACCTGGACGCCACAACCAAAGAGCCAGTACTCGTGTCGTCTTGGATTAGGCCTGCTCGCGGCTTCCTGGGCATACCTGCTGGTAGCAGCGGAACCAAAATGACTTTGTTGCTGCGCGCGTGCGAAGTACCGAAGGATGACATCGCCCGACATCCTGGGGGTGTTTTGCAAGCCATGAGGCATTTAAATTGGACGGTAGTTCCGACCCCTTGATTCCCTAATCCTATCCAAGGAGCGAATGAAATGAACACAATCAACGAGGCTTACCTGAATGCTCTTCTGGCGGACGCTTCCTATAAGGGGATGCATAACGTCATAGCCGGTCAAGTGCAGGCTGAATTACTTACCGGAACCGCCCTCAATCAAGTCATTGCCGACCGCATGACTCAGCCGCAGGCGGACTTCATCACTACCAACTTTGAAGTGCTGAACCAGGAGCTATCAGCGACAGGCGGTTTTGACGCAACGGTATGGCGTGGAAAAGCGGGAACCGACTATGCCGACAAAGTGTATGTCTCCGTGCGTGGCACGCAGGAAGGGCAAGATTTTCTCGACGATGGTGATTTGGCAAGTGCGGGGGTGCCATACCGTCAAATCGTTAGCATGGTCAACTGGTGGCTTAAAGCCACTACTGCGACTGGACAGCAAGCCCCGCAAATCAGAACGGATGCAAACAACAACTTTGTGGCCGCGTCGCCAGTGGACGGCGCTGGAACTTTCACCGGTGTTAACGCCATTAGCACCATCGAATCCGTCAACGCCCACAGCCTGGGTGGCTACTTGGCAACGGCTTTTGCGCGCTTGTTTGGCAAACAGTGGGGGGTGCAAGGTGTGAATACCTTCAACAGCGCTGGATTTAGCCGCCTACAAGAAAATTACAACATTGCAACTTCGTTCAGTTCAATCAGCCAATTGATTGGTTCAGGTCTTGGCCTAGGTAGTTTTGGTGCCGTCGCGAGTCTCCAAAATAACTATTACGCGGAGAACGGCATAAACGTCACCACCAATGATTGGGATCCTGTGGGCTTCAATCAGTACGGGCAACGTATCGGTTTGTACCAGGAAGACGGTGTCAAGCTCACTGAGCTCGGCATGTCCAATCACTTCATGTACAAGCAAACCGATCTGCTTGCTCTTGGGGCAACCCTGGAGAAGCTCGACCGCACAATGACCTTTGCCAAGTTGAATGATTTCGTCAAAGCGGGTAGCAACGTCATGGCCAATTCATACGAAGGCGTACTTGACGGTCTAAGGCGTATTTTTCAAGGCAATGGCACCACGCCTACTCAACTTGGAGACGTATCCGGTCATGAACTTAGCCGGATAAATTACCAAACCAACATCGACGTTCTCACCAAGAGCGATGCTTTCAAGGGGCTCGTTGGTAAAGCCACGCTGACGCTTGCCGATGCAGGTCTTGCCACCCAAGCTGAGACAAACTTTGCTGCCTTTCTAAGCCTTTATGCGCTAAGCCCTGTAGTTATTAATACAAGCGACACCACAGCGCTTGACAAACTCAAACAAGCTAACGAAGTATTAGCCGGGCAATGGGACGCTGATGCGCAGCTCACGGCGCAGCAGCGGGCTCAGGGGCTTGGTACCTTTACCAAGAATTGGCGGAGTGATCGCGCGACACTGCTTGTCGCCATCGCGGCCCGCAACACAAAAGATGGAACTGGTGTGGCATATGTCGATGGAATTTCGAAGGATCGGGCGTACGACTTGCACTGGTTCGATGGTAGCGGGGCAGAGAAAATTCTTCTCGCCGAGAACACCGCTCGCCAGGGCGGGGTACTTAGGCCAATTCCCATGCAGAGGTTCGCGTTTGGTGACACCGGCAACGACATGCTGACTGGCACAGACAACAAACTGGAGGATCACCTCTACGGTGGAGGTGGCGATGACACTTTGAAAGGCAAGGCCGGAGATGACTACCTGGAAGGTAATGCCGGCGACGATATTCTGGAGGGGGGCAAAGACAATGACACTTTGCTAGGTGGCGTAGGCAACGATACCTACTATCTACGCGCCAGTGATGGTGGGGTAGACACCATCATCGATACCGATGGCCAGGGCGCAATCAAAGTGATCGATGCCGCCGGTAGCGAAAAAGACCTGAGTATAGGTGCCATCAAGAAGATGGCCAACGGCAGCACCGCCAATACAGGCACTTGGCAAAGCGAAGACAAACGCTTCACCTACACCACCCGAACAGAAACCGACGGCAGCACCACCCTCAGCATCAGCGGCGCAGGCGTCAGCGCCGTCGTCAAAAATTTCACTTCAGGCAACCTCGGCATCACATTACCGGGCTCAGTGGATACCCAGCCGACGCCGACCGGCGGCGGCCTTATCCTGGGCGACTTTGCCCCTCTGGATACGGATGTGGTGGCCGAAGGCGTGCAGGTTCAGTACGACGCTCTGGGCAATGTGATGGTGGACGAAAACCAGCCCGAGGCAGGCCGCGCCGATTCGCTGTTTGACAGCGCGGGTGACGACGAAATCACTGCGGGCGGTGGCGCTGACATGGTCAACGCCACGCGCGGCGGCACAAACTGGATCAAGGCCGGCAGCGGCAACGACAAAGTGTTTGGTGGCGCGGGCAAAGACCTGATCGAGTTGGGCACCGATCGTGACTATGCCGTGGGCGGCGACGGCGACGACAGGATCTTTGCCGATGTGCAGCACACCATGAACGAAGTGCTGGCGCAAGTCATTGCGGCGCCTAACGACCAAGCCGACATCATGGATGGTGGCAAAGGCGACGATGCGCTGTATGGCGACGCCGGCAGTGATGTGCTGTACGGCGGCGAAGGCAAAGACCTGATGGTGGGCGGCGCGGGTGACGACGCTATGTTTGGCGACCTGGAGACCGTCACTGTGCAGCCGGGTTGGAGCGTCACGCTGCAGCAGTCATATCCCAATGGCTACTTGCCGGGTTCAGTGTTTGCGTTTACAGGCATTACAACCCGGCTGCCCACAGCACAAAGCGCGGACCTGATGTTTGGAGGTGGGGGCAGCGATTACATGGTGGCCGGGGGCGGTGAGGACTACCTTGATGGAGGCACGGGCAATGACTACATGTTTGGTGGCGGCGGGGCGGACTCGCTGGTAGGCGACGAAGGCGACGACCACATGGACGGCGACGGCTATACGACAGGCGTGTTGCAGCCTGAGTACACCTTATCGACGGAACACGGTAACGACTATCTCGATGGCGGGGCGGGCAATGACATGATGGTCGGATGGGGCGGCGGCGACGTGTTGTTTGGTGGATCCGGCGACGATTGGCTAGTGGGCGACGCGCCAAACTATGCCATGGAAGGTGAGTACAACGGCAATGACTACCTCGACGGCGGGGAAGGCAACGACACGATGATTGGCGGCGGCAAGGATGACACCTTGTATGGCGGGGATGGTAGTGACGTGCTTGGCGGTGACGCCAACGCGTCACAACTTTCCGGCGAGTTCCACGGCGACGATTACCTCGATGGTGAAGGTGGCGACGACCTTCTCATCGGACACGGCGGCAACGACACGCTCTATGGCGGAGACGGTAACGACCAGTTGCAGGGCGATGCATTGGAGTCAAATCTCTCGGGCGAATATCACGGAGACGACTACCTGGACGGAGAGGACGGTGAAGACGAACTCATCGGCGGCGGTGGCAATGACATTCTGTACGGCGGTGCCGGGAATGATGGGCTGCTCGGGGATGCCTATGAGCCTGAGCTGGCTGGTCAATACCATGGCGACGACTACTTGAACGGAGAGGGCGGCGACGACAGGCTGTGGGGTGCGGGAGGTGACGACACGCTCTATGGCGGAGCAGGCAATGACATCTTGTTTGGGGACGACAACCAGCTTGCCGAGAACTGGCATGGCAACGACTACCTGGACGGAGGGGACGGTAGTGATGTGTTGTGGGGTGGGCACGGTAACGACGTAGTGCTAGGCGGGTCAGGGCTCGATTTCCTAGTTGGGGGAGGTGGTGACGATTACCTTGAAGGTGGAGAAGACCGGGACACCATTTATGGCGACGATGGAAATGACACGCTGGTCTCGGACGGTGACGATTATCTCGATGGAGGAATAGGCGACGACACGTACAGCATCACCCTGAAACCAATAGATGGGAATAACGTCTATGTTTCAACCGTTGTCGACAGCTCAGGCATCAATACGCTCATCATCTCGGATGTGGATGTGGATCTGCAGCAAACCAGAATGTTTGTGCAAAACGGCAGCACTTACATTTCCTTTGGCCTGTCGGGTCTCGTGGCGTTGGGTGAAGGCCTTGATATCTCGGCAACCCATATCCAGAGCGCGGCCGGAGAGACGGTTTCATTGCAATCGATATTCGAGGCCCAGGCGCAAGACGGCAAACTCAGGTCCGGCAATTGGAACTCATCAACGGGCTTGACCTGGACCAGCGATATCGCACTGAATCAGAAATTGACAGGAAGCGCGGCTGCTGATTATTTAAGCGGCAGTAGCGGCACTGACATCATCGGCGGGGGTGATGGCAATGACGTGATTGACGGTGGTACAAATAGCGACAGCTTGTTTGGTGGCAATGGCGCAGACCTGATCATTGGCGGAGAAGGAAATGACCTCCTTTCTGGCGGCAGCAGTGGCAGTTTTGGCAGGGCAGATGGTCAAGATGACCGTGCGGCGGATACCTATCTGTTTCGCCTTGGTGATGGAAACGATGCGATTGATGCCAAGGCAGATGGTCAAAGCGAACCATTGGACGTCATTCGATTTGGCCAGGGAATTGAACTGGCAGACATAAGTATCAGCAATATCTTCCAAGCGGATACTGCCGGAGGTGCCTATGTGCTCATCCGTTACAGCAGTAGTGACAGTATCAAATTGACTCCGGGGACGGAGAAAGGCATCAAAGAGATTCAATTTGCAGATGGAACGAGTGTTTTGCTGGGCACTCTGCTGGAGGCCGATACCGGGGATGGCACCTCTCTAGACGGAATAACACGAGGGACCACCGGTGACGATGACTGGTCGGGTACCACCAGTAACGACATTTTCTACGGCGGGGATGGCGACGATCTTATCGAAGGTAATGCAGGGGACGATGTCCTGCGCGGAGGAGCCGGAGCCAACACTTACCGGTTTGACGAAACCAGTGGTAACGATGTTATTGAATACACGGCTGGTGAGCACGGCACCCTGATTTTTAGCGGGCAGGTTGACGCCCGGGTCATCGATGGTGATCTTTGGCTGTCGAGCGGTCAATTCTCGTCAGTAAAACTGAAGGGTTACGCCAGTGATGCATCGATGGCCGACAGCTGGAAAATAAAGTCAGATAACCACGAGGCTATGACCCTGGGTAGCTTTCTCGAAGCGTTGATTCCAGCGGTAGATACCCTTGAACAACGGAAGCTGAAGTTCATTCAGGACCAACTGTGGCAATTGCGCACGATGACATTGGTCCGGGATGTATCGCAAGGAGAGATTAAGGCTGAGTTGGTTAATCAGGACTCTTTGCAGTTACCGGCCTCTGCAGATGGCAAAACAGTCCTTAATGCCGGATGGGACTGGACGTCAGTATTCCGCGGAGAAGTCACCAGGACCATTCGCGAGGAGATCCGGCAATCGACTTCGATCACAACCCCTGGCACCCCAGGAAGGATAATTTCAGATAAAGCGTTTGCAGCAGAATTTGGTCTGACCGGTTCCGTTATTGGGGTGCAGGTGCCGCCGGGTACGACGTGGGTACTCGACTTCAACGGTGAACCCACCGGATATATGTACATCCCCGGTCAAGCTGAGAAAACTGTCGTGGTTTCAAAACTGATGGGCTACAGGGATGTAACCCGTACTGAAACTGTGTGGGACGAGGTTCGGGCTAAAGCGCAACAGTTGATTCAGGGCACGGGCGGGGACGACAGCCTGAGCGTTGGGTATCAGGAGGCGGAGTATTTCTTTACCTTGGGCCGCTTCGCTGGCGCGGTTGAATCCGGTGCCGGTAGCGATTCGATTGAACTCACGCTTGACCCCTATTTGGATTGGGGGCGAATTAACACGGCGGATATTCCCCCGAAAGGTGACGATCTGGGGCGTTATCTTTGGGTAAATAGTTTAGATAGAGGACTGGGCGCATGGATCGACGCTGGAGCCGATGACGATCACATCATTGGCTCGGATGGGGATGACTTCATCATAGGCGGAACGGGAAACGACTGGATGAATGGCGGAGGAGGCGCCGATACCTACTACGTCGGTCTGAATGGCGAAGATGTTGACCATATCGCTGATACGGCTTCATTCGATTGGGAAATTTTTGGAGAGTACTACCAGGCGCATGGTGATCTGAATTTTTCTGTCGTCGACACGCTGGAGTTTGATGCAAGCATCGCCCTGGCCAACTTGAGTTATCGCTGGGTCTACGGCCCTTGGACAGAACTGGAGTTGTTCTCCAATGGGAGAAAATTCCTGGAAATTAATTATTGGGCGGAGCCCGTTCCGAACTCCATTTCTTCAGTAGGTGTGGAACAGTTTCGTTTTAGTGATGGCCAAATCTTGAACTTGAGCGAGTTCCTGGCCATTGCAACTGAGATCAATGTTGTCGATGGCACCGATGACGACGAGGTTCTTCTAGGCTCTTCAGATCGTGATCTTTTGATTGGTGGGGCTGGAAACGATACCCTGATCGGCGGCGCCGGAGATGATTACCTTGACGACGTGGCCGGCAACGACGTCTACGTCTACAACTTTGGGGATGGTATCGACACCATCCATGATGTGGATCACCTCGGTCATATCGTTTATCGCGATAGCCAGGGGGTCGAGTACATATTGGCCGGCGGCACGCGTTCTGGATCCGAGCAGGCATACCACGATGCTTCAGGGCGTTTCATCTACGACTTCAATCAGAGCGATCAATCCCTGAGTATCAGCCTGGACGGCCAGCTCAGTCTGGTCATCCAAAACTACGACATCGCCATAAATTCATTGGACATCGAACTCACGAACAAAGATAACATCATGAATGGAACTTCGGGCGCCGACACCCTGCAGGGTACATCGGGTCGCGATGTCATCAGCGGTGATGCCGGCGCGGACATCTTGCATGGCGAAGGCGGCAATGACAGCTTGCATGGCGGCGACGGCGCCGATTGGGTGTATGGCGAAGCGGGCAATGACTTCCTGTTCGGAGACGCTGGCGACGACACATTGGCCGGTGGTGCGGGCAACGATTACCTGGGCGGCGGTCTGGGTAACGACGTCTTCCTCTTCAGCCGCGGTGGCGGGAGCGACTATGTCTCTGATTACGACGAAACCTCGGGCAACACTGACACCCTTCGTTTTGGCCCCACGGTTTCGGCCGGCGACATAGCGGTCATACGTGACGGTTCCAGTCTCTACCTGGCGATAGACGGAACCAGCGACCGGATCACCCTGGCCAACTGGTTTGATGGCGACGCGTATAAGCTTGAGCGCGTTGAATTCGCCGACGGCACGGTGTGGAATACCGCAGACCTGGAGGCCATGGCCGGGCTCGCACTCATTGGCAGTGAAGAAGACGACTACCTGCAGGGGGCCAGCGGCAATGACATCTTGCAAGGCATGGAGGGCGACGACGAGCTTTATGGAAGCGGTGGCGATGACGTCTTGAATGGTGGGGCCGGCAACGACTATCTGAATGGCGGTGCGGGCAGTGATGTGTATCTGTTCGGCCGTGGCGCGAGGCATGATGAGATTGACGACTACAACCATGAAGAGGGCGATCTCGACACCATTCGCCTTGACGCCACCGTTGCTACCGAAGACATCCGGGTCACCCGCGATGACTACAACCTGTACCTGGCCATCGATGGCACGACCGATCGCATCAGCTTGAACAACTGGTTCAACGGCGATGAATTCAAAGCGAAACAGCTTGAATTTTCTGACGGCACGGTATGGGATGCGGCCATGCTGGAAAGCCTAATCACCGTAGCGCTCGGTACTGAAGACTACGATGTTCTGTACGGCACAGAAGGCGCCGAAGTGCTAAGCGGGCTGGGTGGTAACGACTACATCTACGGCAACGGCGGTAACGACACCCTCGACGGCGGAGCGGGAGTCGACTACCTTGATGGAGGCAACGGCAACGACACACTCTATGGAATGGAGGGGGTCGATTATCTGCACGGCGGCGCCGGCAATGACACGCTTGATGGCGGGTCAGGAGGTGATATCTATACATTCAGGCGAGGTGGTGGCATCGACACGATCAATGACACCGGCACGAGTGCTGAAGACAAAGATATTGTGAATTTTGACTGGACCGTTGCGGTCGAGGACGTCAAAGTAAGCCGCGATGAATTTAACCTCTATCTCAGCATAGACGGCACCACAAACCGCATCGAGATCACCAACTGGTTTGTCCCCGGCGCCAACACCATTGAGCAGGTTCAGTTTTATGACGGCACGTTCTGGAGCCGGGCCGACGTGGAGGCTAGGTTGCCCGTAGCTCTGATTGGCACGGAGGGCGGCGAAGAGCTGGTAGGCGGCGAAGGCGACGACTGGCTGCTAGGCTTGGGCGGCGAAGATGTCTTGATTGGTTTGGGTGGCGATGACACGCTGAACGGTGGCACTGGCAACGATGTGTACCTGTTCGCGCGAGGCGATGGTCAGGACGTGATTTATGACAGCGACGCGGCTGCAGGCAACACCGACGCCATCCGTTTCGATGCGACGGTCTTGGCCGGCGACATCAGGGTCACCCGCGACGATTTCAGTCTTTATCTGAGCATTGACGGAACCAGCGACCGAATTACGTTAAGCAACTGGTTTGGAGATATCGCGAGCAGGATCGAGCGGGTTGAGTTCGCCGATGGCACGGTCTGGCTCGCCGAAGCCCTGGAGGCGGCGGCTGAGTTTTTTCTGATGGGAAGTGAGTACGACGATTATCTGGAGGGGACCAGCGGCAGTGATACCTTGCAAGGCCTGGGTGGCAACGACACGCTCCTTGGCCGTGAAGGCGACGATGTGTACCTGTTCACGCGGGGCGATGGTCAGGACGTGATTTATGACAGCGACGCGGCTGCAGGCAATACCGACATCATCCGTTTCGGTGCGACGGTCTTGGCCGGCGATATTCGGGTGACGCGTGATTACTTCAATCTCTATCTGGGTATTGAGGGAACCAGTGACCGGATCACCGTGGCCAACTGGTTTGTGGACGACGCAAGCAGGATCGAAAGGGTTGAGTTTGCCGATGGCACGGCTTGGCTCGCCGAAGCCCTGGAGGCGGCGGCTGTGTTTATTCTGGTGGGCAGTGAGTACGACGAGTATCTGGAAGGGACCAGCGGCCGTGATGTGTTGCAAGGACTGGGGGGCAACGACATGCTCTTTGGCGGTGAGGGCGACGATGTGTACCTGTTCACGCGCGGAGATGGTCAGGACCTGATCATCGACAGCGACGCAGCTGCAGGCAATACCGACACCATCCGCTTCGGTGCGACGGTCTTGGCCAGCGACATTCAGGTGACGCGTGACTCCTCCAATCTCTATCTGAGTATTGAGGGAACCGGTGACCAGATTACGTTAAGCAACTGGTTTGGGGACGACGCAAGCAGGATTGAGCGGGTTGAGTTTGCCGATGGCACCGTATGGAATCCAGCCATGCTGGAAAGCCTGATTGCGGCTGTGCCGGCGTCTGAAGAGAGTGATGTTTTGTATGGCACCAGTGGAGCCGACACGCTCAACGCCTTGGGTGGTGACGACGAGGTTTATGGCAGCAGCGGCGATGACGTCTTGAATGGTGGGGCCGGCAACGATTATCTGAATGGCGGAACCGGCAACGACGTGTACCTGCTGGGCCGGGGCTTCGGCCGGGACTTCATTGAAGATAACGACGCGACCATTGGCAACCTCGACACTATCCGCTTTGACAGCACGGTCGAAGTAAGCGACATCACGGTCATGCGGGGTTACAGCAATCTGTACCTGTACATCAACGCCACCAGCGACAGGATCAGCATCGGCGACTGGTTTATGGGAAGTGATCCACTTTATGACGATGGCAGGATTGAACGGATTGAGTTCGATGACGGCACGGTGTGGACACCCGCCATTCTCCAGAGCCTGATCGTCATGGCTGAGGCAACGGAAGGCGATGATGATATCTACGGCACCGAGGGTGACGATGCGCTCAATGGCCTGGGCGGAGCGTATGACCAGTTGTGTGGTGCCGGCGGCAACGATACGCTGGATGGCGGCGCGGGAAGAGATTATCTGAATGGCGGCACCGGCAACGACGTGTATCTGCTGGGCCGAGGCTCTGGCCAGGACTTCATTGAAGATAACGACGCGACCATTGGCAGCCTCGACACCATCCGCTTTGACAGCACCGTGGCCGTTGAAGACATCATCGTCTCGCGGGATCTGAACGGCTTCCTGTCGTTGAGCATCAAGGGTACGGACGATCGGGCGCAAATCATCAACTGGTTCTACGACGATGCCTACAAAATTGAGCGTGTCGAGTTCCATGACGGCACGGTGTGGGACGCTGCAATGATCGACAGCTTGACTACATACTCCGGTACACAAGGCGACGAAGGCGTCTACGACAGCGAAGGCAATGACCTGATGCGAGGCTTCGGCGGCGATGACAACCTCTACGGCGGAGGCGGCGCGGACGTGCTCGAAGGCGGCGAGGGTGACGACAACCTCTACGACTTTGGAGACAACAACCTCTTCAACGGTGGAGCTGGTAACGACGCTCTGCAGAGCTTCGATGGGGGCGACTTCCTGATGGGCGGCGCCGGCAACGACTACCTCATCAATGGAGCAGGAGCGGACGTCATCGCCTTCAACACCGGCGACGGCGAGGACGTAGTGGTGTGGAACGGAACCTTGCAGAGCGAGGACGACACCGTCAGCCTGGGCGGCGCCGGCCTGGACTACGCAGACCTGACCTTGCAAAAGAACGGCAACGACTTGGTGCTGAAGGTCGGTGGCACCGACCAGTTGACTTTCAGCAACTGGTACGAAGGAGCCTCTTACCAGAGCGTGCTGAACCTGCAAGTAGTTGCCGAAGCCATGGCGGACTTCGATGCCAACTCCAGCGACCCGCTGCTCAACAAGAAGGTGCAGACCTTCGACTTCCAGGGCCTGGTCGGTGCGTTTGATGCGGCGCGCAGCGCTACGCCGGGCCTGAGCAGCTGGTCGCTGAGCAACAGCCTGACGCAGTTCCACCTGGCTGGCAGCGACAGCGAAGCGCTGGGCGGGGACCTGGCCTACCAGTACGGCGCCAACGGCACCTTGGCCGGCATCGGGCTGGGCAAGGCACAGGAGGTGCTGACAAACGCGCAGTTTGGCGCGCAGGCGCAAGCGCTGCATTCGACGGCCAGCCTGCAGGAGGGGCTGCTCCGCTTGGGTTGAGTGGGTACGGGGGCGTCAATGCCCCCGGCGGCTTGGCTGGCCTATGCTGGCTGCGCTGAATTGCGTTGAAGCCGAAGCGCACGGGAAGATTTTCCGTTTGCTATCAAATTGGTAGCTTCTAGTCTATATGTATATTTGGCTAGAGGCCGATTTGACACATAAAAATTTTCACTGAAAACCCTTGCAACAGCCTCCCGGCGAGGCGGGCCTTTGGGGTGTTGATTTTGGGTGTTGATCCCGGTGGATTGCGTGTTTATACTGGATGTATATACAGTATCTCACGGGCTCTTCGCCAATACCACCGGCTCCCCCTCATGTCCGACGCCATCATTCCCATCCATGCCATCAAAGGCCGCGGCACGGCCACGCGCATGGCCCACCGGTTTGAAAAAGACGTGCGCAGCGCGTGGGACGACGGCTGGGGCACGCTGGAGGAAGGCGCGGCGGGCGAAGTGCCCCGGATCGAAACCACCGTCACGATGGAGGATGCCCGCAGCGCCATCGTGCGTAATGACTCGCCCGACATTTTTTTCGACTACAGCATCAATCCCTATCGGGGCTGTGAGCATGGCTGCGTGTACTGCTATGCGCGGCCCACGCACAGCTACCTGAATCTTTCGCCCGGGCTGGACTTTGAAACGAAGATCATCGCCAAGCGCAATGTCGCCGAGGTGCTGCGCGCCGACTTGCGCAAGCGCAGCTATGTACCGCAGCTGCTCAATATCGGCTCGGCGACAGATTGTTATCAGCCCGCAGAACGCGAACTGCGCCTGACGCGCGGCGTGATCGAGGTGATGCGCGACGTCAGCCATCCGTTTTCGCTGATCACCAAGTCCAGCGGCGTGGAGCGCGACCTGGACCTGATCGCGCCGCTGGCGGCAGACAAGCTGGCGGCGGTCTACGTGACCATCACCACGCTGGACGGCGAGCTCGCGCGTAAGCTGGAGCCCCGCGCCGCCGCGCCGCACCGGCGGCTGCGCACCATCCGCGCCATGGCCGAGCACGGCGTGCCTGTGGGCGTGAGCGTGGCGCCGCAGATTCCTTTTGTGACCGAGGATATGGAGCAGGTGCTGGAGGCGGCCTGGGAGGCCGGCGCGCGTTCAGCGTTTTACACGGTGATCCGCTTGCCCTGGGAGGTGGCACCCATCTTCAAGGAATGGCTGGAATTGCATTACCCGCAGCGTGCCGCGCGCATCATGGCGCGCATTCACGAGATGCGCGGTGGCAAGGATTACGACAGCGACTTTGCCTCGCGAATGAAGGGCTATGGCCTGTGGTCCGACCTGATCAAGCAGCGCTTTGAAAAATGCTGCAACCGGCTGGGCTTTAACCGCCAGCGAGTCGAGCTGGATTTGAGCCGCTTCAGGCCGCCGGGTGCCGCGGGGCAGGGCAGCCTGTTCTAAACGTATAGTGCAAGCCGTGTTCTACAAGGAGTTCAGTGTGGCATTCGACTGGAAACATTCATCGGACGACATGGACTGGGATGCTTTGTCTCATCTGTACCGGATCGCGCCGCTGGGCGAGAAGAAACCGGCGGACCTCAAAGTCGTGTTCTCCAACAGCCTGTTCAAATGTTTTGTGTATGAGGGTGGCAAACTCATTGGCGCCGGCCGTGCACTGGCCGACGGCATGGACTGCTCTTACATCTGCGATATCGCGGTGCATCCTGATCACCAGGGCGTAGGCCTGGGCAAGGACATTGTGGCCAAGCTGGTCAGCCTGTCCAGGGGGCACAAGAAAATCATCCTGTATGCGGTAGCCGGCAAGGAGCCGTTTTACCGCAAGCTGGGCTTTCGGCGCATGTTGACCGCGATGGCGATTTTTGCGAACCAGGAGCAGGCGATGAAAAACGGTTTGATCGGCGACAACTGAAACGGTGACCGTCCCTGAGCCGTTCATAAAACCCAGCGAAGCGGTCCTGGCTAGGCGCGTCGCCGCAGACAGTGCTACAGCACGGCAAGGCGGCGCAACAACGCCAGGAGGGTTTTTTGAGCGGCTCCTAACGCAAATAACTGCGGTTCAAGCGTATCTCAAGCTTCTTCTGCAGCGTCTCAAACGATGCACTCATGGCCCAATAAATCCCCGCGGCCGCGAGGTAGAGCGGAAAGGGCTGGAAGGTGGTGGCGATCACTTCCTTGGTCGCCAGCATCAACTCACCCACGGCGATCACCGAGACCAGCGAGGTGTCCTTGATCAGGCTGATCAGGCTGTTGGAGAGGCTGGGCACGGCCAGCCTCAGGGCCTGCGGGCCGATCACATAGCGCAGCGTTTGCGCTTGCGTGAGGCCCAGGCTGCGGGCCGCGTTCCACTGGCCGTGTTCCACGCCGTTGATGGCGCCGCGTATCGTTTCAGACAGGTAGGCACCGACGTTGAGGCTCAGGCCCAGGATGCCGGCGCTGATCGGGTCGAACTGTATGCCTATGCTGGGCAAGCCGAAGTAGATGACGAAGAGCTGCACCAGCAGCGGCGTGCCGCGCATGCAGCTGACATACAGGGTCGCGAACTGCGAGAGTCCGGGCACCTTGGCCAGCCGGGTGACGGCCACAATCGTGCCGATGACGGCGCCGAAGAAAACAGACGCCACCGCCAGCAGCAGCGTCCATGCCGCGCCTTTGAGCATGAGGGGCAAGGCATCGCGCAACAGGGAGGTCAAGCCGGACAAGTCCATAAGGGTCTCCACAAATAAAAACCCCGGCAGAGAGCCGGGGTTGTTTCAGGCGCCGAAGGATGGCGCGCGGCTGGTCGAATGTTACTTCGATTGCCTGAGTTACTTTGCGACAGGCGGCTTGCTCACGTCGCGGTCAAACCACTTGTTGGAGATTTTGGCGAAGCTGCCGTCGGCCTGCAGGTCGGCCAGCGCCTTGTCGATGGCGGCCTTGAACTTGGGGTTGTTCTTGACGAAGGGGATGCCGGATTTTTCGAGCTCGCCGACAGGCGCGCCGGGCTTGAGCGGCAGCTTGGTCTGCTTGACGATGTAGGGAATCAGCAGGCTGTCATTGAGCGCCGCGTCGATGCGGCCCAGGGCCAGGTCCTGCAGGTACTCTTGCGCGCCGGGGTAGGTCTTGACGTCGATGCCGCCCACTTTTTTGGCGATATCGGCGTAGTTGGTGCCCTGGCCAAGGCCCAGCTTCTTGCCCTTGAGGTCGGCCAGCGACTTGAACTCGCGTTTTTCATCCTTGCGGATGATCAGCTGCGGGGCGGAGATGGTGTAAGGCTCGGAGAAATCAAAGGTCTCCTTGCGCTTGTCGGTGATGCCGACCTGGTTGATGACCACGTCGTATTTGCCAGCTTGCAGGCCGGCCAGGATGGCGCTCCACTCGCTGGTCGAGAACTCGGCCTTCACACCGAGCTTTTGCGCCAGGGCATTGGCCAGTTCCACTTCAAAGCCGGCGAGCTGGCCGCCTTCCTTGTAATTGAACGGAGGATAGGTGCCTTCAAGCGCCACCTTGAGCGTGCCGCGCTGCTTGACGGTGTCCAGCAGGTCGGCTGCGCCGGCGCTGAAAGCGAGTGTGAGAAGGAGCGTGGAGGCCAGAGCCTTGCGGATATTCATATTCAGCCCTTGCATAAGAGAGTTGTTATTGAGATGCGGGTTGAATATTAAATCCGTTCGCCATGCTGGTGCATGCCGCCCCAAAAAAGCCCTACGTCGCATCCGGGTGCTCCCGGCCGGGCTTCAGAGCTCAGGGCTTGGCGCAGTGGGCGTAGATGTCGAGCGCGGGCTTGTAGACGCCGGTCTGCACATTCATCAGGCCCAGCACCGAGTGGAAGTAGTTGTCGTGGCTCACGGGCACATCGAGCTGCTGCTTGAGGCAGGCTGTCGTCAGCTTGCCGCGTTGCTCGAAGCCGGGCGACAGCCAGGTGATCCAGGGCACGCGTTTTTGCACGTCGGGCGCGATGCCGTAGGGCATGCCGTGCAGGTAGAGGTTGTTCTCGCCCAGTGATTCGCCGTGGTCCGCCAGGTAAAGCAGGGCGGGCGCGCTGTGCGCTTCCTGCGCCTTGAGCCACTGGATGGACGAGGCCAGCAGCTGGTCGGTGTAGACGATGCTGTTGTCGTAGGCATTGAGCAGGCCTTCACGGCTGCAGCTTTGCAGCGCGTTGTCGGTGCACTCGGGCAGGAATTTTTTGGAGGCCTGCGGTGAGCGTTTGAAATAGGCCGGGCCGTGGCCGCCCATCTGGTGCATCACCACCACCACGCCTTTGGCGCGCCGCTCGGCCGGCAGCGCGGCAATGCGCTCGTTGATGCCGTGCAGCATCACTTCATCAAAACAGTCACCGCTGTCGCACAGGCCCGGCACCTGGAGCTGCACCGTGTTGACGCTGGGCACGCGGTCGCACACGCCCTTGCAGCCCGACTGGTTGTCTATCCAGAGCACGGCCAGGCCGGCGCGTTGCAGCACGTCGAGCAGGCCTTCGTAATTGGCGGGCCGTGAGTCGTAGGCTTCGCGGCCGAAGTTGGAGAACATGCAGGGCACCGAGGCCGCCGTGCTGGTGCCGCAAGACCAGGCGTTGCGCTGGCTCGCGACGTTTTCTTTGGCCAGCAGCGGGTTGGTGGGCCGGCCGTAGCCGTTGAGCGAGAAGTTGCCGCTGCGCGCCGTCTCGCCCAGCACCAGCAGCAGCAGCGGCGGTTTGTTTTGCGCCGTGTAGCTGGCGCCCAGCTTCGCGTCCTCCCCCAGCGGCAGCACCACGGATTCATCGCGCTGGAAGGGCTTTGCCGCGATGGAACCCAGCGCGTAAAAAGAGTTGAGCGGATTGATCAGGTAGCGCACATGGGTGTAGTTGCGCATGACCGAGGCGATGCTCTGGAAGAACAAAAACATCACCAGCACCAGCAGCACGCACGCGCCGGCCAGCGTGGCGAAGTTGCCGAGTAGTTGCCGCGCGGCGCTGGCGCGCCTGATCTTCTGCCGCCACAGCAGCACCAGCGGCAGCACCGCCAGCACCAGCACTGTGGCCAGCAGGCGCCAGTTCAGCAGGTCGCGGGTCTCGCGCACGTCGGTCTGCAGGGTGTTGACCATCATGGTCTTGTCGATGACTACGCCGTAGGCCATCATGAAATAGGCGCCGAAAGCGGCCGAGAGCAGGAAGAGGGTGATGGCCGGCTTGAGTGTCCAGCGCCAGGCCAGCAGGCTTAGCAACGCGGTGGTAGCCAGCGCGATCACCAGCACCAGGGCGACGCTGATGACGGCGACCTGGCCGGCGCTCAGGCCGGGCAGGCGGGCCAGTTCGCGCCACAGCGCCACATTGCACACCGTGGCGATCCAGACGCTTGCCAGCACCACCAGCCACAACGGCCGCATGCCGTGGCTGTTTTGGCTGGGGGAGGTGAGAGGCTGGGAGGTGGGCGCGGGTTGCAGCGGCATAGCGCTGCATTGTATTTGCCGTGCCTTAGGGTGGGCTTATGGCCTCAAGCTGCGGCGGCGAGGCCCATTTGCCGCGCATGGTGGCGCAGGTGTTCGGCCATGAAGCTCTCGATGAAGTAGTAGCCGTGGTCGTAGCCCGCATGGCGGTGCAGCGCCAGCGGCTGGCCGGCCTTGGCGCATGCGGCCTCAAACAGCTCGGGGTGCAGCTGTTCGGCGAGGAATTTGTCGGCCAGGCCCTGGTCTATGCGTATGCCGCCAGGGTAGGGCGCCGCGGGCATGAGGGCCATCAGGGCGGTGGCGTCGTGCTCAAGCCACTGCGACTCATCGCTTCCCAGGTAGCCGCTGAACGCCTTGTGTCCCCAGGGGCACCGGCTGGGCGCGCAGATGGGCGCGAAGGCCGAGACAGACTTGAAAAGATCCGGATGCCTGAGCGCGAGTGTCAGCGCGCCATGGCCGCCCATCGAATGGCCGAAGATGCCGATGCGGCTTGTATCGATCGGCAGCGCGTCCGCCAGCAGCGGCAGCAACTCCCCAGTGAGGTAGGTTTCCATGCGGTAGTGCCGTGACCATGGGGCTTGTGTGGCATCGAGGTAGAAACCGGCGCCCACGCCGAAGTCCCAGCTGTCGGTTTCACCCGGAACCTTGGCGCCGCGCGGGCTGGTGTCGGGCGCAACCAGTGCCAGACCGAGTTCGGCGGCCAGCCGCTGTGCGCCGGCCTTGGTCATGAAAGTCTCTTCGTTGCAGGTCAGGCCCGCAAGGTAGATCAGCGCAGGCACCTCGTTGCCGGCCGTGGCCTGCGGCGGAAGGTACACCGAAAAGCGCATGGGCAGGCCGATCTCGCGCGAGTCGTGCTGGTAAAAGCGTTGCAGGCCGCCGAAGCAGCCGTGTTCGCTGAGAACTTCCGGGGCTGTGGTCATGGATATCTTTCTGTTCAAGCAGGGGCCGCGGAACCGGCTTTGCCGGGCCGCAGGCGCAGCGCCCCCTCGGGGGGCAGCGCATTACACGAAGTGAAAAGCGTGGGGGCCCACGTTAATACAAGACGACACCGCGGATGGACTCTCCGCTTTTCATGAGATCGAAACCCTTGTTGATGTCCTCAAGCGGCATGGTGTGCGTGATCAGGTCGTCGATGTTGATCTTGCCTTCCATGTACCAGTCGACGATCTTGGGCACGTCGGTGCGGCCGCGCGCGCCGCCGAAGGCCGAGCCTTCCCATTTTCGGCCGGTGACAAGCTGGAAGGGCCGGGTGCTGATCTCGGCGCCGGCTTCGGCCACGCCGATGATGATGCTGCGGCCCCAGCCCTTGTGCGTGCATTCCAGCGCCTGGCGCATCACCTTGGTGTTGCCTATGCATTCAAAGCTGTAGTCGGCGCCGCCGTCGGTCAGCTGCACGATGGCATCGACCACGTTCTCGGTCTCTTTCGGGTTGATGAAATGCGTCATGCCGAACTTGCGTGCCATCTCCTGGCGCGCGGGGTTGATGTCCACGCCGATGATCTTGTCGGCGCCCACCATCTTCGCGCCCTGGATGACGTTGAGGCCGATGCCGCCCAGGCCGAAGACCACGACGTTGGCGCCGGCTTCGACCTTGGCGGTGAAGAGTACCGCGCCTATGCCGGTGGTCACGCCGCAGCCGATGTAGCAGACCTTGTCGAAGGGCGCGTCTTCACGGATTTTCGCCAGCGAGATTTCGGGCGCGACGGTGTAGTTGCTGAAGGTGGAGGTGCCCATGTAATGGAAGATGGGCTTGCCGTCCAGGCTGAAGCGGCTGGTGGCGTCAGGCATCAGGCCCTTGCCTTGTGTGCCGCGTATCAGCTGGCATAAATTGGTCTTGCGTGAGAGGCAAAACTTGCACTGGCGGCATTCTGGCGTGTAGAGCGGGATGACGTGGTCGCCCTTCTTGAGCGTCGTCACGCCGGGGCCGACATCGACCACGATGCCCGCGCCTTCGTGGCCCAGGATGGCCGGGAAGATGCCTTCCGGGTCGGCGCCCGAGAGTGTGTAGTAGTCGGTGTGGCAGATGCCGGTGGCCTTGATCTCGACGAGCACCTCGCCGAATTTCGGGCCTTGCAGGTCCACGGTTTCGATGGTCAGGGGCTGGCCTGATTTCCAGGCGACGGCGGCTTTGGTTTTCATGGTGCGGGTGCTTGCGTTAGGGGTGGGCGAAAGGGCATTGCGCTGCGTAAGGCACTATAAGCCAGTCCCTTCGCCCCTGGCCCGCAAGATGTTTCATTTTGAGAAAACACCGGGGCGCCGGCCCGAATGAAAAAGCCGCCTGGCTCCCTGAAAGGAGCGCAGGCGGCCGGCGCTGCTTGAAAAAAAGCGCGACAGGCTTTTAGCGGCCGGCTTCTTTCAGGTACTGCGTGCGCGCGGCAATGGCGGTATCGGTGAAGTCGGTGAACACACCGTCCACGCCGGCGCGGTAGAAGGCCAGGTACTCGGCCTTGGGGTCGCCCTGGTAGTCGGCGGCCAGGCGGCGCGATTCGTTGCGGAAGGTGAAGGGGTGGACGAAGAGGCCGGCCTTGTGCGCGTCGGCCACCAGGCTGGTGGCGGGCTGCGAGTTGGAGTCCGCATCGTTGAGCTTGCCGTCGCGGTTGATGTCGACCTGCTTGCCGTCGGTGCCTATGGTGCCCTTGGTGCTGATGATGTAGCGTTTCCACGGGCCTATGCCGTCGGCATAGGTCTTGATTTCAGCCAGGCCTTCAGGTGTCACCATGGCGTCGAAGAAACGCTTGTCGCCGGCCTGGGTCCAGTCATAGGGACGGTCGCTGGGCAGCGCAAAGGTGACGCGGCCGGTTTTGGGGTCTATGCCGTCACCGTCGATCAGCTGGATCAGGCGCGTGTTCAGGCCCTTGCTTTTCATGTACTTGAGGCTGCCGGGTTCGAAGGACTGCACGTAGATGGGCGCGGTCTTGCTGTTCCAGCCGGCGGCGTTGATGATGGCGATCAGCTTGTCTTCCATCGGCAGGCCGCGTTCGCGGAAGTAGGTCGGGTTCTTGGTCTCAGGGTAGATCGCGATGCTGCGGCCTGTCTTGATGGACTGGGCCTTGGCCAGGTCCACGACTTCCTGGAAGGTCGGCACCTTGTACTGGCCGTTGAACTGCTGGGGGCGCTCGGCATCGGTCGAGATGGCGCCCAGGGTGCGAATCTCGGCCAGCGTGAAGTCATCGCTGAACCAGCCGGTCTGTGTCTCGCCGTCAACCTTGATGGTCTTTTTGCGCGAGGCGAATTCCGGGTGTTTGGCCACGTCGGTGCTGAAGGCCAGGTTGGGGTCGTGGCGGGTCATCAGCACGCCGTCCTTGGAGACGATCAAGTCCATCTCGATCACGTCGGCGCCGAGCTCGATGGCGCGCGCATAGGCTTCCAGTGTTTCTTCGGGCACGTAGCCGGAAGCACCGCGGTGGGCGATAACCAGGGGCGCCTTGCCGTCGAGTGTGGAGAGGCCGGCTTGCGAGGGCGTGCCCGAGGAGGTGCAGGCGGCCAGCAGCACGCCGCTGCAAACGAGGGCGAGCAAGGCGCCTTGCCTGAAGTTGAAGGCCTTGCGGGTCGATACGGTCATGGGTGCTTCCCTGAGTTAAAAGTTAAAAGGCTGATCGTAGACGTGGGATGACGACAGGCCTGTGACAGTGTGTGCCGCCTTGTTCGCAAAACAACATTCGCAAATTTTCGGGCCGCGCATAAAAAATGCCGGAGCAAGTCCGGCATTTTTGGTTTGAAAGGTCAGGCCATCAGGCGCTGAAGAAGCTCTTCAGTTTGTCGGCCCAGCCCTCTTCGCTCGGCGAATGCTTGGCACCGCCTTTTTTCAGCGACTCGTCAAGCTCCTTGAGCAGCTTGCGCTGGTGCTCGGTGAGCTTGACCGGCGTTTCCACCGTGATGTGGCAGTACAGGTCGCCGGGATAGCTGGACCGCACGCCCTTGATGCCCTTGCCGCGCAGGCGGAACTGCTTGGCGGCCTGGGTTCCTTCGGGGATGTCGATGGCGGCCTTGCCGGCGAGTGTCGGCACCTCGATCTCGCCGCCCAGCGCCGCTGTGGTGAAGCTGATGGGCACAGCGCAGTGCAGGTCGTCGCCGTCGCGCTCGAAGATGTCGTGCTTCTTCAGGCGGATCTCGATGTAGAGGTCGCCGGGCGGGCCGCCGTTGGTGCCGGGCTCGCCGTTGCCGGTGGAACGTATGCGCATGCCGTCGTCGATGCCCGCGGGGATCTTGACTTCCAGCGTCTTGTTGTTTTTGGTCTTGCCCAGGCCGTGGCAGGTCACGCAGGGTTCGGGGATCAGCTTGCCGGTGCCTTTGCACTGCGGGCAGGTCTGCTGCACGCTGAAAAAGCCCTGGCGCATCTGCACCACGCCGTGGCCGTGGCAGGTGGTGCAGGTCACCACCTTGGTGCCGGGCTTGGCGCCGCTGCCGTGGCAGGTGTTGCAGTCGTCCCAACTCGGGATGCGGATCTGTGCCTCTTTGCCGTGGGCCGCTTCCTCGAGCGTGATCTCCATGGCGTAGCTGAGGTCGCCGCCGCGGTAGACCTGGCGGCCGCCGCGCTGCTGGCCACCGCCGCGCTGGCCGCCGAACACGTCGCCGAAGATGTCGCCGAAGGCCTCGGCAAACCCGCCGAAGCCTTCCGCGCCCGGCCCTCCGCGCATGTTGGGGTCGACGCCCGCGTGGCCGTACTGGTCGTAGGCCGCGCGCTTGTTCTCGTCGGAGAGCATCTCGTAGGCCTCTTTGGCCTCCTTGAATTTTTCCTCGGCGACCTTGGACGCATCCCCCTGGTTGCGGTCGGGGTGGTGCTTCATCGCGAGCTTGCGATACGCTTTTTTGATGTCCTCGTCACTGGCGTTCTTGGGGACGCCCAGTGTGTCGTAATAGTCTTTTTTTGTTGCCATGGCAGCTCAGGGTCTTGGTCGTTGATCGGGTCGGCGGTCAGCCGGCAGGCGCTGGCATTGGCGGTATCGGCAGATGTACAAAAGCGGAAAGCCGGGATAGCTCCCGGTTTCCGCCTTGTGCACCTGATTGTGCCGTCTGCGCGTGCATGCAGTTATCGCGCCAATGCAGGGCTTGTTGCCACCGGGTCTTAACCCTTCTTGACTTCCTTGACCTCAGCGTCCACGACATTGTCGTCTGCCGGCTTGGCCTCGGCTTGCGCGGCACCCGCGGCGCCCGCGTCACCGCCGGCTGCCGCTTGCGAGGCCTGCATGTCGGCGTACATTTTTTCGCCGAGCTTCTGGCTGGCTTCCATCAGGGCCGTGTTCTTGGCGTCGATGGCGGCCTTGTCGTCGCCCTTGAGCGCCTCTTCCATGTCCTTGATGGCGGTCTCGATCTTTTCCTTCTCGCCGGCTTCGAGCTTGTCGCCGTATTCGCCCAGCGATTTCTTCACGCTGTGCACCATGGCTTCGGCGTTGTTCTTGGCGGTCACGAACTCGACCTTCTTCTTGTCTTCTTCGGCGTTCAGCTCGGCGTCTTTCACCATTTGCTGGATTTCAGCTTCGGACAGGCCAGAGTTGGCCTTGATGGTGATCTTGTTTTCCTTGCCGGTGCCCTTATCCTTGGCGCCCACGTGCAGGATGCCGTTGGCGTCGATGTCGAAGGACACTTCGATCTGCGGCGTGCCGCGCGATGCCGGCGGAATGCCCTCGAGGTTGAACTCGCCCAGCGCCTTGTTGCCCGAGGCGATTTCGCGTTCGCCCTGGAACACCTTGATGGTCACGGCCGGCTGGTTGTCTTCGGCGGTGGAGAAGGTCTGCGCGAACTTGGTCGGGATGGTCGTGTTCTTCTTGATCATCTTGGTCATCACACCGCCCATGGTTTCGATACCCAGGGACAGCGGGGTGACGTCGAGCAGCAGCACGTCGGTGCGGTCGCCGGACAGGACCTGGCCCTGGATCGCGGCGCCCACGGCGACGGCTTCGTCGGGGTTCACGTCCTTGCGCGGTTCCTTGCCGAACAGCTCCTTGACCTTTTCCTGCACCTTGGGCATGCGGGTCTGGCCGCCGACCAGGATCACGTCATGGATGTCGGCCGCGCTGACGCCGGCGTCTTTCATGGCGATGCGGCAAGGCGCAATCGTGCGCTCGATCAGTTCGTCGACCAGGCTTTCAAGCTTGGCGCGGGTCAGCTTGACCAGCAGGTGCTTGGGGCCGGTCGCGGGGTCGTGCGCGATGTAGGGAATGTTGACTTCGGTCTGCGGGCTGTTGGACAGCTCGATCTTGGCCTTCTCCGCGGAGTCTTTCAGGCGCTGCAGGGCGACCACGTCCTTGGACAGGTCGATGCCGCTGTCTTTCTTGAACTCGGCCACGATGTAGTCGATGACGCGCTGGTCGAAGTCTTCGCCGCCCAGGAAGGTGTCGCCGTTGGTCGACAGCACTTCAAACTGCTTTTCGCCGTCGACATCGGCGATCTCGATGATGGAGATGTCGAAGGTGCCGCCGCCCAGGTCATACACGGCGATCTTGCGGTCGCCCTTTTCCTGCTTGTCCAGGCCGAAGGCCAGGGCTGCCGCGGTGGGTTCGTTGATGATGCGCTTGACTTCGAGGCCGGCGATGCGGCCGGCGTCTTTGGTGGCCTGGCGCTGTGCGTCGTTGAAGTAGGCGGGCACGGTGATCACGGCTTCGGTGACGGGCTCGCCGAGGTAGTCTTCGGCGGTTTTCTTCATCTTGCGCAGGATGTCGGCGCTGACTTGCTGGGCCGAGATCTTCTTGCCGCGCACTTCAACCCAGGCGTCGCCGTTGTCGGCCGCGACGATGGCGTAGGGCATCATCGCGATGTCCTTCTGGACTTCTTTTTCAGTGAACTTGCGGCCGATCAGGCGCTTGACGGCGTAGAGCGTGTTCTTGGGGTTGGTCACGGCCTGGCGCTTGGCGGATGCGCCGACCAGCACTTCGCCGTCTTCCTGGTAAGCGACGATGGAAGGGGTGGTGCGCACGCCTTCCGAGTTTTCGATCACGCGGGGGGTATTCCCCTCCATGACGGATACGCAGCTGTTGGTGGTGCCCAGGTCAATGCCGATGATTCTTCCCATGATGATTTACTCCTGCTTTTTTGATTCGTGAAAGATTGAAAGTGGGGTGGCCGGGGTTTAAGCCCCCTGGCCGCTGTGAACGACTATGTTGATAACTTGTGGGTAAGTTGGTGGGCTTCAAGGGCCTCAACATGTTTTTGCATTCGTTTGTGGTCTGTTATTTGGAGGCTGCCACCGTTACCAGGGCAGGGCGCAGCACGCGCTCGGCGATCAGGTAGCCTTTTTGCAGCACGCTGACCACGGTGTTGGCTTCCTGGTCGGCCGGCACCATGCTGATGGCCTGGTGCTGGGCGGGATCGAATTTGGTGCCGGCGGCGGGGTCTATGGCCACGACCCGGTTGCGCTCGAGCGCGCTCTTGAGCTGCTTGAGCGTGGCTTCGGCGCCTTCGCGGATCTGCTCGGGCGAGGCTTCCTGGATGGCCAGGCCGGCTTCCAGGCTATCGGCCACCGGCAGCAGGCTTTCGGCGAAGCTTTCGAGCGCGAACTTGCGGGCCTTGGCCACGTCTTCGTCGGCACGCCGGCGGGCGTTTTCGGTCTCGGCCTTGGCGCGCAGGTAGCTGTCGGACAGCTCGGTGTTTTTGGCCTGCAGGGTGGCGACTTCGGCCTGCGCCACGGTCAGCGCGTCAAACTCATTGGCGGCTTGCGCCGCTTCGAGTTCCTCGGGGCTGGGTTCGCCGCTAAGGGGTTGATTTTGTTCGGGTTGTTTGTTTTCAGACATGCGAAGCAACAGGGTTGGTGTTGGTAAGGTTCCCAACTGGGGATGGCAAAGCCCTTTTCAAGACAAGGGCTTCGATTTGGATTACGAAATTTTTGGCCGCGCGAGGAGCGGCGGCCGGATTGGCTTATGCGTCCTGGGCGGCCCATTCTTCTGCCCACTGGTGGAGCGGTTTGAGCTTGTGCAGCAGTCCGCTGCCCGTGGCGGTGAGGACGTAGCCGCCGCTTGCGAGTTCCACAAGCCGCGCCTCGCGCAACTCCTTCAGCCGGTCGTTCATGACCGAAGGCGACATGTTTCCGGCATTTGCTGCCAATTGCCGGAAGCTTTGCGCCTGCCCATCACGCAGTTCCCACAGCAGGCGCAGCGTGCCGCGCCGGCCCAGCAGGTCCAGCAAGGCCATCACGGGCCGGCCCGTGGCGGAGCCGCGAACCGGTTTGCCGGGAAGGGGGAGGGTGGACGTCATGCCCTGGATTGTAGGGGCTGCGCCTGTCGTGTCTGCGACGATTGCTACGGAATACGTAGCGATATAGTGGGTAATCGCTACGAAATCCGTAGCGATTGAAAGTCCCTCAACCCAACCGGAAGCCTTCCCGCCATGACAAACACCACGACAACTACTGCACCCCTGCCTCGCATCGCGCCAGTGGAGCCGCCTTACACCCCCGAGCAGGACGCGCTCCTCAAAAAGATCACGCCGCCGGCCGCGCCGAATGTGCTGGCGCTTTTCCGCGTGCTGGCCGTCAACCCCAGGCTGCTGGAGCGCATGCCCTCATGGGGCGGCTACCTGCTCGGCTCCAGCGCCAGCCTGTCCTTGCGTGACCGCGAGGTGGTGATCAACCGCGTCTGCGCGCGCTGCGGCGCGGAGTATGAATGGGGCGTGCACGTCACCGCCTTCGGCCGGGCGGCAGGTTTCAGCGACGCCGACAACGCCGCGATTGCCGACCCGGCCTCGGGCGGGCAGGGCCTGGCGCAGCGCGACGGCCTGTTGCTGCGGCTGGTCGATGAGCTGCACGACAGCAGCACGGTGAGCGATGCGCTGTGGCATGAACTGGCCGGGCTCTGGTCGGCGCCGCAACTGGTTGAGCTGCTGATGCTGGCCGGCTGGTACCACGCGATCAGCTATGTATGCAACGCGGCCCGCGTGCCGCTGGAGCCCTGGGCGGCGCGCTGGGCGCGTTGATAAAAAGGCTCAGGCCGCGGGGAGTTTTTGCATGCGCGCCATCAGCTCGCGCTTGTTGTCGCGGCTGCGGTGGGCGTGTTCGCGCATCAGCGCTTCGGCGCGCGTGCCTTCGCCGGCCAGCAGCGCGGCCAGCACGTCTTCATGGTCGCTCTGGGCGCGCTGGATGTAGCCGAACTCCAGCAGCGGCAAGGCGCCGTTCAGGCTCAGCGCACCGGCGCCGGCCATCGGGGTCTTGCTGACATGCGCCAGCGCCGAGGCCAGCGTGCTGTTGCCGGCGGCTTCCACCAGCGCGGCGTGAAAACGCGCATTCATGGGCACCCAGCGGGCCGCGTCGATCACGTGGCCGGCGGCCTCGGCCTTCTTTAGCAGCAAACGGCCTTCATCAATGCAGGCCTGCAGTTCGGCCCGGGTGTCGGGGCCGAGGCCGCGCTCGGCCGCCTGCCGTGCCGCCATGCCTTCCAGCACGCCGCGCACGTCGACCGCATTGGTGATTTCGTCAACGCTGAACTGGCGCACGCGAAAGCCGCGCGTCGGCAAGCGTTCCAGCAGGCCTTCTTTTTCAAGCTCGCCGAGCGCGATGCGTATGGGCGTTCGCGATACGGCCAGTTGGGCGGAAAGCTCCAGTTCCACCATGCGTTCGCCGGGCGCCGCCTGGCCGCTGAGGATTCGTCGCCTCAATTCGTTGGTGGTGTAGTCGATCTGGGAAGACATGGGCTGTGGAGGTAAAGTTGACGGATTATTGCATGCAATACTTATGTATCTAAGGGTTAACTAGGTGATTACTACCAGTATTGCGTGCAATAAAATAAGATCACTAAGAATTTTAAATGCCGTCGAGCATGCCCTATTTCCCCAGGAGACACGATGAATTCGCCTTTTCCCCACCTGCGGCCGATTGCCGTAGCCCGCCGCATGTTGCTTGCTGCGACGGCTGCTTTAGCCCTGATCGCCCCTGCCGCCCACGGCCAGCCGGCCGCGGCCTATCCCAACAAGCCCATCAAGCTGATCGTGCCGTTTCCAGCCGGCGGCGGCGGCGACACGCTGGCGCGCCTGGTCATGCTGCGCGCGGCCAAAGAACTTGGCCAGCCCATCGTGGTGGAAAACCTGGGCGGCGCCGGCGGCAATGTGGGCAGCGCGGCGGCGGCCAAGTCGCCGGCCGACGGCTACACCTTGCTCTATGGCACCAACGGCACGCATGCCATCAACCATGCGATCTACAAATCCCCGGGTTTCAGCGTGCGCGACTTCGAGCCGGTGAGCCAGCTCACGCGCATCGCGGCCATGGTGGTGGTACGGCCCACGCTGCAGGTCAACTCCATGGCGGAGCTCACCAAACTGCTCAAGGCGAATCCGGGCAAGTACACCTTCGGCTCGGCCGGCAACGGCACGACCTCGCACCTGGCCGGTGAGATCTACAAATCGCGCGCCGGCCTGGCGGTGGTGCACATTCCCTACCGTGGCGGCGCGCAGGCCATGACCGACCTGATGGGTGGGCAGATCGACATGATGATCGAGGTGATGCCCAATGCCGCGCCGCAGGCCAAGGGCGGCCGCGTCAAGCCGCTGGCGGTGACGACGGCCACGCGCGTCGCGGGCTGGCCCGACTTGCCCACCATCGCGGAGTCCGGCCTGGCCGGGTTTGACGTCAGCGCGTGGGACGCGATTTTTGTGCCCGCCGGTACGCCGCGTCCCATCGTCAACCGGCTTAACGAAGCAATCCACAAGGCGCTGGCCGATCCCGAGTTGCGCGCGCAACTGCAGTCGCGCGGCGCGGAGGCCGCGCCCGGCACGCCGGAAGAACTCGCCAGGCACATCGCGAGCAACATGACGCTGTGGGGTGATGCGGTGAAACGTTCGGGCGCCGCGGTGGACTAGGGGCGTCTGGTCGGATAACAAAAAAAGCGACCGAAGTGGTCGCTTTTTTTTTCGTGCCGATGAGCCGGCCAAGCCGCTTCTCAGGGCTTGGGTTTTTTCGTCTGGCTGATCACCCATTTGCCGGCGAAGGCCTGCAGGTCGTTCAGGCGCTTGAGCAGGTCGGCGCCCAAGGTGGTGACGATGTAGCCGTCGCTGCCATGGCCGATCAGGCCGGCGGCGCGCAATTCCTTGATGCGGGTGTTGAGGGTGTTGGGCGTGATGTTGCCGACGCTGTCTTGCAGGAGGCGAAAGGTCTGGGGGTGGCCGTCCTTCAGAGCCCACAGCACGCGCAATGCATAGCGTGCTTCCAGCAGTTCAAGTAGTTGACCTACCGCTGCATTTTCTTTGGCACTCATCAGCTCGTCTCCTCGGTCACAATTCGGTCACAGGTGTTATTAAGCAAAAAGCTTCTATCGGCGGGAACCAAATATAACGCAATTCCCTGGCTGCTACGAGTTTTATAGCTGAACATGCCCGCCACATCTGGATGAGGGCCTACCCGTCTTAGATCACGGGAATCAGGGCGGCCGGATGCAGGGGAACCGTGCCGCCCGACTGTGACGATGCCATGACGGCTTCTATGAACTGCTGCACGCCCAGCGCCGAGCGCCCTGTGACAGCTGGCGCCGTGCCGTTCTTCACCGCGCGTATGAAATCCTGCAGCACTGTCCTGTGGGCGGCGTGGTCGAAGGCCATGGGGTCGGCGCCGCCGCCCGAGACCTGGCGCGCACCGGCACTCACGGTCCGGCCGTCCTGGAAAGCAGCCCGCATCTCGCCGCCTTCCAGTGTCGCCGTGCCGCGCGTGAAGTTGAGTTCGATGCGCTCTGGAAATCCCGGGTAAGCTGCCGTCGTGGCCTGCACCACGGCCACCGCGCCGCTGTCATAGTGCAGCAACGCGGCCGCGGTGTCTTCACCTTCCATGCGGTGCACCGCGCTGGTGCCGGCGATGCCCGTCACGCGCGCCGGCATGCCGATGAGGCTCAGCAACAGGTCCAGGGTGTGGATGGCCTGCGTGATCAGCACGCCGCCGCCGTCCCGTGCCAGGGTGCCGCGCCCGGGCTCGTCGTAATAACTCTGCGGCCGCCACCAGCGCACGGCGGCGGTGGCGCTTACCAGCTGCCCCAGTTCGCCTGACACCATCAAGCCGCGCAGCGCCACCGCCGCTTCGCGCAGGCGATGCTGCAGCATGACGGCCAGCGTGACGCCGGCTTGTTCGCAAGCCTCCACCAGCGCGTTGGCGCGGTTCAGGTCTGTCTCCAGCGGCTTTTCGACCAGCACGTGTTTGCCCGCGCGCGCAACGCGCTGCACAAGCTCGAGATGCGTGTTGGGCGGCGTCAGCACCAGCACGGCCTGGATGCTCGCATCTTCCAGGATGTCCTCCAGTCGCGTGGTCTTGCGCGCGCCGGCGGGCACGTCCACACCCGCCAGCCGCTCGGCGCTGCGGCCGTAGACACACACAAGCTCGGCTTCGCCGGCCAGGTCCCGCAGGCTGTTGAAATGGGGTGCGGACCCGAGGCCCGCGCCTATGACGGCGATGCGCAGCCGCTGGGATTGAAGTGGAAGCATGTCTTGTTCGAGATGTGGGTGCCGGCCGCAAGTGGGCGGCCGCTAGTTTCTGAACGCGATGCGGAAATAAAGGCGGATGGATGGGGGAGGGCAGGGCAGCCCGCGCCGTCCTCCCGCTTGTTCGCTGGCTTTTACTTGATGGCCTGGATGCGTTCGTAGAGGCTCTTGGGCCAGGGCGCGTCGGCGGCGGTCAGCGAGGGCAGCACGGCCGCGGCGAAAGGCGCGCGGTCGACCTTGTTGACCGTCTTGCCCTTTTTCTCGAATTCGGCGACCAGGCGGTTTTCCGCATCGACGATGTCCTGGCTGGCGCGGCTGGAGGCTTCCCACAGAACCTGGTCGAAGATTTTCTTGTCGGCGTCGCTGAGCTTGGACCAGACCGAGCCCGACACGGCGGTGACCAGCGATTCGGTGATGTGGCCCGTCAGCGTGATGTACTTCTGCACTTCATAGAACTTCTTGGCCTCGATGGTGGGCAGCGGGTTTTCCTGCGCGTCGACCGTGCCGTTCTGCAGCGCCAGGTAGACCTCGGCAAACGCGATGGGCGTCGGGTTGGCGCCCACCGCCTTGGGGAACATCACGAACAGCGGCGCGTCGGGCACGCGCAGCTTGAGGCCCTTCATGTCCTCGGGCTTGAAGATGGCCTTGTTCGAGGTCATGTGGCGCAGACCGTAATAGGTGTAGCCCGCGATGTGCTGGCCGCCGGTCTTGCTTGCATAACCCTGGGCCAGTTCCTGGAAGATCGGGCCGTTGCGGAAGGCCTGGAAGTGGTTGTAGTCGCGGAACACAAAAGGCGCGGCGGCGATGGACAGCGGCGGATAGGCACGGCCGGCAAAGGCGGCGCCGGTGTAGATGATGTCCACGGTACCCAGCGTCAGGCCCTGGTTGATTTCGGTTTCCTTGCCCAGCGACGAAGCCGGGAAGACTTCGACGACGTAGCGTCCGTTGGTCTTCTTCTTGATTTCATCGGCGGCCCAGACGGCCTGCTTGTGAAAGGACTCGGACGTCTCGTAGACGTGCGCCCATTTGAGTTTGGTTTGCGCGGCGGCGCCGCCCGCGCCCAGCGTGCCGGCCAGCGCCAATAGCGTTGCGCCCGCAAGGCTGCAAAGGGTTCTGCGTTTCATGTCTTGTCTCCAGGTGTTTGTATTAGTGGTGAACGGGTATCGCTGGTGAAAAAGGCACCGGGGTATACCGCCCCTAGTCGCCTGCTGGGCCGCTGGCGCGCCCAATGACAAAAAACAAAACAAAAGGCCTCCGGAATCCTCTAAATCCCGGGGAGCTGCCGGCTTTACCGGACCATGCAGGGCATCTTGTTGTTGAAGGTCCAGCCGGGGATCAGGTACTGCATGGCCACGGCGTCATCGCGCGCGCCCAGGCCGTGCTTGAGGTAGAGCTGGTGGGCTTTTTCCACCTCGGCCATATCCAGCTCCACACCCAGGCCGGGCTGCTTGGGCACGGCGACTTCACCGCCGACGATCTGCAGCGGCGCCTTCGTCAGGCGCTGGCCGTCCTGCCAGATCCAGTGCGTGTCGATCGCGGTGACTTTGCCCGGCGCGGCGGCGGCCACGTGCGTGAACATGGCCAGAGAAATGTCGAAGTGGTTGTTCGAATGCGAACCCCAGGTCAGGCCCCAGGTCTGGCAGATCTGCGCCACGCGCACCGAGCCCTGCATGGTCCAGAAGTGCGGGTCGGCCAGCGGGATGTCCACCGACTGCAGGTGGATGGTGTGCGACAGTTCGCGCCAGTCGGTGGCGATCATGTTGGTGGCGGTCGGCAGGCCCGTGGCGCGGCGGAACTCCGCCATCACCTCGCGGCCCGAGAACACGCCTTCAGCACCGCAGGGGTCTTCGGCATAAGCCAGCACGTCGCCGCGGCCCTGGCAGATGCGGATGGCGTCCTTGAGCAGCCAGCCGCCGTTCGGGTCCAGCGTGATGCGCGCCTCGGGAAAACGCTCAGCCAGCGCGGTGATGGCTTCCATCTCTTCTTCGCCGCGCAGCACACCGCCCTTGAGCTTGAAGTCCTTGAACCCGTAGCGCTTGTAGGCCGCTTCGGCCAGCGCGACGATGCCGTCGGCGTCCATCGCGGCCTCATGGCGCAGGCGCAGCCAGTCGTCTTTCTCGTCAGGCGCCGACGCATAGGCCAGGCCGGTTTGCTTGCGGTCGGCGACGTAAAACAGGTAACCGAGCATGGCCACCGAATCGCGCTGCTGGCCGTCGCCCAGCAAGGCTGCGACGGGCACGCCCAGGAACTGGCCCAGCAGGTCGAGCAGGGCGCTTTCCACGGCGGTCACGGCGTGGATCGCCACGCGCAGGTCAAAGGTCTGGTTGCCGCGGCCGCCGCTGTCGCGGTCGGCGAAGGCGGTGCGCAGGGTGTTGAGGATCTGGTTCCACGCGCCTATCGACTGGCCTTCAATCAGCGGCGCCGCGTCCTGCAGGGTGTTGCGGATCTTCTCGCCGCCCGGCACCTCGCCCACGCCCGTGCGGCCGGAGCTGTCGGTCAGGATCAGGATGTTGCGGGTGAAGAAGGGGCCGTGCGCACCGCTCAGGTTCAGCAGCATGCTGTCCTGGCCGGCCACCGGGATCACCTGGACGCGGGTGATGCGGGGAGTTTGCGAAGCGGCGGGTGGGGAAACAGGGGAGGCTTGGGAGGCTGGCATACCGGGCGTGTTGTGGAGGGTTGATAAAGTTGATTTATCAGTTATCGTACAACTCGCCGATTCTTTATGCAACCAGGTTTGTACCCAGGGGCAGGGGAGGCTGCATCTCCGCAGGCTCTCCCGGCGGTTGCATGGTGTGCGCGTTATTGCCCCGGCGCAGCCGTTCGCGGCTGTTGGACAGATGCGTGCGCATGGCGGCGCGCGCGGCCTCGGCGTCCTGGTTGCGGATGGCGTTGTAAATGCTTTCGTGCTCGCTGTTGACCCGCTGCAGGTAGTTGAAACGACCCTCGGGCGCGGAGTGCGCCGTGTTCACGCGGGTGCGCGGGATGATCATGGTGCCCAGGTAGGTCATCAGGTCGGCGAAGTGGCGGTTGCCGGTGGAGCGGGCCACTTCCATGTGGAACTGGAAGTCCGGCGGCACCGCGTCCGAATCGAGGCTGATGGAGTCGTGAAAGGCGCGCAGGGCGTTTTCCATGGCGATGAGGTTTTCCGGCGTCCGCCTCTGGGCGGCCAGGCCCGCGGCCTCGGTTTCCAGGCTGATGCGCAGCTCCAGCACCGAGATCACGTCGGCCACGGTGGCAAAGTCCTCGGCCGTGATCTTGAAGTTGCCGGCGCTCTGCGGCTGCAGCACAAAAGTGCCGATGCCGTGCCGGGTTTCGACCAGGCCCGAGGCCTGCAGCTTGGACAGCGACTCGCGCACCACGGTGCGGCTGACGTCGAAGCGGGCCATGATTTCGGCCTCGGTGGGCAGTTTTTCGCCCGGCTGGAGACGGCCTTCGCGGATGCTGGTGGCCAGGCTTTCGACGATCTCGCCCACCAGCCCGCGCGGCCGGCGCATGCGCGGCAGCTCTTCGTGAAAGGCAGGCGTAAGGCCTGCTTCCGGGCGACTAGGGGTTTTCCTTGAGTCCATTAAAAAACCATTGACAAGCTAGGGGGCGAAACCGAGAATTCCGAGTCATCAGACAACCTATGACTGATGCATTTGTAGGTTGACTTTAACAAACTCCAAAAAAAAGTCCAGTGTTTGTCGGATTTATGGCGACACCGGGCCCAGACGTAAAAAATGACCATCAAAGTTCATGAAAAACTGTTGCTGACCGGTGCTGCCGGCGGTTTGGGCAAGGCCTTGCGCGAGCGCCTGAAGGCCAATTGTTCGGTGCTTCGCTTGTCCGACGTCCAGCCTTTCGGCGCCGCCGCGGCCGGCGAAGAAGTGGTGCTGGCCGACCTGGCCGACTCCGCCGCGGTGCACACCATGGTCCAGGGCGTGGATGCCATCGTCCACCTGGGCGGTGTCTCGGTGGAAGGGCCTTTCGGCCCCATCCTGCAGGCCAACATCCTGGGCGCCTATAACCTGTATGAAGCGGCGCGCAAGAACGGCGTCAAGCGCATCGTCTTCGCCAGTTCCAACCACGTCACCGGCTTTTACCGCCAGGACCAGACCATCAACGCCGACCACCCGCCGCGCCCCGACGGCCTGTACGGCCTGAGCAAGGCTTTCGGCGAAGACCTGTCGCGCCTTTATTTCGACCGCTACGGCATTGAAACCGCCTGCGTGCGCATAGGCTCCTCCTTCGCCGAGCCCAAGGACCGCCGCATGCTGGCCACCTGGCTGAGCTTTGACGACCTGCACCGCCTGATCACCGCCTGCCTGACGACGCCGGTGCTGGGCCATAGCATCGTCTTCGGCATGTCCGACAACGCCGTGACCTGGTGGGACAACAGCCGCGCCCGCCATATCGGCTACGTGCCCAAGGACAGCTCCGACATCTTCCGCGAGGCAGTCTATGCCCGCACCCCCGCGCCCGACTTGAAGGACCCGGTGGCCCAGTACCAGGGCGGCGGTTTTGTCGTGGCCGGCCCCTTCGGCGACTGAGCATCTCTCTATATATATGAGTGAAGCTCAAGCTGAACTGGTCCTGGATGCGCGCAACGGCGTGGGCGAAAGCCCCGTCTGGGATGCGGCTGAACAGGCGCTTTATTGGGTCGACATTCCCGCGCGCAGGCTTTGCCGCTGGAGTGTGGCCGACGCCGCTCTGACCGAATGGCTGGCGCCTGAAATGCCCGCCTGCATTGGCCGCCTGGGTGCGAAGGACTGGATTGCCGGCGCCGAAAGCGGCGTGTTCCGCATCAGTCCGAAGGCCGGCGGCGAGCTTGGCTTTGACCGGCTCACAAGCGTGACCCACGCCCAGGCCGGCATGCGCTTTAACGACGGCCGCTGCGACCGGCAGGGACGTTTCCTGGCCGGCACCATGCAGATGAACATGGCCGCGGGCGCGCGCGTCGGCAACATCTACAGCTACCAGGGCAACGGCCTCAAACTGCTGCTCGAGGGTTTCATCACCCCCAACGGCATGGCCTTCAGCCCGGACGGCCGCACCATGTATTTGTCGGACTCGCACCCTTCGGTGCAGTCGGTGTGGGCGTTTGATTACGACACCAAAACCGGCATCCCGTCGAACCGGCGCCTCTTCATCGACATGAACCCGCTGCCCGGCCGGCCTGACGGCGCGGCTGTCGACGCCGACGGCTGCTACTGGATCTGCGGCAACGACGCCGGCCTGGTTCACCGCTTCACGCCCGCCGGCAAGCTGGACCGTTCGCTGGCCGTGCCCGTGAAGAAGCCCGCCATGTGCGCCTTCGGCGGCGCCGGGCTTGACACCCTGTTCGTGACATCGATACGCCCTGAAGGTGTCGATCTATCTGACCAGCCGCTGGCCGGCGGTGTGTTCGCGTTGCGCCCCGGCGTTCGCGGGCTGCCCGAAACCGCGTGCCTGTATTAAAAGTTCCCGCTACCCGCTTTCCACCACCAACCTTAGAGGATGAGACATGAAGATTAAAAAAACATTGTTTGCCGTAGCCGCCGCCCTGGCGCTGATGCCGATGGCAAGCTTTGCCACCGAGTTCCGCTCGTCGGACATCCACCCCGACGGTTACCCCACCGTCGAGGCCGTCAAGTTCATGGGTGAGCGCCTCAAGGTGCTGACCAACGGCAAGCACAGCATCAAGGTGTTCAACAACAGCGCACTCGGCAGCGAAAAAGACACGATCGAGCAGACCAAGATCGGCGCCCTGGCGATGACGCGCGTGAACATCGCGCCGATGAACAACATCTGCCCCGAAACGCAGGTTCCGACCATGCCTTTCCTGTTCCGCTCCAAGGATCACATGCGCCATGTGCTGGACGGCCCCATCGGCGAGCAGATCCTGGCTTCGTGCGCGCCTCAAGGCTTTATCGGCCTGGCGTATTACGACAGCGGTGCGCGCAACCTGTACACGGTCAAAAAACCCGTTCGTTCGCTTGCCGACGCGAAAGGCCTGAAAGTGCGTGTTCAGCAGTCGGACCTGTGGGTCTCGTTGCTGGAAGCCATGGGCGCGAACGCGACGCCCATGCCGTTTGGCGAGGTGTACACCGCGCTGAAGACCGGCCTGGTTGACGCCGCCGAAAACAACTACCCGTCGTATGAAAGCTCGCGCCATTTTGAAGTGGCGAAGTTTTACTCCATCACCGAGCATTCGATGGCGCCTGAGATGCTGCTGTTCTCCAAGCGCACCTGGGACGGCCTGAGCGCCGATGACCAGAAGGCCATTCGCCAGGCGGCCAAGGAGTCGGTGCCTTACATGCGCAAGCTGTGGGACGAGCGCGAGGAAAAATCGCTGGCGACCGTCAAAGCCGGTGGTGCCGAGATCATCCAGGTCGACAAGGTGTCTTTCCAGAATGCCATGAAGCCTGTTTATGACAAGTTCATCACCGACGCTGCGCTGAAGAGCCTCGTCAAACGGATCCAGGACACCAAGTAAGTCTTGATCCCGCGCCGGCCTGTTTGCGGCCGGCGCGTTTTACGGCGGTTCTTGCCGCTTGCAAAATTTTTCTGGTTTTTTCTGGGGCGGCTCTCACGTCCGCACTTTATTTATGTACACAAAAATTTGTCGCGGGCTCGCCCGGACTTGCATGTGGCTGGGAATTCTCGGCCTTGTGACGGTGATTTGTGCCGTCAGCTGGCAGGTCTTCGGCCGTTATGTCCTGAATAACACCCCAACCTGGGCGGAGAGCCTGGCCTTGCTGCTGGTGCTGTATGTCACGATGTTCGGCACGGCGGTGGGCGTTCGCGACGCCGGCCATATCGGGCTGGAATCCTTTCTGGTTCTCGCGCCGGAAAGCCTTCGCCTGAAGATGGAGTACCTGATTCACGCGCTGGTCATGCTGTTCGGCGCCGCCATGGCTTACAACTGCGCCTCGCTGGCGGAGTCCGTGTGGAGCTACCGCTTGCCCACCCTGTGGATTTCCGAGGGATGGCGCTATGTTCCCGCAACGATTGCGGGCGTTCTCATCGTGATGTTCTCCATTGAACACATCATCGCGCTCGCCAAGGGCCAAGAAGTCGAACCGGCCTGGGGCTAAGCAACATCATGACAATTCCATTACTCATTCTCTGTATTTCCTTCACGCTGTTCCTGCTGCTCGGCGTGCCGGTGGCGTTTTCCATCGGCCTGTCCGCGCTGGCCACGCTGCTGTATGAAGGCCTGCCGCTGGCGGTCGGCTTCCAGCAGATGACCTCCGGCATGGGGATCTTTTCCTTTCTTGCGATTCCGTTTTTCATCTTCGCTGGTGAACTGATGCTTTACGGCGGGATTGCCGACCGCATCGTGAACCTGGCGCGCAACCTGGTCGGCCATGTACGCGGTGGCCTGGGCATGTCCAACGTGGTGGCTTGCACCTTGTTCGGCGGCGTTTCGGGTTCTCCGGTGGCCGATGTGTCCGCCATGGGCGCCGTCATGATCCCGATGATGAAGAAAGAGGGCTACCACGCCGACTACGCCGTCAACGTGACGACGCATGCGGCCCTGGTGGGCGCGTTGATGCCGACCAGCCACAACCTGATCATCTATTCGCTGGCCGCCGGCGGCAAGGTGTCGATTGCGGCGCTGATCCTGGCGGCACTGGTGCCCGCGGCGATCCTGACCATCTGCAACCTGGCGGCGGCCTACCTGGTCGCCGTGAAACGCGGTTATCCAGCCGGCAGTTTTCCGGGATGGGCAATTGTTGCGCGCTCGCTCGCCGCGGCGCTGCCGGGCCTGATGATTGTCGTGCTGATTCTCGGCGGCATTCTGTCGGGCATCTTCACCGCCACCGAATCCGCCGCCGTGGCTGTCCTGTATGCGCTGGCCCTGACCATCTTTGTTTACCGCACCCTGAAGTGGGAACATTTCATCAAGGCCGCCTCCAAAGCCGTCAAGACGACCGGCGTCATCCTGCTGCTGATCGGCATTTCCAGCACCTTCGGCTACCTCATCAGCCTTTACGGCGTCGCGGAACTGACGGGGCAGATGCTGTCGCAGGTCACCACCACCCCGTGGGTGATCTTCCTGCTGATCAACATCATCCTGTTCGTGCTGGGAACCTTCCTGGACATGGCAGCCACCATCCTGCTGTGCACCCCGATTTTCCTGCCGATCGCCCAGCACTACGGCATGAGCTCGGTGCAGTTCGGCATCGTGCTGCTGATCAACTGCGCGCTGGGCCTGAACACGCCGCCGGTGGGTACCACCCAGTTCGTGGGCTGCGCCATAGGCGGGGTGTCCGTGGGCACCGTGATGCGCACCATCTGGCCTTTCTACGGCGCGCTGATTTTCGCGCTGGCACTGGTCACGTTTATTCCCGCGTTCTCCATGTGGCTCCCGAGCCTGTACATGGTGGTCGGTAAATAAAGGAATCGCACGCCATGGCCGCACCGCTTCACATCCGCATGCACCCTCGCGACAACGTCGCGATCGTCGCCAACGACGGCGGCCTGCCCGAGGGCACCGCCTTCGCGGACGGCCTGCGGCTGGTGGAGCGTGTGCCCCAGGGCCACAAGGTGGCGCTGGTGGATTTGCCGCAGGGCGCGGCGGTGCTGCGCTACAACGTGCCCATCGGCTATGCGCTGAAAGACATTCCCGCTGGCAGCTGGGTGCATGAGCGCCTGCTGCAAATGCCCGACGCGCGTTCGCTGGACAACCTGCCCAAGGCGACGGTGCGGCCCGAGCCGCTGCCGGCGCTGGAAGGCTATACCTTCGAGGGCTACCGCAACCCGGACGGCTCGGTCGGCAGCCGCAACATCCTGGCCATCACCACCACGGTGCAGTGCGTGGCCGGTGTTGTGGACTTTGCCGTCCAGCGTATCAAGGCCGAACTGCTGCCGCGTTTTCCCAATGTCGACGACGTGGTGGGGCTGGAGCACACCTATGGCTGCGGCGTGGCGATCGACGCGCCCGACGCCATCATCCCGATACGCACGCTGCGCAACATCAGCCTGAACCCCAACTTCGGCGGCGAGGTCATGGTGGTCAGCCTGGGCTGCGAGAAGCTGCAGCCCGAGCGCCTGCTGCCCCCCGGCAGCATACAGATCATCGACGAGCGCAACGTGGCCGACGTGGGCACGACGGCCGAAGCCGCACTGGACGTGGTCTGCCTGCAGTCCGAGAACCACGTCGGTTTCATGTCCATGATCGACTCGATCATGGAGACCGCCTTGTTGCACCTGGAGCGGCTCAACGCGCGCAGGCGCGAGACGGTGCCCGCCAGCGAACTGGTGGTGGGCGTGCAGTGCGGCGGCAGCGACGCGTTTTCCGGCGTGACGGCGAACCCGGCGGTGGGTTTTGCCACCGACCTGCTGGTGCGCGCCGGCGCGACGGTGATGTTCTCCGAAACCACCGAGGTGCGCGACGGCATAGACCAGCTGACCTCACGGGCCAGCACGCCGGAAGTGGCCGAGGCCATGATCCGCGAGATGGCCTGGTACGACGCCTACCTGCAAAAGGGGCGCGTGGACCGCAGCGCCAACACCACGCCCGGCAACAAAAAAGGCGGCTTGTCCAACATCGTCGAAAAGGCCATGGGCTCCATCGTCAAGTCCGGCAGCGCGCCCATCAGCGGCGTGCTCTCGCCGGGTGAAAAGGTCAAACAAAAGGGCCTGATCTACGCCGCGACGCCCGCCAGCGACTTTATCTGCGGCACGCTGCAGCTGGCCGCGGGCATCAACATCCACGTGTTCACCACCGGCCGCGGCACGCCTTACGGGCTGGCGGAAGTACCGGTGATCAAGGTGGCCACGCGTACCGACCTGGCGCGGCGCTGGCATGACCTGATGGACATCAACGCCGGCCGCATCGCCGACGGCGACGCCACGATCGAAGACGTCGGCTGGGAGTTGTTCCAGTTCATGCTGGATGTGGCCAGCGGCCGCAAGAAAACCTGGGCCGAGCACTGGAAGCTGCACAACGCGCTGGTGCTGTTCAACCCGGCGCCCGTGACCTGAGCCGTCCATCAACAACAAAAGGAGACAGACCATGAACATCGTTCCCTCAAATTCCCGCGCACTGCGCCTGGCTTTTCGGCTGCTGGCGGCAGCCGGCCTCGCGGCCTCCGCCGGTGCGGCTTCCGCCGCCACCTGGGTGTACGTGTCGAATGCCGACAGCCAGGAAATCTCGGTGCTCGAGCTGGACCGTGCCCAGGGCACGCTCAAGCCGGTGGAGACCGTGAACGTGGGCGGAGCCGTGATGCCCATGGCCGTGAGCCCGGACAAGCGCTTCCTGTATGCCGCGCTGCGTTCCCAGCCTTTCCGTGTCGTGAGCTTCGCTATTGACGGCGCCAGCGGCAAGTTGCGCAAGCTCGGCGAAGCGTCGCTGGCCGACAGCATGGCCAATATCGACACCGACCTGACGGGGCGCTGGCTTTTCGCGGCGTCCTATCCCGGCCACAAGATCACCGTCAACGCCATCGACAAGGAGGGCAAGGCCGGCGCCATCCAGCAGCTGATTCCCGGGATCGCGAATGCGCACGCCATCCATGCGGATTCGGCCAACCGTTTCGTGCTGGCCACCAGCCTGGGCAACGACAACGTGACCAGCTGGCGCTTTGACGCCGCCACCGGTGTGCTCTCGCCCAATGATCCGGCGCTGACCGCCTCCGCCGCAAAATCCGGCCCGCGCCATTTTGTCTGGGACAAGGCGCAGCGCTTTGCCTACCTGCTCAATGAGCTGGACGCGCAGCTCCAGGTGTTCGCCTGGGACGGCAGCCGCGGCACGCTCAAGCTGCTGCAGACCCGGACCACGCTGCCGGCGGGTTTTGCCGGCAAACCCTGGGCCGCCGACCTGCACCTCACACCCGACGGCCGTTACCTCTACGCCTCGGAGCGCACGTCCAGCACGCTTTCAGCCTTCCGTGTCGATGCCGCCACCGGTTTGCTGGAGTCCCTGGGCCAGACGCTCACCGAGAAGACCCCGCGCGGCTTCGCCATCGACGCCGCGGGACGTTACCTGATCGCGGCGGGCCAGGACTCGCACAGCGTGTCCGTGCACGCCATCGACGCCGCGACGGGCGCGCTGGGCGCACCGAAGCGGCTGCCCGTCGGCAAGAACCCGAACTGGATTGAAATCGTCGAGATGCCCTGAGAGGCCGAACAGTCCATCCACTCACCCCGACACAACACAACACAACACACCTGAAGGAGACACCCTCATGCAACGCCGTATCCTGCTCACTACCGCGCTGGCCGCCGTGGCCGGCCTTTCAACGCTGACCGCATTCGCCCAGGGCAACTGGCCTACCGGCAAGCCCATCACCTACCTGGTGCCCTTCGCCGCGGGCGGCACCACCGACGTGCTGGGCCGCCTGATCGGGCAGAAGCTCGGTACGGCGCTGGGCACCACCATCATCGTCGACAACAAGCCCGGGGCGGGCGGCAGCGTCGGTTCGGAAGTGGGCTCACGCGCCGCGCCGGACGGCTTCACACTGGTGGGCGGCACAGTCAGCTCGCATGCGATCAACGTCAGCCTCTATCCGAAAATCGGCTATGACCCGATCAAGTCATTTGCGCCCGTCACGCTCATAGGCACCAACCCACTGGTCCTGGTGGTCAACCAGGCCAGCCCCTACAAGACCCTGAAGGACGTGCTCGAAGCCAGCAAGGGCAAAAGCGGCGGCCTGTCGTCCGCCTCGGCCGGCACCGGCACCTCGCAACACCTTTCGCTGGAGTTGCTGGCTTTCCGCTCCGGCGTGAAGTTCACGCACATCCCCTACAAGGGCAGCGGCCCGGCCATCCAGGACGTGATCGGCGGGCAGGTGGACATGATGTTCGACACCAGCGTCGTGGCGGCACCGCACATCCAGAGCGGCAAGCTGCGCGCGATCGCGGTGACCTCCGCCAGCCGGCTGGCCTCCATGCCGGACGTACCGACGGTGGCCGAGTCCGGCTTGCAGGGCCTGGCCAACTTCGAAGTGCTGTCCTGGCAGGCCATCTTTGCGCCGGCGGGAACGCCCGCGCCTGTGGTCGACCGCCTGCACACCGAGATCGCCCGCATCCTGGCGGAACCTGAAATGCAGGGAAAGCTCAAGGGCTTCGGCATGGAGCCGGCCAATATGACGACGGCGCAGATTGCCGCTTTCCAGCGCGCCGAAGTCGCCAAGTGGGCGCAGGTGATCAAGGCGGCGAACATCAAGGCCGAATAACGCGGCATGCCCGCACGCTGATTCCAACAGAAACGTAAAAGCACATCACCATGACACAAGCAACTCCCTACCAACCGTTTCCCAACAGCTTCAAGCGCGACCTGTTGGCTGGAAAAAAGCTGATCGGCTGCTGGTCGTCGCTGGCCAATGCCATCACCACCGAGGTGCTGGGCGTGGCCGGCTTCGACTGGATCCTGCTTGACGGCGAGCATTCGCCCAACGATGTGGGCACCTTCATTCCCCAACTGATGGCGCTCAAGGACAGCCCCAGCGCGCCTTTTGTGCGGCCCACCAGCAACAACGAGGTCGAGATCAAGCGCCTGCTGGACGCCGGTTTCTACAACTTCCTGGTCCCCTTCGTCGAAAGCGCGGACGAGGCGCGGCGCGCGGTGGCCGCCACGCGCTACCCGCCGCAAGGCGTGCGCGGCGTGTCGGTATCGCAGCGCAGCAACCGCTACGGCACGGTGCCCGAGTATTTCAAGGGCATCAACGACCAGATCTGCGTCGCGTTGCAGATCGAAAGCAGCGCCGGTGTCGCGGCTTCGCGCGCGATTGCCGAGGTCGAAGGCGTGGACTGCATTTTTGTCGGCCCTTCCGACCTGGCGGCCGGCCTGGGCCACCTGGGCAACGCGAGCCATCCCGATGTACAAAAAGCCATTGCCGCCGTGTTTGCGAACGCCAAGGCCTGCGGCAAGCCCACGGGCATTCTGGCCCCGGTGGAAGCCGACGCGCGCCGCTACATGGAAATGGGCGCCACCTTTGTGGCCGTGGGCAGCGACCTCGGTGTGTTCCGCTCCGCGACGCAAGCCTTGCACGACCGTTACCGCGCCTGATCGGCGCCATCGTTTCCGACTGAATTTTTGACTGGAGTATTTTGAAATGAGCAAGCTTGGATTTATCGGCCTGGGCATCATGGGCAACCCCATGGCGGCGCACCTCATCGCGGCAGGGCACGAAGTTTTCATGACCACCTTGGGCAAGGTGCCCGCGGAACTGTTGACCGGCAAGGGCAAGGCCTGCGATTCCATCACCGACGTGGTGAAACAGGCGGACATCATCTTCCTGATGCTGCCTGATACCCCCGACGTAGCCAAGGTGCTGTTCGGCGAAGGCGGCGTGGTGGGCGCGCTGACCAAGGGCAAGACGGTCGTCGACATGAGCTCCATCTCGCCGATGGACACGAAAGAGTTCGCCAAAAAAATCAATGCCCTGGGCTGCGACTACCTTGACGCCCCGGTGTCGGGCGGCGAAGTCGGCGCCAAGGCGGCCAGCCTCACCATCATGGTGGGCGGCCCGCAAGCGGCCTTCGACCTCGTCAAGCCGCTGTTCGAGCTGATGGGCAAGAACATCACGCTGGTGGGCGGCAACGGCGACGGCCAGACCTGCAAGGTGGCCAACCAGATCATCGTGGCGCTGAACATCGCGGCCGTCGGCGAAGCCCTGCTGTTCGCCAGCAAGGCCGGCGCCGACCCGGCCAAGGTGCGCCAGGCGCTGATGGGCGGCTTTGCCTCCTCGCGCATCCTGGAAGTGCACGGCGAGCGCATGATCAAGCGCACCTTCGCACCCGGTTTCCGTATCGGCCTGCACCAGAAGGACTTGAATCTGGCGCTCAGCGGCGCGCGCACCCTGGGCCTGGCCCTGCCGCAGACGGCGGGCGCCGCCCAGCTGATGCAGGCCTGCGCCGCCAACGGCATGCAGGACCTGGACCACTCCGCATTGGTGCGGGCGCTGGAGCTCCTGGGCAACCACGAAGTCGCGAAATCGGCCTGAGCAGAAAGACAGGCGCGCACGAGGAGCCCGAGAGAGGTTCCCGACGCGGCGGAGGGGTAACCGCTTTTTAGACCTTCAGGAGACAAACATGGCTATCAATCGACGAGAACTTATTGCGGCTTCAGTGGCCATGGGTGTGGGCGCTGCAACCGGCGCCGCCAACGCCCAGGCCGGATGGCCGTCCAAACCGATACGCCTGGTGGTTCCTTACCCACCGGGCGGCTCTTCGGACATCATCGCCCGCGCCATCGCGCAGCCTTTGTCCGAAGCGCTCAAGCAGTCGGTCATCGTGGACAACAAAGCCGGCGCCAACGGTAACCTGGGCGCCGACATCGTGGCCAAGTCCGCGCCCGACGGCTACACGCTGCTGCTGTGCGACACCGGCGCGCTGGCCATCAGCCCTTCGGTCTACCCCAAGCTGAGTTTCGACCCGTCCAAGGATTTGCGCGGCGTCACCATGCTGGCGTATTCACCGCACCTGCTGGTGGTCCATCCTTCGGTGCCCGTCAGCAACCTCAAGGAACTGGTGGCGTTGTCGCAGAAGACCGAGTTGAATTTCGCGGTGACGGCCATGGGCAGCGCGCCGCACCTGGCCGGCGTGGCCGTCGAACGGGCCAGCAAGGCCAAATGGCAGTACATCCCCTACAAGGGCGGCTCACAAGCCGTCAGCGACACCATCGCCGGGCAAACCCAGATCCTCATGAACGGCATGCTGGCCACTTTGCCGCATGTGCAAAGCGGCAAGCTGAAAATCCTGGGCGTCTCCAAGAGCACGCGCATGCCGCTGATCGGCAATGTGCCGACGCTGGCGGAACAAGGCCTGGCGAACTTCGAGTCCGGCACCTGGCAGGGCCTGCTGGTGGCCAACGGCACGCCCGCGGCCATCATCAACCGCCTCAACAACGAGCTCATCAAGATCATCCGCAGCCCGGACATACGCGCCAAGCTGGCGGGGCAGGGCGCCGAGGTCGTGACCATGACGCCGGCGCAGCAGGACGGCTTCTTCAACCAGGAACGCAGCCGCTGGGCCAAGGTCGTCTCGGACGCCAACATCAAGTTAGACTGAAGAGTGTTTGCGTGAATTAGTGGTGATATCGCCGCTTGTCTTTGGACGGCGGCGAGTCATCCGTGTGAACATCCGTGAAGGGATTCAAACACTGACAAAATACGAGCCAGCCCGTCAGAGGCGGCCGTTACGACCTATCCAGGAGACAAAATTGCGTATTTCTTTCAAGGGGCTCTTATGCCTCTCTTTCGCGCTATGCGCGAGCACCGCGATGGCCCAGACCAAGCTGCGGGCCTGGAACATCCACCCCGACGGCTACCCGGTCTCGGAAGCCCTGAAGAGCTTTGTGGAACAGGTCGCCAAAAGCACCGGCGGCCGCTACAACATCGAGCTCTTCAACAACGGCTCGCTGGGTGACCAGCCCAAGGCGGTGCAGATGCTCAAGAGCGGCGAGATCGACGTAGCCGAATTCAGCTCCGGTCCCTTGTCGGACGCCGTGCCGGGCATCAAGGTGCTGAACCTGCCTTTCCTGTTCACCGATTCAGCCCATATGTTCCGCCACCTGGACGGCAAGCTGGGCGAGCGGTTTTCCGCCAACCTGAAAACCGCCGGCTTCGTGGTGCTGGGCTGGTATGACGGCGGCGGCCGTTCGTTTTACTGCGTCAAGCCCGTGAACAACATCCGGGACCTGGCCGGCATGAACATCCGGGTGCAGCAGTCCGAGGTCTACATCGAAATGGTGAAACTCATGGAAGCCAAACCGGTGGCCTTGCCTTTCAAGGAAGTGCTGGGCGCGCTGGAGCAGGGCAAGGTTGATTGCGCCGAGAACAACCTGCCTTCGTATGAATCCACCGGGCACTACAAGGTCGCCAAAAACGTCTACATGACCAACCACGTGATCTCGCCCGAGGCGCTGGTGGTGTCGACCAAGCTCTGGGACAAGCTCAGCAAGGAAGACAAGGCTGCGTTTAGCGAAGCCGGCGCCAAATCCGCCATCCTGATGCGCGAGCTCTGGAACAAGCGTGTCGCCGCGGCCCTGGAGACCACCACCAAGCAGGGCTCGCAGTTCGTCAAGGTCCGGGATGCCTCGCCCATGGTCAGGCGCATGGGGCCGCTGTACGGCAAGTACATGGCCGACCCCACCACGCGTGAAGAACTGCTGACCATCATTGCCAAGTGAGCGGCGCGGATTCTCCCCTGTTGCTCGATGCCGCGCGCTTCGCGCGCGAGATCGATGGCAAGCCGGTCAGGCTGTTCACGCTGCGCAACCGCAGCGGCATGGTGGTGTGCGTGACCAACTACGGCGCCAAGATCGAACAGGTGCTGGTGCCCGACCGCGAGGGCCGCCTTGACGACGTGGTGCTGGGTTACGACAGCATCGAAGGCGTGGTGGGCGGCTCGCCCTCCGTGGGCGCCTTTGTCGGGCGCTATGCCGGGCGTATAGAAAATGCGCGTTTCAAACTGGGCGGTGTGGAACACCAGCTGGCCGCCAACAACGGCCCGCACTGTCTGCACGGCGGCCTGCGCGGCTCACGCTTCCAGGTGTTCGATGCGGTGCAGCACAACGATTCCAGCGTGGAGATGCGCTATGTGTTTTCCGACGGCGAGGAAGGTTTTCCCGGAACACTGGCCTTGAACCTGACGTACAGCGTGACGGATGAGAATGAGCTGGTGCTCGATTACGAAGCGGTGGCGCTCGATGCGCCCACCGTGGCCAACTTCACCACGCATGCCTTCTTCAACCTCGAAGGCATGAACAGCACGCGGAGCGGCAGCGCTCTGGGGCATGAAGTCATGATTTGCGCGAGCCGTTATTTCGGGATGACGCCCGAACTGATTGCCACGGGCGAGCTGTTGCCGGTGGACGGGACGCCGTTTGATTTCCGGCAACCGGCGGTGCTGGATACGCGGGTGCACGGTCTGCAGGCCGCGGGCGGTGTCGCGGGCTACGACGACTGCTTCGCGATAGACCGCGACACAGCGGGTGAGCTGGCGCTTTGCGCGCGCGTGCGCGCGCCGGCCGGCGGCCGCGTAATGGAGGTCTGGTCGACCGAACCCACGATGCAGTTCTACACCGGCATGGTGGCCGGTGAAGCGCTGGCCGGTGGGCCGGGCAAGGGCGGCAGGCGCTACGTGCAGCAGCAAAGCCTGTGCTTTGAGCCACAGGGCTACCCGAACGCGCCCAACATACCCTCCTTCTCTTCGGCCGTCCATGCGCCGGGGCAGGGCCGCCAGGGCCGCACGCTGTACCGCTTCAGCACCTCATAAAAAGCTTGCGCATGTCAGAATGCACCGGCAACACACAACAAGGAGCCGGGCATGCAAGGGTGGAAACTGGGATGTTGGCTTGGGGTGATGTGGGTGGCGCAGATCGCGGGCGGGCCTGCCTGGGCGCAGCAGCCCGAGCGTGTGCCGCCGCAGGTCGTCAAACTGCCCCTGCTGGTCGACGGCAAGCAGTTTGAGGTCGTCACCCATGTCTACAAACCCCCCGGCGAAGGCCCGTTTCCGCTGGTGATCTTTTCCCATGGGCGGGCCCCGTCGCGCGTCGACAGGGCCAAGCTTGAATACCCGGTGCTGGTCGGGCATGCCAACTACTGGCTTCACAAGGGCGTTGCGGTGATTGCCCCGGTGCGGCCGGGTTATGGCGATACCGGCGGGATGGACCGGGAAGACTCGGGTGCGCGCTGGAACGGCAATGTCTGCAGTGGCGAGCCCGACTTCACGCGCGTGGCCAGCCGGGCCGGCCAGACGGTGGTCGCGCTGCACCAGTGGGCGCTGCAGCAGCCCTGGGTGCGCAAGGACAGGCTGCTGCTCGAAGGGCAGTCGGTGGGCGGCATGACCACGGTGTCGGTCGCCGCGCTTAACCTGCCGGGCGTTATTGGCGCCGTCAATTTCGCCGGCGGCTCGGGCGGCAACCCCGAGTCATCGCCGACCAAAAGCTGCGGACCGGAAACCCTGCGCAAGACCTATGGCGAGCTGGGCAAGCTGGTCAAGGTGCCCAACCTGTGGCTGTATGCCGAGAATGACCAGTACTGGGGGCCCGAAGCACCCCGCCAGTGGCACGAGGCCTTCAAGGCCGGCGGCAGCGACACGCAGCTTGTCCAGACCGGGCCGGTGCAGGGGCATGACGGGCATTCGCTGCTGACCTACGGCGGCAAGATGTGGTCGGTGCCGCTGGACGCCTTTGTGCGCAAGGTCGGGCTGACGGCGCCCTGACTGACCACGCCCTGAATTTTCGCCAGGCATAAAAAAGCCCGGCGCCTTGCGGGCCGGGCTTTTTTGAGGCGGGTAGCGCGTTTACAACGTATCGATAAAGCTGCGCAGCTTGTCCGAGCGCGAAGGGTGCTTGAGCTTGCGCAGCGCCTTGGCTTCGATCTGGCGGATGCGCTCTCGCGTCACGTCGAACTGCTTGCCGACTTCTTCCAGCGTGTGGTCGGTGGACATTTCGATGCCGAAGCGCATGCGCAGCACCTTGGCTTCGCGCGGCGTCAGGCTGTCGAGGATGTCCTTGACCACGTCGCGCAGGCCGGCCTGCATCGCGGCTTCCAGCGGCGCGGTGTTGGCGCTGTCCTCGATGAAGTCGCCGAGGTGCGAATCGTCGTCGTCGCCGATCGGCGTTTCCATGGAGATCGGCTCTTTGGCGATCTTCATGATCTTGCGGATCTTGTCTTCCGGAATCTCCATCTTGGCGGCCAGGATGCTGGCGTCCGGCTCGAAACCGAACTCCTGCAAGTGCTGGCGCGACAGGCGGTTCATCTTGTTGATGGTCTCGATCATGTGCACCGGAATGCGGATGGTCCGCGCCTGGTCGGCGATGGAGCGCGTGATCGCCTGGCGAATCCACCAGGTGGCGTAGGTCGAGAACTTGTAGCCGCGGCGGTATTCGAATTTGTCGACGGCCTTCATCAGGCCGATGTTGCCTTCCTGGATCAGGTCGAGGAACTGCAGGCCGCGGTTGGTGTACTTCTTGGCGATCGAGATCACCAGGCGCAGGTTGGCCTCGATCATCTCTTTCTTGGCGTCGCGCGAGTTGGACTCGCCTTCGTTCATGCGCTTGTTGATGTCCTTGAGCTGGGCCAGCGGCACCACCACGCGGGCCTGCAATTCGCCCAGCTTGGTCTGCAGTTCCTGGATGGGCGGCACGTTGCGGGCCATCACCACCGACCAGGGCTTGCCGGATGCGACCTGTTTTTCAACCCATTTCAGGTTCAGCAGGTTGGGCGGGAAATCCTTGATGAAGATTTCCTGGGGCATGCCGCATTTCTCGACGATGATGCGGCGCAGCTCGCGCTCTTTCTTGCGCACGTCCAGCACCTGGCCGCGCAGCATGTCGCAGAGCTTTTCAATGGTCTTGGCGGTGAAGCGCACCGTCATCAGCTCGTCGCTCAGGGCTTTTTGCGACTTCACGTAAGTGGGCGTGCCGTAGCCTTCCTTGTCGTAGGTCTTGTGGACCTTCTCGAACAGGGTGGCGATCTTGTCGAAGCGGCTGAGCGCTTCCTTCTTGAGTTCCTCGAGCTTTTTGGTCAGGGCCTTGGAGCCGCCCTTGCCGTCGTCGTCGTCTTCCTCGTCGAATTCGTCGAAGTCTTCCTCGGCCACGTAGTCGTCGGCCTCGTTGGGGTTGGAGAAGCCGTCGACCACGGTGGAGATGACGATCTTGCCTTCGCGGATTTCCTCGCCCAGGCGCATGATTTCAGCGATGGTGGCCGGGCTTTCCGAGATGGCTTCCATCATCTTCATGAGGCCGCCCTCGATGCGCTTGGCGATTTCGATTTCGCCTTCGCGCGTGAGCAGCTCGACCGTGCCCATTTCACGCATGTACATGCGGACCGGGTCGGTGGTGCGGCCGAATTCGCTGTCGACGGTGGACAGCGCGGCTTCGGCTTCTTCTTCGGCTTCCTCTTCGGTCGCGACGGTCGGGCCGGTGTTGTTCAGCAGCAGGGTTTCGGCGTCGGGCGCCTGCTCGTACACGGCCACGCCCATGTCGTTGAGCATGTTGACCACGACTTCCAGCGTTTCAGCGTCGACCAGCTTGTCGGGAAGGTGGTCGGAGATTTCGCCGTGCGTGAGGTAGCCGCGCGTCTTGCCGAGCTTGATCAGGGTCTTCAGGCGCAGGCGGCGCTTGAGCATGTCTTCTTCGGAGAGGACGGTCTCGTCCAGGCCGAATTCCTTCATCAGGGCGCGTTCCTTCGCCTTGCTGATCTTCATGCGCAGCGGCTTGACCTTCTCGGTCGTTTCCGCCACGGGTTCGCCGACCAGGTCGTCCTCAATGTCGGACAGGTCGAGGTCTTCGCCGTCCTTGGGCGCGGCGGTGGCGTTCTTGGGCTTGCGGCCGCGCTTGGCGCCGGTGGTGGCGGCAGGCGCGCTGCCGTCGGCTGCGGGGTTCTTGGGCGGGCGGCCGGGCTTCTTTTTCACGGGCACGTCGGCAGGGGCGGCGGCTAGGGGCTTGGATTCAGGGCTGGACTTGGTCGGCACGGCAGGAGCTTTCTTCAGGGGCAAATCGGAAACCACGGATTTCACGGTTTTCAGGGGGGCTTTGCTCACCAGGGCATTGGGTTTGCTGGGTTTGACAGAGATGGCGGTTTTTCCCGGTTTTTCAACCTTGGCGCTTTTGGCGGCAGGTTTGGCGGCGGCTTTGGCTGCTGCTTTGACTGGAGGCTTGCCTGCGGGCCGGGCAGCGGCTTTGGGCGCTGTCTTGGCTTTGGGCTTGGCGGCGGCTTTGGGCTGCGCGCCTTGCGGCTTTTTGGACGTGCTCGGCTTTTTCGGCTTGGCAGTAGGCATGGGACCTCCAGTAATCGGGAAAATTGTTCTAAATATCTATCAGCTACCAGTAAACAAAAATGCGCCTTGGCGCCTATGCAAAGCACAGGCACGGTGACAAGGATTCAGGGTCAGGAACGGGAGAGCGGAAAAACAGGCCGGGCAGCGCCAGAGGCACGTTGCGGTTTATTTTTCCGGGCAAGCTGTTTGGGCGAACATTTGGTGTGCAGTCCTTGCGGAATTCCCTGGGGGAAGTGGCCGTCTCATCTGTGAGTTCCCCGAAGTTTCGGGGTGGCCGGGCCGGAGGTGCTGCTGTCGCGCTTGCCGTCGAAAATCGGATTATACCCTGTTGCCTGTTTTTTGGGCGGTTTTTTGCCCCCAAAAACAGGTATTTTCCCGGTGCTTGCGGGAGCCTAGCGGGCGGTGTCGGCCGGGGCTTTGAGGCTGGCGGCCAGTTCCATGTAGCGTTGGCGGGCGTCCGGGTCGGTGGCGGCCCGGGCGGCCAGCTCGCTCATTTCCTGCTGGCGGCGCAGGCGCAGCAGCTGGTCCAGGATGCTGCGGACCTCGGTCCAGTCGCTTTCTATGCCTTCAGGGATTTGCGCGATCTGCGTCGTGGCATGCCTTTCGTGGGCATGGCCGCGCAGGCCCTCGCGCAGGGCCGCCCAGGGCTGGGGCCCGTGTTCGTGAAGCTGGCTCTCCAGCCAGACGAACAGCGGGCCGTGGGGCTCAGGCAGCTCGACCAGCAGATGGTGTTCTTCGGTGCTGAGCCGGTCCCAGGTCTGGGCTTCGGTCAGCAGCAGCCTGAGCACGCGGTCTTCGCGGCTGGCCGGCAGGATGCGCCCGGCCACGCGGCGCGGCGCCCGGGCGCTGCCGCTGCGCTCGCCGAAGCTGCGCCCCGGGGCTGACGGGGGCGGGTAATAACCGGAGGGCTCGGAGGCGCTGTAGTCGCGCTCTTCGGGGTAATCGGGCGGGTAGCCCCCCGGGTCGGGCATGTCCGCGTGGTGTACGGGGGCGGGCGCGGCGTCGGGCCTGTGGCCCTTGCCGGATCCGCGCGGCCCGCCGCTGCTTTTGTTGCCCGACTTGTAGCCCGTGGCGGCCGGCTGCCACAGCTGCAGCAGCTCGCGGCTGTCGATCAGCACCTTGTCGGCGATCTCGGCCAGCAACTGGCGCTTGAGGGCGCCGTCGGGCATGAGGTTCCACAGCGGGCGGGCATTGCTGGCCATGTGGGCGCGGCCCTCGGCGGTGTCCAGGTCGCAGCCCTCGGCGGCGGCTTCGAGCAGGAAGCGGCTCAGCGGCACGGCCTTGCTGACATAGGCGGCAAAGCCTTCCTTGCCGTGCTCGCGGATGTAGCTGTCGGGGTCGTGCTCGGCCGGCAGGAACAGGAACTTGACGGTGCGCACGTCGGTGGCAAAGGGCAGGGCGGCATCCAGCGCCTTGCGGGCGGCGCGGCGGCCTGCGCCGTCGCCGTCAAAGCTGAAGACCACCGAATCGGTGAAGCGGAACAGCTTTTGCACATGGTCGGCGGTGCAGGCGGTGCCCAGCGTGGCCACCGCGTTGGCAAAACCCAGCTGGGCCAGGGCTACCACGTCCATATAGCCCTCGGTGACCAGCGCATAGCCGTGCTCGCGCAGGGCGCTGCGGGCCTCGAACAGGCCGTAGAGCTCGCGCCCCTTGCTGAAGACCGGGGTTTCCGGCGAATTGAGGTATTTGGGCTTGTCGTCGCCCAGCACGCGGCCGCCAAAGCCTATGCATTCGCCCTTGACGTTGCGGATGGGGAACATGACCCGGTCGCGAAAACGGTCATAGCGCTTCGCCTCACCGGCCTGGTTTTCCTCGCCGGGTTCGCCGGTGATGACCAGCCCGCTTTCGACCAGCAGCGGGTCGTTGTAGTCTGGAAACACGCTGGCCAGGCTGCGCCAGCCCTCGGGCGCGTAGCCCAGGCCGAAGGTCTTGGCGACTTCGCCCGAGACGCCGCGACCCTTGAAGTAGTCGATGGCGCGCTCGGAGTTGCGCAGGGCCTTGATGTAGGCGACGCCGGCTTTTTCGAGCACGCTGGTGAGGGTGGCCTGCTGTTCGCGCATCTGCGCGGCCCGGGCGCGGTCCTGCGGCGAGACGTCGTCTTCGGGGACCTGCAGGCCGTATTGCTGGGCCAGGTCTTTCACGGCCTCGACGAAGTTCATGCCGCCGTGCTCCATCAGGAAGCTGATGGCGTTGCCGTTCTTGCCGCAGCCGAAGCAGTGGTAGAACTGCTTGGAGGGGCTGACACTGAAGGAGGGCGATTTTTCGCCGTGGAAAGGGCACAGGCCCATGAAGTTGGCGCCGCCCTTTTTGAGCTGCACGTAGCGGCCCACGATGTCCACCACGTCGGCGCGCGCGAGCAGTTCCTGGATGAATGTTTGTGGGATGGCCATGGGGGAGAGGGGGGTCAATTTAGCACACGCGTCCCGGCCCCCGGGAAGGGCGGTCCCTACGTCCTTGAGGGGAATGGGCGCTGGGCTGACACGCATTGGCGGCATCCGGCGGCAGCGGGAGCGCCCCGGCGCCTCCCACAATGGACTTTTCCCTGCCGCCCCGGGAGCGGGGCCATTCCAGACGCTTTCCCCCAACCTTGCCTATGTTGCCGGCCATCCCGGTGCCTTCGCGCTGCGGGTGCTCAAGGGTTTTCGCGCCAACCAGGGCTTGCTGCTGGCGGGGGCCGTGGCCTATTACGCGCTGCTGTCCGTCGTTCCGCTGCTGATCCTGGTGGCGATCGCGCTGTCGCATGTGGTGGACCAGCAGACCTTGCTGCAGGCGCTGGGCCGCTACATCGGCTGGCTCGCCCCAGGCCAGGGCGGCTACATCACGGCCGAACTGGCCTACTTCCTGGCGCACCGGGAGGTGCTGGGCTGGGTCTTGCTGGCCACCATGCTGTTTTTCAGTTCGCTGGCCTTCACGGTGCTGGAGAACGCGATGTCGGTGATCTTCCTGCACCGCGTGGCGATCCGCCGCCGCCATCTGCTGGTGTCGGCCATCCTGCCTTATTGCTACATCCTGTTTGTGGGCCTGGGCTTGCTGCTGGTGACGCTGGTGTCGGGAAGCCTGCAGGCGCTGGGCGAAAAAAGCCTGGACTTCCTGGGCTGGGAATGGTCGCTCAGCGGTTTTTCCGGCGTGCTGCTGTATTTGCTGGGCCTGATGGGTGAGGTGCTGCTGCTCACGTCGCTGTACATGGTGATGCCGGTGGGCCGGCTGCAATGGCGGCACGCGCTGCTGGGCGGGGCCACCGCCGCGCTGCTGTGGGAACTGACGCGCCGCCTTCTGGTGTGGTACTTCTCCACGCTGTCGCAGGTCGGCCTGGTGTACGGCTCGCTGACCACCGCCATCGTGGTGCTGCTGAGCCTGGAGGTCGCGGCCGCCTTGCTGCTGCTGGGCGCGCAGGTGATCTCGGAGTACGAGCGCCTGGGCACGGCCCGGCAGGACCAGCCTGCCAGGCCGATGCGCCTGGATTAATCGCCCAGCACAAGTCCCTCGCGCCGCGGATCGGCGCCGCCGAAGAAGCCCTCGGGCGTTTTCTGGATGGCCTGCAGGCCGCTGGTCATGGTCTGCTCGCGCACCTCGGCGCCGCGGCTGCGCAGCGCCTCGACGGTGGCCGGCGAGAAACGTTTTTCTTCCAGGATGCTGGGGCCGTTGAGCGAGCCGAAGTTGGGCAGGTCGATGGCCTGCTGGGCGTTCAGGCCCCAGTTCAGCGTGCCGTAAAGCGTCTTGGCCGTGAAGTGGATGATGAGCGCGCCGCCGGGGCTGCCGCCGCTCATGACGAGCTGGCCCGAGTTCTTGTCGAACACCAGTGTGGGCGCCATGGACGAGCGCGGGCGCTTGCCGGGCTGCACGCGGTTGGCCACGGGCTTGCCTTCGGCGTCCGCCGGCGCGAAGCTGAAGTCGGTGAGCTCGTTGTTGAGCAAAAAGCCGCCGGCCTTGCCGGTGCCGCCGTCGGTCATCAGGCGCGAACCGAACTGGTCCTCAATCGTGGTCGTCATGGCGATCGCGTTGCCGTAGCCGTCGACGATGCTGATGTGCGAGGTGCCGTACTCGGGCTGGTCGGGCATGGGCGCGTAAGCCGTCTTGACGGCGCCCGGCGCACCGGGTTTGGCGGTCTTCATGCTGGGGCCGGTGGGCTGTATCAGTTTGGCGCGCTCGCTCAGGTAGGCCGGGGCCAGCAGGCTCATCCAGCTGCCGCCGGGCGGCTGCACGAAGTCGGGGTCGCCCAGGTACTGGCCGCGGTCGGCGAAGGCCAGGCGTGAGGCCTCGGTGTACAGGTGCAGCCAGTCGGCCGAGGGAGTGGGCGAGACCGTGCCGGGAAGGCCGCCGGTGCCGGTGACCAGGCCCAGGGTGCTGGCCGGCGTGTTGTTCAGGATGCCGAGGATCTGCCCGACGGCAATCGCGCCCGAGCTGGGCGGCGGCATGCCGCACAGGCGGTAGGCCTTGCCGGCGGCGCTGTAATCGCTGCAGATCGGATCGCGCTTTTTGGGCTGGTAGCCGGCCAGGTCGGCCAGGGCCAGCTTGCCGGGGTTGGTGGCGTGGCCTTGCACCTTGGCGACGATGGCCTGCGCGACCTGGCCTTCGAGCAGCGCGCTCGATCCGCCGGCCGCGATCCGGCGCAGCACCTCGGCCAAGGCCGGGTTGCGCAGGGTCGCGCCCACGTCCACAGGGCTGCCGTCAGGCTTGTAGAAGTAGGCGGCGGCCGTCGCGTCTTTTTTCAGGTGCACTTCGCCCTTGAGCAGGGTGTTCAGGCGCGGGCTGACCTTGAAGCCGCCTTCGGCCAGCTGGATGGCCGGCGCGAACAGCTGGGCCCAAGGAAGCCGGCCGTACTGCTTGTGCGCCATCTCCAGCATGCGCACCGTGCCGGGGGTGCCGACGGAGCGGCCGCCGACCACGCCGTCGTAGAAAGCCATGGGCTTGCCGTCGGCGCCGATAAAGAGTTTCTCATCGGCGGCGGCGGGCGCGGTTTCGCGGCCGTCGAAGGCCTCGACCTTGCCGCCGCTGGCGTGCAGCAGGAACGCACCGCCGCCTATGCCGCTGGACTGCGGCTCCACCAGTGTGAGCACCATCTGCACGGCAATCGCCGCGTCCACCGCCGAGCCGCCGGCCTTGAGCACCTGGTAGCCGGCATCGGTGGCCAGCGGGTTGGCGGCGGCCACGGCGAACTTCTTCGTGGCCCAGCCCGGCTTGGGCGTGAAGCCCGAAGAACCTTCGGGCTGCATGTACTTGGCGCCGCGCGCGGCTTCGTCGGCCGGGACCTGGTAGGTGAAGGAGGAGGGGCTGCTGGCGCAGGCGGCCAGCAGCGCGGTCGCCGCCAGCGCCGGGAAGGCGTGTCTCATGGGATATCCTTGAATGTAGTTGTTGCTTGTCGCGGGGCCTGGGAACATCTCCTGCCCGCTGGCAAATATATCGAGCGGCCCCGCGCCCCACAATGGCGTTTCGGAGAAATCAGTCTTCCATGGAATTTGACAATCTCGATGCCCTGCGTGTGCTGCTGGCCACCGCGGAGACCGGCAGCCTCACGGGTGCGGGCAAGCGCTGCCGGCTTTCTACGGCCGCTGTCAGCGCGGCGATCAAGCGGCTGGAAACCTCATTGGGTGTGCGGCTGTTCGAACGCACCACGCGTGCCGTGCGGCCCACGGCCGAAGGCGCGGTCATGGTCGACCATGCGCGCCGCGCGCTCGAACTGGTGTCCGAAGGCCAGGCCAAGGTGCGCGCCGGCACTTTCGGCCTCACGGGCAGCATACGCATTACCGCCACGGCCATGCTGGCGCGCGAGATGCTCGCCTACTGGCTGGCGGAATTCGCCACCCTCCATCCTGGCATCGAGATCGACCTGCAGATCAGCGATGTGCGCGTGGACCTGGTGCGCGAAGGCATAGACGTGGCCCTGCGCAACGGGCCGCTGATGGATTCGACCCATTCGGCGCGCCTGCTGGCGCCGGCGCGGCGCGTGGCCTGCGCCAGCCCCGAGTACCTCGCGCGCCGCGGGACACCGCAGCAGCCCTGCGAGCTCGCGCAGCACGACTGCCTGGTCTGCCATGTGCGCGAGCGCCGGCAGGACCAGTGGCAGTTCGAATTGCAAGGGGAGGCCAGCGCGCCTTTCCAGGTTCGCGTGGCCGGGCCGCTGGCCTGCAACGACGCCTCGATCGCGCTGCAGTGGGCGCTGGAAGGGCGGGGCATCGTCTACCAGTCCGAGATCGACCTGATGGCCTCGCTGGCCGGCGGCAAGCTGGTGCGCCTGTTCGCGGGCCACCTGGGAGAGCCGGCGCCGCTCTACGCCGTGGTGCCGAGCCGGCGCTATGTGCCGGCCCGCGTCAACGAGGTGATAGACCGGCTGTCGGCGCTGCTGACCGACAGGCTGGCCGAGCTGCACCCGGCGTCACCCTGAATCGGCCAGTCGCGAAACTCAGCGTGGCGCGAGGCGGATGGCCCCGTCCAGGCGAATCACTTCGCCGTTGAGCATGTCGTTTTCGATGATGTGTTTGGCCAGCCGCGCGTAATCCTGCGGCGTGCCCAGGCGGGACGGGAAGGGAACGCCGGCGGCCAGCGAATCCTGCACTTCCTGCGGCATGCCGAAGAGCATGGGCGTGCCGAAGATGCCGGGCGCAATCGTCATGTTGCGGATGCCGTTGCGCGCCAGGTCGCGGGCAATCGGCAGGGTCATGCCGACGATGCCGCCCTTGGAGGCGCTGTACGCGGCCTGGCCGATCTGACCGTCGTAGGCCGCCACGGAGGCGGTGGAAATCAGCACGCCGCGCTCGCCGGTGGCTTCGGGCTCGTTCTTGCACATGGCATCGGCCGCCAGGCGGATCATGTTGAAGCTGCCGACCAGGTTGACGGTGATGGCCTTGCTGAACACGGCCAGGCTGTGCGCGCCGTTCTTGCCCACGGTTTTTTCGGCGGGCGCGATGCCGGCGCAGTTCACCAGGCCCATCAGCTTGCCCATGGCGACCGCCTTGGCCACCACGGCCTGGCCGTCGGCTTCCTGGCTCACGTCGCATTTGACGAAGGCGGCCTTGTCGGCGCCCAGCTCTTTGGCGATGGCTTCGCCCTTGTCGGCCTGCATGTCGGCGATGACGACCTTGGCGCCGTTGGCCACCAGCATGCGTGCCGTGCCTTCACCCAGGCCCGATGCGCCGCCGGTGACGATAAATACTTTGCCTGCGATATCCATGGTGTTCCTTGATGAAAGAGTGGGAGATTTAACGGGGGTTTGTGCGAACGCCGGGGCCCGCGCACAAGTCCGGGCGACATGACGTTAACGTAAACGTCAATTATGGCGCATGAAAAAAGCCCGGCGCCTGTCGGCGGCCGGGCTTTCGCAAAAAGAAAGGCGCTGGCTTACTTGTAGCCGACGCGGTCCAGCATCTGCTGCACCTTGAGCTGGTTGTTTCCCACGGCGCTGATCGGGATGGTTTCGGACTTGAAGCTGCCGTTGCCCGAAGGGCTCATGGCCTTGAGCGCCGGGTTGCTGACGCCCAGGCCCGGCACCGCGGCCCACTCGTTGTTGCCGTTGGCGAAGTACTCCTGCGCGCTCGGGCTGGCCAGGTATTCCATGAACTTGACGGCGTTGGCCGTGTTCTTGGCGTTCTTGGCGACGGCCGCGCCGGCGATGTTCACATGCGTGCCCCAGCTGTCCTGGTTGGGGAAGACCACGCCGACGCGGTCGGCCACCACTTTGTCATCCGGCGCGTTGGAGCGCATGATGCGCGCCAGATAGTAGGTGTTGGTCAGTGCGATGCCGCATTCGCCGCTGGCCACGGCCTTGATCTGGTCGCTGTCGCCGCCCTTGGGGTCGCGCGCCATGTTGGCCACCAGGCCTTTGAGCCATTGTTCGGCCTTGGCTTCGCCGATGTGCTCGGTCACGGCGCCGAAGAGCGAGAGGTTGTAGGGGTGGGCGCCCGAACGGGTGCACAGCAGGCCCTTGTTTTTCGGGTCGGCCAGCTTTTCGTAGGTGTCCACGTCGGCCTTTTTGACCTTCAGTTTGTCGAACACCACGACGCGGGCACGGGTGGAGAAGCCGAACCAGGTCGTGCCTTCGGCGCTTTCCTTGGCGCGCAGCTTGGCGGGAATGGCGGCTTCGAGGGCCGGCGATTTGATGGGTTTGAACAGGCCGTCCGCGTCGCCTTTCCAGAGGCGGGCCGCGTCGACCAGCAGGATCACGTCGGCGGGGGAGGCGGCGCCTTCAGCCTTCAGGCGTGCCAGGATGCCGGCGTCGTCGGCGTCCACGCGGTTGACCTTGATGCCGGTGGCCTTGGTGAAGTCGCTGTAGAGCTTTTCATCGGTCTGGTAATGGCGGGCAGAATACAAGTTGACCACCTGCTCTTGCGCTGATGCAAAACCTGCCAGCAACAGCAGCGACGAGAGAACTACCTTCTTGTACATAACTTTCCACTTTCTGACAGCTAATTTTTAAAGCCCGGCCATGATAAAGCAAATAAGAATCATTCTTGCCAGAGTCCCTACGTCACACAAGCTTTCGCGCGCGCCGGGATGGGGGCCGGGCGCCTGTCTTGCCCTGACGGTGATGCTGCTGGCCGGTTGCGGCACGCTGCCGACCGGCCCCGGTGCCCCTGTGTTGCCGCCGCCGGCCGAGGCCGCCAGAAAGCCGGTGCGCATAGGGCTGGCGCTGGGTGGGGGCGCGGCGCGCGGCTTTGCCCATGTGGGTGTGATCGCGGTGCTGGAAGAAGCCGGGCTCAAGCCGCAACTGGTGGTCGGCACTTCGGCCGGAAGCCTGGTGGCGGCGCTCTATGCCAGCGGCAAGACCAGCGCGCAGCTGCAGCAGACCGCGCTCAACATGGAAGAGGTTGCCATCACCGACTGGATGCTGCCCATCTTCGGGCGTGGCATGTTCCGTGGCGACGCACTGGCCCGTTATGTCAACGACCTGGTGGCCAACCGCACGATGGAACACATGGCGATTCCACTGGGCATCGTCGCCACCGACCTCAACAGTGGCCAGGCCGTGCTGTTCCAGCGCGGCGATACCGGCACGGCGGTGCGGGCATCCAGCGCGGTGCCGGCGGTGTTCCTGCCGGTGAAGATCAGCGGGCGCGAGTATGTGGATGGCGGGCTGGTCTCGCCGGTGCCGGTGCGATTTGCGCGGCAGATGGGCGCCGACATCGTGGTCGCGGTCGACATCTCCAGCCCGCCGGAAAACAATCCGGCCGGCGACACGCTGCAAATCCTGCTGCAGACCTTTGCCATCATGGGCAAAAGCATCAACCAGTACGAACTCAAGGATGCCGACGTCGTCGTGCGCCCCTCGCTCACCGGCCTCAAAAGCGCGGACTTCTCCGCGCGGCAGCGTGCCATTGATGCGGGCCGGGCTGCCATGCTGGCGGCGTTGCCGCAGCTCAAGGCTAAGCTCGAGGCTGCGGCGCTCGTTGCGCACAAGTAGCGGCCGCCGCCGCAAGCTAATTGCGCGCAAAAAAAAGCCCAATCTTGCGATCGGGCTTTAAGGGGTCCGTGAAAATGAATTTCGGAAGGGACCCGAGGAGACAACTGGCTTGAAATCCTGTTCAGTCAAACGGGATCTGCGAAACAGGCTCCATGAATGTGAGCGCGTAAAGCGCCATGATCAACGTTTTTTGGCGGTGGTCGTCTTGGTGGCGTTCACGGCCGAGGCAGCCACCGTGTTGAAGTTGGCTTCAGCGATGTCGCTGGCTTGCTTGACGGCTTTCTGGACCGACTCGAAAGCGTTGTTGGCTGCGGCGACGGCGCTCTTCAGGACAGCCACGGCGGTTTCGGAACCGGCCGGTGCGTTCTTGGCGGCGTTGTCGACCAGGCCGACGAATTTCTTCTGTGCATCAGCGGCCTGGCCTTCGAAGGTCTTGCCCAGTTCAGCGCCGGCGGCCGAAGCGATGTCATAGAGGTGGCGGCTGTAGGCGGCGGTCTTTTCAGCCAGGGGCTGGACCAGGCCGGCTTGCAGGGCCATCAGTTCTTGCGCGTCTTTCACACCCATCACGGCTTGCGTGTGGTTGGCGGTTTCAGCCAGGGCAGCCTTGGTGGCTTGCACGTTCAGCTCGACCAGCTTTTCAACGCCTTCGAAGGCTTTGTGGGTCAGGCCAAACAGGGTTTCGATGTTGGCTTTGTGGGAAGCGAGGACTTGTTCAGCGGTCAACATAATGAATCTCCAAATAGGTTTAGGTTTAGGTGAGGACAGTAGTTGCTTTGCGCTGAATTGCTGCACTGCAACATAAGCCCAAGTATAGGGAATGGCTGCACCATTGCAAGTATTTTATGTTGCAGTGCACCAATTTAGAGGTCACCCCCTAGGTAACGGTCTGAAACAGCACCAGAAAGTACCTTAAAAGAATTACTTTTCCCACCCGTATGCATCCATTTTGCTGAGTACCGCGCTCGGGCCACAATGGCTCCAATCCAGATCGCCACGCGCTCCTCACCTTGCAAGCCTTCTACGCCGACAACTTCGTTTTGCCGCTGCCGCCCGGCCACCGTTTCCCGATGGCGAAATACCGTTTGCTGCGCGATCGCCTGGTGAATGAACGTCCTCAGGTGCGCATGGCACAGGCGCCGGCCGCGACGGATGGTGAACTGGCATTGGTCCACACGCCGGACTACATCGCCGATATCAGCCATGGAACCCTGCCTGCTGCTGCCCAGCGCGAGATCGGTTTTCCCTGGAGCCCGGGCATGGCCGAACGCGCGCGCCGTTCGGCCGGTGCCACCGTCGCGGCGGCTCGCGTGGCCATCGGTTCGCCCGGCCGGCCGGGGGAGGGTATCGCCGCCAACCTTGCCGGCGGCACGCACCATTCCTATGCGCACAAGGGCGGAGGCTTTTGTGTGTTCAACGATGCGGCCGTAGCCGCCAGGCTGATGCAGGCGGAGTGGGCGCGGCAGCACCGCCACCCGCGCAAGCCGCTGCAGGTCGCCATCATCGACCTCGACGTGCACCAGGGCAACGGCACGGCCAGCATCTTCGCCGGCGACGCCAGCGTCTTCACGCTGTCGCTGCATGGGCAAAAAAACTTCCCGTTCCGCAAGGAGGCCAGCGACCTCGACGTGGACCTGCCCGACGGCTGCGGCGACGCGGCCTACCTGCAGGCGCTGGAGCAAGCGCTGGACGAACTGGAGCGGCGCTTCGAGCCCGGCCTGATCCTCTTCCTGGCCGGCGCCGACCCATACGAAGGCGACCGGCTGGGCCGCCTGGCTTTGAGCTTCGACGGCCTGGAGGCGCGCGACCGACGCGTCTTCGACTGGGCCTGGCAGCGCCGCGTCCCGCTGGCGTTTGCCATGGCGGGCGGCTACGGCGTCAACATCGACGAGACTGTGCAGGTGCAGATGAACACCTACACGCTGGCCCTCGAATATTGGGCGCGCTGGAATTCCTGAGGCGCGTACGACAGGGGCATGCCCGGCATTGCTGCTACATTGCCAGGGATTCGCCTCGGCGACCCCTGGACATAGAAGAGCAAAACATGCCGCCGACCACTCCCGATATTCACGACGACTCTGAAAAACCTTCCCCGCTGCGTGTACTGGTCCTCGGCGGCACTGGCTTTATCGGACGCCATGCCGTCGCGGCGCTGCATGCCGCTGGTGCGCAGCTTGCGATAGGCAGCCGCCATCCGGAGCGCCACGAAGCCGCCTATCCCTTTGCCGCCATGCGCCTTGCGCGCTTTGAGCAGCTGCTGAACCCGGATGCCTGGGACGCCTTGCTCAAAGACGTGGACGTGGTCGTCAACTGCGTGGGCATCCTGCGCCAGCGGCCGAATGAGTCTTACGACCACGTGCACCACCGCGCACCGGCGGCGCTGGCCCTGGCCTGTGCCACGGCGGGCATTCGCTTCATCCACACCTCGGCCCTGGGTCTGCATGAAGGTGCCAAAAGCCGCTTCCTGTCGAGCAAGCTGCTCGGCGAACGTGCCATCGCAGCCTCGGGCGGCGACTACGCCATCGTGCGCCCCTCGCTGCTGGACGGCGAAGGCGGCTTTGGCGCGCGCTGGCTGCGCGGCCTGTCGCGCTCGCCCTTGCACGCCATCCCGCGCGCCGCGCGCGGCGGCATCGCGGCGATGACGGCCGCCGATCTCGGCCTGGCCTTTGCCGTCCTGGCGGCTTTGTCCTCCCTGGCCGCGCATCGCGAAGTTGAACTGGGCGGCACGCGCCGCTACGGCTACGCCGAGTACCTGCGTGCGCTGCGCGCCGACTACACCGGCACTGGCGCCTTGCAATTGCCGCTGCCCAACTGGATGGCGCGGGTGGGCTCGCATGTTTGCGACGTGCTGCATTTCTCTCCTTTCTCCTATGGGCACTGGATCCTGCTACAGCGGGACAACGTTCCCCGGCCGAACCGGCTGCCGGAATTGCTGGGGCGTGAACCTCACGCCATCGGGTCAAACATGGCCCCCGAGCCCGCCATGGCCCGCGCTGGCAAAATAGGGCCTCATGACCTCCCCGACACGACCGCAAGCCGAAGCCCGTAGCGCCTACAAAGCTTTCCGCGACATCGGCACCCGCTGGTCCGACAACGACATCTACGGCCACGTCAACAACGTCGTCTACTACAGCTGGTTCGACACCGCCGTCAACGGCCTGCTGATTGAACGCGGCGCCATCGACATTCACACCGGCGGCGTGATCGGCCTGGTGATAGAGACCCAATGCAACTACTTCGCGCCGCTGGCCTTTCCCGAGCCCGTGGTGGCCGGGATTCGTGTGGCGCATGTCGGCTCGTCCAGCGTGCGCTACGAGGTGGCCTTGTTCCCCGGCGATGAACGCCAGCTGTGCGCCGCCAAAGGCCATTTCATCCACGTCTATGTAGACCGCGCCACGCGCCGGCCGGCGCCGCTTCCGCCTGAACTGCTTTCCGTACTGGAGACCCTCCGATGACCCAGGCACCGCCCGTGCTTCCCTATATCACTCCCCGCCACGCGGGTGATGCGCGCAACGCGGTGGAAGAAGCCATCGTGAGCCGCCAGTCGATACGCCAGTTTCTGCCGAAACCGGTGCCGCGTGAAACCATCGCCCACCTGCTTGAAGTTGCGAGCCGCGCGCCGTCGGGCACCAACACCCAGCCCTGGAAGGCTTATGTGTTGCAGGGCGCCACCCGCGACACGCTGGTCGAAAAGGTCTGCCAGGCCCATGACGCGTTGCACGCCAATCCGGCCCTGGCGGCCGAGTACAAAGAGGAATACGACTACTACCCCGAACAGTGGGTCTCGCCCTATATCGACCGCCGGCGCGCAAACGGCTGGGGCCTCTATGGCCTGCTGGGCATCACCAAGGGTGACAAGGACAGGATGCATGCGCAGCACCACCGCAACTTCCAGTTTTTCGACGCGCCCGTGGGCCTGATGTTCACGCTGGACCGCGTGATGGGCCGGGGATCGCTGGTGGACTACGGCATGTTCATGCAGAACCTTATGGTGGCCGCGCGCGGCCTGGGCCTGCACACCTGCCCGCAGGCCGCCTGGAACGGCTACGCCAAAATCATCCTGCCGCACATAGGCGCGGGTGAGGACGAGATGCTGGTGTGCGGCATGGCGCTGGGCTATGCAGATGAGGCGGCGCTGGTCAATACCTTCCGTACGCCAAGAGTCCCCGCTTCCGAGTTCACCACCTGGCTGGACTGAAGGCGTGACTTTTTCCGTGGTCCAGCTGCTCGGTGGACTGTCTTACGCCACCACGCTGTTCCTGATGGCGGCAGGCCTCACGCTGATCTTCGGCGTGACGCGCATCGTCAACTTCGCGCACGGCAGTTTTTTCATGCTGGGCGCGCTGTTCACGGCGCATTGGGTCACGCACTGGTTCCCGGCCTGGGGTGAGAGCGCTCCGCTATACCTTCTTGCGATTCTGATGGGCGCGGCCTGCGCGGGGCTGGCGGGCGCCGCGGCTGAATTCCTGCTGCTCAGGCGCATGAGCGGCGCGCCCGAGCTTTACCAGCTGGTCGCCACCTTCGGCCTCACGCTGGCGATGCACGATGCGATGCAGTGGGGTTTCGGCCCCGACGAGGTGTTCGCGCCGCGCTTTCCGGGCCTCAAGGGCTCGGTGCAGATCGGCGATGAGTTCTTCCCTGTCTACCAGCTCGCGATGATCGCGCTGGGTCCGCTGGTCTGGCTGGGCCTGCACCTGCTGCTGCGCCGCTCGCGCTTCGGCCAGCGCCTGCGCGCCGCCACGCAAGATCGCTCGATGCTTGCCGCCCTCGGCATCAACCCGCGCCCGCTGATGCTGGGCGCCGTGGTACTGGGATGCGCGCTCGCGGGCCTGGCCGGGGCACTGCAGCTTCCGCGCGAGCCGGCTCATCTGCAGATGGACATGAACGTCATCGTGGAAACCTTTGTGGTGGTGGTCACCGGCGGGCTGGGCAGCATAGGCGGCGCTTTTGTGGCTGCGTTGCTGATTGGGCTGGTCCATGCCTTCGGCATCAGCGTGTTTCCGCAGGCCACGCTGGTCGTTGTGTTCCTGACCATGGCCGTGGTGCTGGTGTTCCGGCCCCAGGGGCTCAACGGCAAGGCGATCTCCGCGCAGGAGGCCGGCGGCGGCGTGCGCGAGGCGGCCCAGAAATTTCGCGGCCTGGCAACAGGCGCGGCCGGGTCTTCGGCGATCACCGCCGCCTTTGTGCTGCTGGCCGGCCTGGCATGGGCGGGCGGGCCTTACTGGCAGGCACTTGCGGCCGACGCGCTGATCCTCATGATCTTCGGCATCAGCCTGCAGTCCATGATGGCGCTGGGCGGCCTGGTCAGCTTCGGGCATGCCGCATTCTTTGCGTTGGGCGCCTATGGCGCGGCACTGTCGCACAGCCTCTGGGGCGCGTCGCTGCCGCTGGCACTGGCGGCCGGCTGCGGCGCGGCCCTGGCGGTGGCCGCGGTGTTCGGCGCGGCGGTGGTGCGCAGCAGTGGTGTTTACCTGGCCATGCTGTCACTGGCGCTCGCGCAGGTGATCTGGGCCGGCGCCACGCAGTGGGTCGACTTCACCGGCGGCGACAACGGCCTGATCGGGCTCACGCTGGTGAGCGACGAGGGCCGGCCGGTGTTTTACGCGCTGCTGGTGGCGCTGGCATTGGTGGCCGTGGCCGCGCTGCGCTTTCTGGGCCGATCCGTCATGGGGGCTGCGCTGCAGGCCCTGCGCGACGCGCCTTTGCGCGCCTCGGCCTCGGGGCTGGCGGTGGGCTGGCTCAAGTACCGAATTTTTGTGGAAAGTGCCGTGCTGGCCGGCCTGGCCGGCGGCCTGTTCGCCGCGCACAAGGGCGCGGTGTTCCCCTCGCTCGCGTCGGTCTCCACTTCGGTCGACGCCTTGCTGGTGGTCTTGCTGGGCGGCGTGCACCAGCTCTGGGGCGCGGTTGCGGGCAGCATCGTGCTGAGCTATGCCAGCGCCGAGCTGGGTCGGGAAGTGACTTACTGGCGCGGCCTGCTGGGCGTCTTCATCATGCTGATCATGGTGGCCTCGCCCTCGGGGCTGCTGGGTTTGCTCCCGCGGCTTGCCGGCATCTGGCGGCGTAAGCCTCGAAAGGTCGCCTGATGCTGCAGGTCCGGCAACTCGTCAAACACTTTGACGGCCTGCGTGCCGTGGACGGCGTGAGCTTTGAAGTGCCGGCGGGCCAGTGCGTGGCCCTGATAGGCCCCAACGGCGCCGGCAAGTCCACCACCTTTGCCTGCATCGCCGGCCAGTACCCGCTCACGGGCGGCGACATCGCCTGGAACGGCCAGGCGCTGCAGGGGCTCAGCCCGCAGGCGCGCCTGCGGCAGGGCGTGGCGCGCACCTTCCAGGTGGCCCAGGTGTTTGAAGCGCTCACGGTGCTGCAGAACGTGCAGCTCGCCGTGCAAGCGCGGCTGGGCTCGCGGGCCGTTTCCGCTTTCAGGCAACTGGATGGCCAGGCGCGCGAGCCGGCCCTGGCCTTGCTGGCGCAGATCGGGCTTGAAGCGCTGGCGGCGCAGGATGCGCTGAGCCTGCCCTACGGCGCAAAGAAGCGGCTCGAACTGGCCCTGGCGCTGGCGGCCCGGCCGCAGCTCCTGTTGCTGGACGAACCCGCCGCTGGTCTCGCCGGGCCTGAGCGCGCCGACCTGATGAAACTCGTGAAGCGGCTGGCGGGGCAGGGTATGGCGGTGCTCTATACCGAACACAATATGGACGCCGTTGCCGGTGTGGCCGACCGCGTGCTGGTGCTGATTGAAGGCCGGCTGGCCGCACAGGGCTCCTTCGAAGAAATCTCGCGCGACGCCGTGGTGCGCAGCCGCTACCTGGGCGATGCGGGCAGCGAAGGGGCGGGCCATGCTTGAGGTTGACAAGCTCAATGCTTTTTACGGTCCGGCCCAGGCGCTGTTTGGTGTGTCGCTGCAAGTGGCGCCCGGTGAACTGGTGGTGCTGCAGGGCCTCAACGGCGCCGGGAAATCCACCTTGCTCAAATCCGTGATGGGCCTGGAGGTGCGCACCGAAGGCCACATCCGCTACCGCGACCCGGCGGGTGCCCAGGGCACGGACCTGGCCCCCATTGAACGCTGGGACACCCACCGCCGCGCGCAGGCCGGCCTGGGGTATGTCGCCGAAGACCGGCGGCTCTTCACCGAACTCACGGTGCGCGAGAACCTGCGCGTCGCGGCGGGCCGCGACGTGGCGGCGCAGGAGGCCAGGGCGCTGGACCTGTTCCCCGCGCTCAAGTCCATGCTGGGACGCCGCGCCGCGCAGATGAGCGGCGGGGAGCAGCAGATGCTCGCGATTGCCCGCACCTTGATGACCGGTCCCCGCATCCTGCTGCTCGATGAACCCTGCGAGGGCATTGCCCCCGTGCTGGTGGAAGCGATTCGCGATGCGCTGCTGGCGCTGCGGCAGCAGGGCCTGGGCCTGCTGGTGGCCGAGCAGAACCAGCTACTCGCTGCCCGCGCTGACAGGCTGGTTTTGCTGGTTGCGGGTAAAGTCAGGGGTTCGTGAAGAATGACCCGTTTCTTTCCCGTTTTTGCTGTTTTCTCTCTTCTCTTTTTAACTCTCCCATTTCCTCCAAAAGGACCACCCCATGAGCAACATCACGACCACCCCCTCCGGCCTGCAGTATGAAGACACCGTGCTGGGCACCGGCGCCATCGCCAAGGCGGGCCAGAACGTCAAGGTCCACTACACCGGCTGGCTCTACAACAACGGCGTGCAAGGCGCCAAGTTCGATTCCAGCAAGGACCGCGGCCAGCCTTTTGAGTTCTCGCTGGGCGCGGGCCAGGTCATACGGGGCTGGGACGAAGGCGTGCAGGGCATGTCGGTGGGCGGCACGCGCCGCCTGATCATCCCGGCCGAGCTGGGCTACGGCGCGCGCGGCGCCGGCGGCGTGATTCCGCCGAACGCCACCTTGCTGTTTGAAGTGGATTTCCTGGGCACCTGAGTTAGCGCGAATTGAAGGCCCGCATGCATGGTTTGCGGCGGGCCTGTTCACCTGATTAACCACCAAGGCGCCTTGGCGCCGCGGCCTCAAGCGTTCTCCATGATTATTACCAGCTTGCTCGATACGGATCTGTACAAGTTCACCATGATGCAGGTGGTCTTGCACCAGTTTCCGGGTGCCGAGGTGGAGTACCGTTTCAAGTGCCGCAACGCAGGCGCACCCGGCATAGGCGACCTGGCGCCCTATGTCACCGAGATACGCGAGGAAATCCGCGGCCTGTGCAGCCTGCGGTTCCAGGATGCCGAGCTGGCCTACCTCAAGGCCATGCGTTTCATCAAAAGCGACTTCATTGATTTCCTCGGCATCTTCCGGCTCAATGAGAAGTATGTGGACGTCACGGCGCTGCCTTCGGGTGAAATCGAGGTGTCGATCAAGGGCCCCTGGCTGCACACCATCCTGTTCGAGATCCCGGTGCTCGCCATCATCAACGAGGTCTACTTTCGCAACACGCAGAAGAAGGCCGACGTCAGCGAAGGCCGCCGGCGGCTGGACACCAAGATAGGCCAGTTGCAGGCCGAGGGCCTGGGCGCGCTCAAGATCGCCGACTACGGCACGCGCCGCCGCTTCGGCAAAGCCTGGCACGAGGAAGTGCTGCGCACGCTGGTCACCCGCCTCGGCACGGGAGTGCACGGCCAGCTCGCCGGCACCAGTAACGTGCTGTTCGCGATGAAGCTGGGCCTGACGCCCCTGGGCACCATGGCGCATGAGTACCTGCAGGCCTGCCAGGCGCTGGGGCCGCGGCTGCGCGACAGCCAGGTCTTCGGGTTCGAGTCCTGGGCGAAGGAGTACCGGGGCGACCTGGGCATCGCGCTGTCCGATGTCTACGGCATGAGCGCTTTCCTGCGCGACTTTGACATGTACTTCTGCAAGCTGTTCGACGGCGCGCGCCACGACAGCGGGGACCCGTTCCAGTGGGGCGAGCGCATGCTCGCGCATTACACAAAAAATCGCGTCGACCCCAAGACCAAGACGCTGATCTTCAGCGACGGACTCACGGTGCCGCGCACCATAGAGCTCTACCAGCAGTTCAAGGGCCGCTGCCAGTTGGCTTTCGGCATAGGCACCAACCTGACCAACGACCTCGGCTACGAGCCGCTGCAGATCGTCATCAAGATGATCCGCTGCAACGGCCAGCCGGTGGCCAAGCTGTCCGACACCCCTTCCAAGAACATGTGCGACGACGAAAAATATCTGGCCTATCTGCGCCAGGTTTTTGAAATCACCTCGCCTGCATAATCGATAGCTTACTTATCTTCTATTTGAAAACCAGCGCGTGGCTATAGCAGGCGTCCCCCTTGATTTCGTATTGTTTGGCCTGACGCTGCTCGGTGTGGCGGTGTTGCACCACCACACGCTCAGGGTGGCGCTGGTGGGCCTGGCGGTGATCACGCTCTACAAGCTTGTGCTGGGCGATTTTTCCGGGGTGCCCGGCCTGGGCGGCCTGCTGCAATTGCTGGCGCACGAGTGGGTGACGCTGGCCAACCTACTGGGGCTGCTGCTGGGCTTCGCGCTGCTGTCCGACCACTTTGAAAAAAGCGGCATTCCAGCGCTGCTGCCGCGCTACCTGCCCGACGACTGGAAGGGCGGCTTTGTAATGCTGGTGCTGGTCTTCGTGCTTTCCAGCTTTCTCGACAACATCGCGGCGGCCATGATAGGCGGCACCATGGCGGCCGTGCTCTACCGCAAACGCGTCCACATCGGTTTCCTGGCCGCCATCGTGGCCGCCAGCAATGCGGGGGGCTCGGGCAGCGTGGTGGGCGACACCACCACCACCATGATGTGGATAGGCGGCGTCTCGCCGGGCCAGGTGTTCGAGTCTTATGTGGGCGCCGTGGTGGCGCTGGCCATCTTCGGCGTGATCGCCGCGCGCCAGCAGCACGCCTTTCAGCCCATCATGAAAGACGCCGTGCCGGGCGCGCAGCTGCATTGGGCGCGCCTGGGCATCGTCGCGATCATCCTGCTGTCGGCGGTGGCCGCCAATGTGTATTTCAACCTGCGCAATCCCGTGGTGCTTGAACAGCTTCCGGTGATCGGCATCGCCGTGTGGGCCGCGATCGTGCTGACCACTCCCTGGCGCCGCCCCAGTTGGAGCCTGCTGCCCGATGCCGCGCGTGGCAGCGTGTTCCTGTTGTCGCTGGTCTTGTGCGCCTCCATGATGCCGGTGCAGCACTTGCCGGCCGCCAGCTGGCAAACCGCTTTCGGCCTGGGTTTTGTGAGCGCGGTGTTCGACAACATTCCACTCACGGCGCTGGCCCTGCGCCAGGGCGGCTACGACTGGGGCTTCCTGGCCTATGCCGTCGGCTTCGGCGGCAGCATGCTGTGGTTCGGCTCCTCCGCAGGCGTGGCACTGTCCAATATGTACCCCGAGGCCAAGTCGGTCGGCGCCTGGCTCAAGGGCGGCTGGCATGTGGCGCTGGGCTACGTGATCGGATTCTTCGTGCTGCTGGCCGTGCTGGGCTGGCATCCCGACGCACCCCGGGTGCGGCAAGCTGCGGCCACTTCACCTTCTATATCGGCTGTTGATTCTTCCGCTGAATCTGTAGCATCGTCTTCCACCAAACCTGAACCACCATGAGCAAACCCAAAATCCTCGTCGCACGCGCCGTGTTCCCCGAAGTCATCGCCCGCCTGGAGCAACATTTCGAGGTCGAATCCAACCAGGGTGACGAGACCTGGTCCAAGGCCCAGCTGACCGAGCGCCTCAAAGGCAAGGCCGGCGCCTTCACCACCGGCGGCGACAAGATTGATGCGGAAGTGCTGGCCGCCTGCCCGGGCCTGAAGATCTGCGCCAACATGGCCGTGGGCTACAACAATTTCGACATCGACGCGATGACGGCGGCCGGCGTGCTGGCCACCAATGCGCCCGACGTGCTGACCGAAACCACGGCCGACTTCGGCTTCGCGCTGCTGATGGCCACGGCCCGCCGCGTCACCGAGAGCGAACACTATCTGCGCGCCGGCAAATGGACCAAATGGAGCTACGACATGTTCGCCGGTTCCGACATCCACGGCGCCACCCTGGGCATCCTGGGCATGGGCCGCATAGGGCAGGGCATCGCCAAACGCGGCGCCCATGGCTTTGGCATGAAGGTGATTTACCACAACCGTTCGCGCCTGGATGCCGCGCTGGAGGCCGAGTGCAAGGCCAGTTATGTCGGCAAGGACGAACTGCTCAAGACGGCCGACCACCTGGTGCTGGTGCTGCCGTATTCGCCGGCCTCCCACCACAGCATTGCGGCAGCCGAGCTGGCCATGATGAAGCCGACCGCGACGCTGATCAACATTGCGCGCGGCGGCATTGTGGACGATGCCGCATTGGCCGCGGCCTTGCGTGACAAACGCATCGCGGCCGCCGGGCTGGACGTGTTTGAGGGCGAGCCCAAGGTGCATCCCGACCTGCTGACGGTGCCCAACGTGGTGTTGACGCCGCACATCGCCAGCGCCACCATCCCCACACGCCTGGCCATGGCCAGCCTGGCCGCCGACAACCTGATCGCGTTTTTCAGCGGCAAGAAGCCTCCGACCCCGCTCAACCCTGCGGTACTGGCCGGTCAATAAGCACGAAGAAGGCGGCAAGCGGACAATGAACCCATGATGGAAACCTGGCTGATGATCGCCCTGGGAGTGGCCAACCTGCTCCTGTTGGTCTGGCTGCTGCTACGCAAGCCCGCCGAACCATCGGATACCGGCCGCGTCGAGTTGCTGGCGAATATGGCGGCAGGCCACGACAAGCTGGAGCGCGAGCTGCGCCGCGAGATCGGTGACAACTCACGCAGCAGCCGCCAGGAATTGGCGACCACCTTCGCGACTTTCCAGCAAACCCTGGTGCAGCAAAGCGCGGAGGCCATCCGCACCCAGAACACGCAGATCGACGCATTCGCGCAGCAGCTGACCTTGTTGCAGAAAACGCTGTCGGACACCCTGACCACGCAGCTGCAGTCCGTCAGCGAATCAAACGCCAGGCGCATGGTTGAAGTACGCGAGACGCTGGAAAAACAACTCGCGCAATTGCAGCAGACCAACTCGGCCAAGCTTGACGAGATGCGCAAGACGGTCGACGAAAAGCTGCAGACCACGCTGGAAACACGCCTGGGCGAAAGCTTCAAGCAGGTGGCCGACCGGCTGGAGCAGGTGCACAAGGGCCTGGGCGAGATGCAGACTTTGGCGCAGGGCGTGGGCGACCTCAAGCACCTATTGACCAATGTGAAAACCCGCGGAATTTTCGGCGAAGCGCAGCTGTCGGCGCTGCTGGAGCAGGTGTTCACCGTCGACCAGTACGCGGCCCAGGTCGTCACGCGGCGCGGCGGCAAGAACCCGGTCGACTTCGCGATCAAGCTGCCGGGCCGGTCGGATTCGGGCGAACCGCTGTGGCTGCCCATAGACGCGAAATTCCCGAATGAAGACTATGAGCGCCTGCTGGACGCGCAGCAGCGCGCCGATGTGCTGGGCGCGGAAATCGCCGGCAAGGCGCTCGAGGTGCGCATCCGCAATGAGGCCAAGTCGATCGCCGAGAAATACATAGACCCGCCGTACACCACCGATTTCGCCATCCTGTTCCTGCCGACCGAAGGCTTGTATGCCGAAGTGCTGCGGCGCCCCGGCCTGATGGAGTTCCTGCAGCGCGACCACCGTGTCACGCTGGCCGGCCCGACGACGCTGCTGGCCATGCTCAACTCGCTGCAGATGGGCTTCCGCACGCTTGCGCTGGAAAAGCGCTCCAGCGAGGTGTGGCAGGTGCTGGGTGCGGTCAAGACCGAGTTCGGCAAGTTCGGCGACGTGCTGGCCAAGGTCAAATCGCAAACCGAAACCGTGCTCAACACGCTGAGCAGCGCCGAGCAGCGCAGCCGCGTCATGGGCAAGGCCTTGCGCAACGTTGAAGCCCTGCCCGAAGTCGATTCCGCCCGCCTGCTTCCATTGGACCCTCTTGACAAAGACCTGGACAATTCCTGATGCATATCGCATGAGCTCCGCCTCATGACGCGTGAACTCGCTCGCCTGATCCTGGCGCAGATCTGCCTGCATGCCTGCATGGCTGGCACGCGCATGGCGGCGCCCCTGCTGGCGCTGCGCGAAGGCTACAGCCCGGCGGCTGTGGGCGTTCTGCTCGCGCTGTTTGCCCTGACGCAGGTCTTCCTGGCGCTGCCGGCGGGCCGTTTTGCCGACCGGCACGGCTTGCGCAAGCCCATCAGCTACAGCGTGTTCGCCGCCGTGCTGGGGGCCGGGGCGGCGGTGGCCTTCCCGGTGTTCCCGGTGCTGTGCCTGGCGGCGCTTCTGACGGGCGGCGCGACCGGCGCGGCGGTGATTTCTCTGCAGCGCCACGTGGGCCGCGCGGCGGTCGGCGCGCTGGAGTTGCGCCAGGTGTTCAGCTGGCTGGCCATAGGCCCGGCGGTGTCCAATTTCATCGGCCCCTTTTCGGCTGGCCTGCTGATCGACCACGTAGGCGCCATGCCCGGCAGCACCTCAGGTTATCGCGCGGCGTTTTTGCTGATGGCCATATTGCCGATGGCCAGCTGGTTCCTGGTGCGCAAGACGCGGGAACTGCCGCCTGTGATCGCCGCCAGCGGCGGGCCGCAACCCAGGGCCTGGGATTTGCTGCGCCAGGCCACCTTCCGCCGCCTGATGCTGGTGAACTGGTTTTTATCGTCCTGCTGGGACGTCCATACCTTTGTGGTGCCGGTGCTGGGTTTTGAGCGCGGCATCAGCGCATCGGTGATTGGCACCATCCTGGGTTCCTTCGCGGTGGCGGCGGCGCTGATCCGCATGGTGATGCCGCTGGTGGCGGCGCATTTGCGCGAGTGGAAGGTGCTGGCGGTGTCCATGCTGACGACGGCGGTGCTGTTCGGCATCTACCCGCTGATGCATTCGGCGATCGGCATGGGCCTGTGCTCCATCCTGCTGGGCCTGGCGCTGGGCATGGTGCAGCCCATGGTCATGAGTATGCTGCACCAGATCACGCCGGAGGCGCGCCACGGCGAGGCGCTGGGATTGCGGCTGATGGCGATCAATGCGTCCAGCGTGGTGATGCCCATGCTGTTCGGCACGGCCGGGGCGCTGGTCGGGATCGCCGGCGTGTTCTGGACCACCGGCATGATGGTGGGCGCCGGCTCGCGCGCGGCCTGGCTGCTCAAGGACTGCATGCCGGCCCATGGCGGGCACGGCGAACTCAAAGACGGTAAAAGTCCTTGATCAGGCCCCAGGCGACCTGCGGGTCGTCCACGTACTGAAGCAGTTTGAGGTCGTTCGGCGAGATCACGCCTTCCTCCACCAGCATCTCGGTATTGAGCAGGCGCTTCCAGTAGCTGCTGCCGAAAAGAATGATGGGCACCGGCTTGGCCTTGCGCGTCTGCACCAGCGTGATGACCTCAAACAGCTCGTCCAGCGTGCCGAAGCCGCCAGGAAACACCACCAGCGCCTTGGCGCGCATCATGAAGTGCATCTTGCGCAGCGCGAAGTAGTGGAACTTGAAGGAGAGCTCGGGCGGCACGTAGGGATTGGGTGCTTCTTCCATAGGCAGCACGATGGCCAGGCCGACGCTGAGGCCGCCGGCCTCGTGCGCGCCCCGGTTGGCCGCCTGCATGATGCCGGGGCCGCCGCCGGTGCAGATGAAGAGCTTGGTTTCCGGCGGCTTGTCATCGCTGTACTGGGCCACCAGCTTGCCGAAGGCGCGGGCGCTCTCGTAGTAGTGGGCGTTGCGCGCCAGCTTCTTCGCGCGGTCTATCACCTCGGGATCGCCGCCGGCTTCGGCCTCGGCCACCATCAGGGCGGAGTCTTCTTCGCTGCGGAACCGGGCGCTGCCGAAAACCACTACGGTGTTTTCAATGCCGTGGGCCTGCTGCTCCAGGTCCGGCTTGAGCAGTTCCAGCTGAAAGCGTATGCCGCGGGTTTCACGCCGCAGCAAGAACTCCGGGTCGGCAAAGGCCAGGCGAGAGGCGTCCGCTTCGAGGGGGTTGCCCTCGCTGGCATAAGCCTGAAGTTCAGCCCAGGCGTTGGCCAGGCGGCCGACGGATAAGTCTTGTTTTTGTTCCATGCGCCATTGTCAACGATCAGGGCAGGGGTGTCTTCTCCGGGGCAAGTGAGCAGGCCCGAAAAGCAAAAAGGCCCCGTGAGGAGCCTTTTTGCGGGGTGCCGAAGCGGTTTACACGCGCTTGCGGTATTCGCCGGTGCGGGTGTCGATTTCGACCACGTCGCCCTGCGCCACGAAGATGGGCACGCCGATTTCAAAACCGGTGGCGATCTTGGCGGGCTTGAGGACCTTGCCGGAGGTATCGCCCTTGACGGCGGGTTCGGTCCAGGTGATTTCGCGCTGCACGCTGGTGGGCAGTTCGACCGAGATGGCCTTGCCGTCGTAGAACACGACTTCGAGCTCCATGCCGTCCTGCAGGTAGTTCAGCGAGTCGCCCATGTTTTCGGCTTCGACTTCGTACTGGTTGTACTCGGAGTCCATGCAGACGTACAGCGGGTCGGCGAAGTAGGAGTAGGTGCAGTCCTTCTTGTCCAGGACGATCTGGTCGATCTTGTCGTCGGCCTTGAACACGACTTCGGTGTTGAAGTTGGCGACCAGGCTTTTGAGCTTCATGCGCACGGTGGCGGAATTGCGCCCACCGCGGCTGTATTCGGTCTTGAGCACCACCATCGGGTCTTTGCCGTTCATGATGACGTTGCCAGCGCGTATTTCTTGAGCGATTTTCATAGCAGTTTCACTGAGGTAGGCCGCTAAACGCTTGCACCGGTGTGCAGGTTACGCGGCGGGTTGTGCGGGTCGCCCAGGTTGGGTCGATCTTCAGATTGATCCGCAAAGCCTATGATTTTAGCGTTTTTTTGCCACAAAGCCGAGCAATTGGGTCACCAGGTCGTCCTGGGCCGCCAGCCGGGCGCGGCCCGCCAGCGCCGTGGCCTGCCAGGCGGACAGGTCGGCAGGCAATGGCGCCGGGGCTGCCACTGGCTCTGCCTGGCTGTTCCAGGCGACATGAAAAGCGCGCAGGGAGGGCTGCGCCTGCAGCATGTGCAGAAAGGCCTGCAGCTTGGCCTGGTGGACGTCGTCTTGCTGGGGGTAGATCTGCCAGACGAAAGGCTTCCCAGCCCAGATCGCCCGTACCAGGGAGTCTTCGCCGCGCACAAAATTCAGGTCGCAGGCCCAGAGCAGGTGGTCAAACTCCGCTTGCGACAGCAGGGGCAGGTAGGAGATCGAGAGCTGCTCGTTCTCCTCGAAGGCGAGGGCGCGCACCGCGCCGGCGGCGCGCCCGGCGGCCACGAGCAGGCGCACGGGCCGGCCCTGCAAGCCTTGTTGCGACAGTTGGGCCAGCAGGCTTTGCAGCGCCGGGGGTTCGTAGCAAAACAGGGACACCAGCGCTTCGCCGTTCCAGCCGATTCCCCGGGCTTTGAGCCAGCCGGCACGGTCAAAACGGGCCTGTCGCTCCAGCAGGCCGGGTTCACGCAGCAGCCCACCGGTATTTTCGGTGAAGCCGGGGTAAAAAAACCATTTGGTCCAGTCCGCCGCCGGGCCGTTTTGCACCGGCGACGGCAGGGCATGGGAGCGCTCGACGTAGTCCTCGGCGGACAGGTATTCGAGGTTGATCCAGACGGGTGGACGGCCGGTCTCAGCCGCCACCCGGGCACTTGCCGCCACGAATTCAGGTGCGATCTCACAGCCGAAGGCTTCGACAAGGACCTCGGGTGCCTGTTGCGCAAAGCCGGCGGCTTCCAGGTCCAGCGGCGTGCCGTCCTGCGGCCAGGGCAGCACACGTATCCCTTCGCACCCGGCCGGCGCCATCCAGCCCAGGGCCGAGGCGTCATCGACCCAGAGCCGCACTGTGTGGCCGCGCGAAGCCAGGTCGGCAGCCAGGCGCCAGCACACGCCGATGTCCCCGAAGTTGTCGATGACTTTGCAAAAAATGTCCCACTGCAGGCGATTCATGAAAGGATTGTCCACAATACGGGCAGTTGCCCCCATTTCAGCCCATGACCAAAGCCCACGAATTCGATCCCCAACTGCTCAGCGAAGTGACCGCGCTGCCCGCGTTGCCCGGCGTGTATCGCTACTTCGATGCCGAGGGCGGCGTGCTTTACGTCGGCAAGGCGCGCAACCTGAAGAAGCGGGTTTCCAACTACTTCCAGAAGAACCACGGCGGCACGCGCATCGGCCACATGGTGACCAAAATCGCCCGCATGGAAACCACGGTGGTGCGCTCCGAAGCGGAAGCGCTGCTGCTGGAAAACAACCTGATCAAAACGCTCAACCCGAAATTCAACATCCTGTTTCGGGACGACAAGAGCTATCCCTACCTCAAGCTGACAGGCGCGCGTGCGCCCGTGGAGGGCGAGGGGCCGGCGGCCGCCGTGTTCCCGCGCATCGCCTACTACCGCGGCGCGGTCGAGAAAAAGCACCGCTACTTCGGGCCTTACCCCAGCGCCTGGGCCGTCAAAGACACCATCCTGCTGCTGCAAAAAGTGTTCCGCCTGCGCACTTGCGAAGACACGGTGTTCAACAACCGCACCCGGCCCTGCCTGCTGTACCAGATCAAGCGCTGCTCGGCACCCTGCGTGGGCCATGTGTCGCCCGAGCAATACGCGCTGGACACCGCCAACGCCGAGCGCTTCCTGCAGGGCCAGGCGCAGGACATCCTGACCGAGCTTGAAAAGAAGATGCTGGTGCATGCCGACCGGCTGGAGTTCGAGCAAGCAGCCGAACTACGCAACCAGATGTCGGCACTGTCCAAGGTGCTGCACCAGCAGTCCATGGAAATCGGCGGCGACAAGGACGTCGACATCCTGGCGGTGAAAGTGCAGGGCGGCAAGGCCTGCGTCAACCTCGCCATGGTGCGCGGCGGCCGCCATCTGGGCGACAGGGCCTACTTCCCCAGCCATGTGGAGAACGCGACGGACGTCGCGGCGCTCGATGCCGAGATCGATGCGGACACCCGGCAGGCCGCGCAGGCGGAAGCTTCCGGCGAAGGCGCCGCGCCCGCGCCGCCTTCGCTGGCCGGCAAATCGCTGGAGGCCCTGGTGCTGGAGGCCTTTATCGCCCAGCACTATATCGACGTACCGGTCCCGCCCACCCTGGTGTGCAGCGAGCCGGTGGACAAGGAATTGATGGAGGCGCTGAGCGCGCAGACCGGCACCAAAGTCACGGCGATTCACCAGCCGCGCGAGCAGCGCCGGATCTGGCTGGAGATGGCGCAGAAAAACGCCGGCCTGCAACTGGCCAGGCTGCTGGCCGAGCAGGGCTCGCAGCAGGCGCGCACGCGCGCACTGGCCGAGGCGCTGGACCTGCCGCTCGACAACCTGGACACACTGCGCATAGAGTGCTTCGACATTTCGCACACGGCCGGCGAATCGACGCAGGCTTCCTGCGTGGTGTTCCAGGAGCACAAGATGGTCAACAGCGAATACCGCCGCTACAACATCGAAGGCATCACGCCCGGTGACGACTACGCCGCCATGCGCCAGGTGCTGACGCGCCGCTACACCCGCGTGGCCGAAGCCGCGCGCAATGGCGAGGCCAAGCTGCCCGACCTCGTCCTGGTCGACGGCGGCAAGGGACAGGTATCGATGGCGCGCGAAGTGTTCGAGGAACTGGGCCTGGACCTGGGGCTGATCGCCGGCGTCGAAAAAGGCGAGGGCCGCAAGGTCGGCCTGGAAGAGCTGGTGTTCGCCGACGGGCGCGACAAGGTCTATTTAGGGCGGGATTCGGCCGCGCTGATGCTGATTGCGCAGATTCGCGATGAGGCCCACCGCTTTGCCATCACCGGCATGCGGGCCAAGCGCGCCAAGGTGAGGGTAGGCGGCAGCAAGCTGGAAGACATCGCGGGCATAGGCCCCAAGCGGCGCGCGAGCTTGCTGCAGCGCTTCGGCGGCATACGCGGCATCGCCTCGGCCAGTGCGGAAGACATCGCCACGGTCGACGGCATTTCGAAGGACCTGGCTGAGGAAATCTACCGCGCCTTGCATTGAGGCGTTCTTTGGGCCGATGGTCGGCATTGGCGCGGCCCAGACGTATTTGAGCAACGGAAACCACCGTTTTGGTGCGCTTTAAGCCGGTGCCCGGCAGGCTTGGTGCAGCTCATGCCAAAATCGGGTCATGTTTCTGACCATCCCCACGCTGATGACCTGGACCCGCATTGTTGCGATTCCGCTGATCGTGGGGGTGTTCTACCTGAACCTGGCGCCCATAGAGCGCAACCTGATCGCCACCGTGATGTTCGTGGTCTTCGCCGCGACCGACTGGCTGGACGGCTTTCTGGCACGCAAGCTGAACCAGACGTCCTCCTTCGGCGCCTTCCTCGACCCGGTGGCCGATAAATTCCTGGTCTGCGCCTCCCTGCTGGTGCTGGTGCACCTGCAGCGCGCCGACGTGTTCGTGGCCCTCATCATCATCGGCCGCGAAATCGCCATCTCAGCGCTGCGCGAATGGATGGCCCTGATCGGGGCGACAAAAAGCGTGGCCGTGCACATGCTCGGCAAGGTCAAGACCACGGTGCAGATGATTGCCATCCCCTTTTTGTTGTTCGACGGCGTGCTGTTCGGCGTGATCAACACGCACGTGTGGGGCACCTGGCTGATCTGGATCTCCGCCATTCTCACGGTCTGGTCCATGATTTATTACCTGCAAAAAGCCATCCCGGAAATCCGCGCACGCGCCAAATAATTTCCACGCCTTCCTGAAGTTGCCGTCCTTGAGTTCTCCTTCTTCCTCCCCGGGTGCCTTGATCCGGGTCATGCCCGCTGTGTTCGTCGTGATCTGGAGCACCGGCTTCATCGTCGCCAAATACGGCATGCCTTACGCGCCGCCGCTGACCTTCCTGGCGATACGCTTTTTCCTGTCCATCGTCTGTTTCCTGGTCTGGATAGTCCTGGCCCGCGCCGCCTGGCCCAGGAGCCGCGCGCAATGGGGCCACCTGGCCGTGACGGGTGTGCTGATGCATGCGGCCTATCTGGGCGGTGTCTGGATCGCGGTGAAGGCCGGTATGGGTTCGGGCCTGACGGCCCTCATCGTTGGCCTTCAGCCGGTGCTCACGGCGCTGTGGGTGTCCTGGGTGTCATCAGGCGACGACCAGGCGGCAAGCAAGGTCACCGCGCGGCAATGGGCAGGCCTGGTGCTTGGCCTGGGTGGCCTGCTGCTGGTGGTGTCACGCAAATTCGGCACGGGCCACGAGGTTACCGCGCTGACGCTGGCCTGTACCATCTTTTCCCTGTTCAGCATCACGGCCGGTACGCTCTACCAGAAGCGCTTCGTTAAACCGACTGACGTGCGCACCGCCAACGTCATCCAGCTGGCGGCCGCCTTTGTGGTGACCTTGCCGCTGGCCCTGTTCGAAACCGAGGTGATCAACTGGACCCCCCATTTCCTGGGGGCCATGGCCTGGTCGGTGCTGGTGCTCACGCTGGGCGGCAGTTCGCTGCTTTACCTGCTGATCCAGCGCGGTGCGGCGACCGCGGTGACCAGCCTGTTGTACCTCGTGCCGCCCACCACGGCGCTGATGGCCTGGGCGCTGTTTGGTGAATCCATCACCACGGCCACCATTGTGGGAACGGTGCTCACGGCGCTGGGCGTGAGCCTCGTGGTGCGGTCCGCGAAGCCGCCGGCGGCCGCGTAGTTTTCCAGGGCGTGTCCTGGAATTGCGCCACAAGGTGGTCTATCAGCAGGCGTATGCGCCGGGGCTGGTCAGCGCGGTAGGGCGCCAGCCAGTGGATGTCGGCGTCCGGCATGGAATATGCAGGCAGCACACGCACCAGTTGCCCCGAAGCCAGCTGCGGCGCGATGTCCCACAGGCTGCGCAGCATGATGCCGCGGCCTTCCAGGCACCAGTCACGCACCAGCTCACCCGAGTTGCTGGCCAGCGGGCCGTGAACACGCACGCGCGCCGGTGTCTTGTCGCGCTCCCGGTGCAATTGCCAGACGTCAAAGCGTTGGCCGGCGGCGTTACCGTTCTCGCGCACGATCAGGCAGGCGTGATGCTGCAGCGCCTCCAGGTCCGCAGGCTCGCCATGGTGCTTGATATAGCGGGGCGAGGCCACCAGCACGCGCTGGTTGCGCGCCAGCCGGCGCGACACCCACTGCGCGGCCTGCCGGCCCTGCACCGACCACAGCCAGATGGCGCCGTCAAAACCTTCGAGTGCCAGGTCGGGCAACTGCTCGGTCAGTTGCAGCTGGATTTCGATGCGCGGATAACGTTCCTGGAAGGCGGCCAGCGCTGGCCCTAGCCAGAGTCGCCCAAAACCGAAGGTAGCGGCCAGGCGGATCAACCCGGTGGGTTCGGCCTTGCGTTCCTGCAGTTCCGATTCAAGCGCCATAAAACCCTGTAGCAGGACCTGCGCGCGCTCGCACACGGTTTCCCCTTCGGCCGTGGGGCTGACACGCCGTGTGGTGCGCTGGAACAGGCGTTGCCCCAGCTGGGCCTCCAGCGCGGCGAGGCGTTTGGTCACCACCGGCGGCGCCACGTCCAGGCTGAGCGCGGCTGCGGTGAGGCTGCCGCCGTCGCGTACGGCCAGCACCAGTTCAAGATCGCTGCGATCCATTCATGCCTTAAAGGAAATAATTGATTGCTTGATTATTGCTTGAATCATGGCGGCATCTTCTACAAAATCAGTCCCAGGTAAATACACAGGGGTGGGCAGACGGGCAGGCCGCAACTGCACCCACCAGAATCAAGGCTGATCGATGTTCGAAGGATTTTCCTCACGCGACGTACAAGGGCCCGCCGGCAGGCTGCGCGTCGTACAAGGCGGCAGCGGCGCGCCCTTGCTGCTGCTGCACGGCCATCCGCAAACCCATGCGATGTGGCATGCGGTGGCCGGTGAACTGGCCAAGGTGTTCACTGTGGTCATGATGGACCTGCGCGGCTACGGGGATTCGGCCCGGGTTGCGAGTGACGCGGATCACCAGGCCTATTCAAAACGCGCCATGGCGCAGGACGCCATGGCCGTCATGAGCGCCTGCGGATTTTCGCGCTTCCAGGTGCTGGCCCATGACCGCGGCGCGCGGGTAGCACACCGGCTGGCGGCCGACCATCCGGATGCGGTGCAGCGCCTGATGCTGCTGGACATCGCGCCCACCCTTGCCATGTACGAGGCCGCCTCGGATGCCTTTGCGCGCGCTTACTGGCACTGGTTCTTCCTGATCCAGCCTCCGCCCTTGCCGGAAGCATTGATAGAGTCCGACCCTGTGCGCTACGTGCGCGGCGTGATGGGCAAGCGCCATGCCGGCCTTGCCGCATTTGCGCCCGCCGCACTGGCCGAGTACGAGCGTTGCGCGCAGATCCCCGGCACTGCTGCGAGCATTTGCGAAGACTACCGGGCCTCCGCCACGATCGATCTGGTCCATGACCGCGCCGACGTCGCAGCAGGCCTGCGGTTGGTGCAGCCGCTGCACGTGCTGTGGGGCGAGCACGGCACGGTGGGCCAATGCTTCAAGGTGCTCGATCTCTGGCGCGAGCGCGCGCAGGATGTGTCGGGCATGAGCCTGCCATGCGGGCACTACATTGCCGAAGAAGCGCCGGCATTGCTGTTGGCGCAGGCACTCGATTTTTTCAAACCCTGATCAACATACCCAAAGGACCCTCATGAACAAGCTCACCGGAAAAAAGAAAATCGCAGTCATCGCGGGCGACGGCATCGGCAAGGAGGTCATGCCCGAGGGCATACGCGTTCTGGAGGCCGCCGCTGTCAAGTACAGCATTGACCTGCAGTTCGACCATTTCGATTTTTCGAGCTGGGACTACTTTGAAAAGCACGGCAAGATGCTCCCCGACAACTGGAAGGACCAGATCGGCGGGCACGACGCGATCTACTTCGGCGCGGTGGGCTGGCCCGACAAGATCCCCGACCATGTGTCGCTCTGGGGATCCCTGCTGCTGTTCAGGCGCGAGTTCGACCAGTACATCAACCTGCGGCCGGCGCGGCTGATGCCCGGCATCATCGCGCCCGTGGTGCGGCGCGACGGCAGCCCGCGCCAGCCCGGCGAAATTGATTTCTATATCGTCCGCGAAAACACAGAGGGCGAGTATTCGAGCATAGGCGGAAAGGCTTTTCCCGGAACCGACCGTGAGTTCGTATTGCAGGAATCCGTGTTCACCCGCATCGGTGTCGACCGCGTGCTGAAATTCGCGTTCGAGCTGGCGCAGTCCCGGCCCAAGAAACACCTGACCAGTGCAACCAAGTCCAACGGCATCTCGATTTCCATGCCTTACTGGGACGAGCGCGTGGCCGAGATGGCGAAAAACTATCCAGGCATCCAACTGGATAAATTTCACATCGACATCCTCACCGCGCATTTTGTGCAGCGCCCGGATTTCTTCGACGTGGTGGTGGCCAGCAACCTGTTCGGTGACATCCTCAGCGACCTCGGGCCAGCCTGCACCGGAACCATTGGTATCGCACCCAGCGCCAACCTCAACCCGGAGCGAAAATTTCCCTCGCTGTTCGAGCCGGTTCACGGTTCGGCCCCCGACATCGCGGGACGCAACATCGCCAATCCCATAGGCCAGATTTGGTGCGGTGCAATGATGCTCGAGTTTCTGGGACACAAGGATGCGCACGACGGCATCCTCGCCGCGATCGAAAAAGTATTGAGTCCCGCAAGTGGTGCGCCCCGCACGCCGGACCTGGGCGGAAAGGCCGGTACGGCCGATGTCGGCAAAGCCGTTGCCGAGGCTCTGGCGGGGGTGTAAACCTGTTGGAAAGCCGCGTTTTGTCAAGCATGAAAATTACACATCATGCTTACGATTAAGTCGTGAAAGCGTTGAAAAAGCGTCTAGAATCCGCCTCCGCACGTTGTAAAAACTTGCTGCTGTATTGACAGGTTAGAAGTCCATGGCTCTAATTGGAAGCAGCAGAAAACCTGCACATGCCGCTCCCGCTGACACCATCACCACAGTGTCCCGGGAGATATTTTTTAGAGACAACCAGATTAACTTTTTATCAACGAGGGGCTCCTTGTGAACAAGACTGAACTGATCGAGCACATTGCCAAACATGCTGACATTTCCAAAGCTGCCGCCACGCGCGCACTGGAATCCACGATTGGCGCTGTGAAAACCACCCTGAAAAAAGGAGGCTCCGTGTCTCTGGTGGGTTTTGGCACTTTCGCGGTGGGCAAACGCGCTGCGCGCACCGGCCGTAACCCACGGACCGGCGATGCGATTAAAATCAAGGCAGCCAAGGTTCCAAAGTTCCGTCCGGGCAAAGCGCTCAAGGATGCTTTGAACTGACAAGAACGTTTGACGTGGGGTGCTTAGCTCAGTTGGTAGAGCAGCGCCCTTACACGGCGTAGGTCGGCGGTTCGAGCCCGTCAGCACCCACCACCCACGAGGAAAAAGGCGAACGAGGTTCGCCTTTTTTGTTGGTGGCCCGGTTTGTCCGTTAGCAGCAGTACAGGAAATTCGAGATGTTTGATTTCGTTCGCAAGCACACCAAGATCGTCATGGTGCTGTTGTTTTTGCTGATTCTCCCGTCCTTTGTGTTGTTGGGCCTTGATGGCTATAACAAATCCAAGGACCCTAGCGCGAAGGTCGCCAAGGTGGACGGCAGGGACATCACGCAGACGGATTGGGACCGCGCACACCAGCGCGAAATGGACCAGCTCCGCAACTCCATGCCCAACCTGGACCCCAAGCTGCTGGATTCGCCCGAGGCGCGCTATGCCTCTCTGGAGCGCCTGGTGCGCGAGCGTGTCATCGCCGCCGCGGCCGACAAGTTCAAGCTCACCACGAGCAACGAGCGCCTGGCGCGCGAACTGCAGCAAAGCCCCGAGATCGCTTCCTTGCGCGGCCCGGACGGCAAGCTCGACATGGATCGCTATCGCCAGTTGCTGGCGCCCCAGGGCTTGAGTCCCGAGATGTTCGAGGCCAATGTGCGCACCGACCTGGCGAACCGGCAGGTGATGGTGGGTGTCGGCGCCAGCGGTTTTGCTTCCAATTCGGCAGCCGACATCGCGCTGAACGCCTACTTCGAAAAACGCGAGATCCAGGTGGCCCGATTCAACGCCGCCGATTTCGCCGCCAGGCTGAACCCGACGGACGCCGACCTGGAGCAGTTCTACAAGGCCAATGAAAAGCTCTTCCAGGCGCCCGAACAGGCCAGCATCGAGTATGTCGTGCTGGACATGGACAGCGTGGGCAAGAGCCTCTCTGTCAATCCGGCCGACCTGAAAACCTATTACGAGCAGAATATCCAGCGCTTTGAGGGCGAGCGGCGAGCCAGCCACATCCTGATCGCCTCTCCCCAGTCCGCCCCCGCGGCCGACCGTGAAAAAGCCAAGGCGAAAGCGCAGGAACTGCTGGCGCTGGTCAAGAAGTCCCCCGATACCTTCGCCGACGTGGCGCGCAAGAATTCGCAAGACCCTGGTTCTGCGGTCAAAGGAGGCGACCTGGATTTCTTCGCACGTGGCTCCATGGTCAAGCCTTTTGCGGATGCCGCTTTTGCCATGAAGAAAGGCGAGATCGGCGATGTCGTCGAGTCTGAGTTTGGTTACCACATCATCAAGCTGACGGACGTCAAGCAACGCAGCTTTGAAGAACTGCGCCCGGAACTCGAGGCCGCCATGAAAAAGCAGGAAGCGCAGAAAAAATTCGCTGAATCCGCTGACGTCTTCACCAATGCGGTGTACGAGCAGGCCGAAAGCCTCAAGCCGGCCGCGGACCGCCTGAAGCTGGAGATCAAGTCCGCGGGCAATGTGACACGCCTGCCCCAGGTCGGCGTGGCCGGCGCGCTGGCCAACCCGAAATTTCTCAATGCCCTGTTCGCGCCGGACGCGATCGAGAAAAAACGCAACACCGAAGCCGTTGAGGTGGGGCCCAGCCAGCTGGCTTCGGGCCGTATCGTGCAATACACCCCGGCACACACCCGTCCTTTAGCCGAAGTCAAGGACACCGTGCGCCAGCGCTGGCTCGCGCAGCGCGCCGCTGAAGAGGCCCGTAAAGAAGGCGTGGCCAAGCTGGCGGCCTGGAAGGCTGCTCCCGCGTCGGCAACGGGTTTGACCGCGCCGGTCGCTGTGTCCCGGGAGCAGACGCAGAAATTGCCGATCCCGGTGATCGATGCAGCGCTGCGCGCCGATGCCAGTGCCTTGCCGGCTTTTGCGGGTGTCGACCTCGGCAGCCAGGGCTACGCCATCGTCAAGGTCGAGAAGGTGGTTCCACGCGACGCGCCGGTTGAAGCCGCGGCCAAACAGCAGCGCGACCAGTACGCCCAGTGGTGGACGTCGGCTGAAAGCTTGGCGTACTACAACAGCTTGAAAGACCGTTTCAAGGCGGAAATACTGGTCCCCAAGCCCGCGCAAGCCAAGGCAAACGCGGAAGAAGTCGTTACCCAATAAAACAGCGGCGGCTTTGCCGCTATAATGCAGGGCTCCGGTGGCTGTAGCTCAGTTGGTAGAGTCCAGGATTGTGATTCCTGTTGTCGTGGGTTCGAGCCCCATCAGCCACCCCAGTATCTGAAATCCCGCGTTCCATTTGGTACGCGGGATTTTTTCTTTGGCCACACGCGAACCATCTGCTTCGATGAGCGCCCGGGTCACAATTCGAAACGTGCAGGCCCTCGATGTGCTGCAAGATACAGATACCGGCACCTGTTTCAAGCTGTTTGCTGGCCATCCACACGGGCTCCCTCGCTAATTTCCTGGAGGAAAGCCCCTTCACGACAGGAACCCCTTGTTTCAGAGATTGAGTCTTTTCGCCTCGGCCGGATGGACGCTCATCCGGCTGCCGGCCATGACCCTGGCTGCGGTGCTGGTGGCGGCCGGCGTGCGTGCGGCGGATACCTGGCTTACCGTTACCGGCGATCCCGCCAATTCCGCGAGTCACTATGTCCAGGTCAACGTGGCCGCTATCGACATCAAGGATGACCAGCGGCGCATTCAAGTACGCATCAACCGCGCGACGCAATGGGCCCCCGCCGGCGAGGGCCTTCAGTTCCGCTCAGTGGCGACTGAGGTGCAGATCGACTGCACCCAGCAAATCGCCCGTTATGTGAAGGCGGCTTTTTATGCCTTGCCGGATTTTCGCGGCGAGCCTTTCCGGATCACCACTTATGCCGGTGATGACATACGTCCGATGATCTTCAAGGACACGGACGACGACCCCAATGCGCGCATTATCAAAGCCGCGTGCAGCGTCAAGAATGTGACCAGCAATTAGCCTGGGACGCGACGTTTTTCAACACCGCCGGCGGCTGTGGAAAGTCAGTTGACCATGACCAGCTTGCCCTTGACGCCGCGCGAGCCCATGTGGGCGTAGGCGGCCTTGAGTTCGCTCATGGGCATGGTGCGGTCTATCACCGGCTTGATCTTGCCTTGTGCGTACCAGTCCGCCAACTCGGCCATCATGGCGGCATTGGCTTTGGGCTCGCGCCTGGCAAAGTCGCCCCAGAACACGCCCACGATGGAGGCGCCCTTGAGCAGCGTCAGGTTCAGCGGCAGGGCGGGGATGGGGCCCGAGGCGAAGCCAACGACCAAATAGCGGCCGCGCCAGGCGATGGAGCGGAAGGCGGGCTCGGCAAAGTCGCCGCCCACCGGGTCATAGATCACGTCCGGCCCCTTGCCGTCGGTCAGTGCCTTGATTTCGTCGCGCAGGTTTTTCGTGCTGTAGTTGATCGTGGCATCCGCACCGATGGAAGTGCAGAGTGCGCACTTCTCATCCGTCGATGCGGCCGCGATCACGCGGGCGCCGGCGGCCTTGGCGATCTGGATCGCTGCCGTGCCCACGCCGCCCGCGGCGCCCAGCACCAGCACGGTCTCACCTGCCTTCAGTTGTGCGCGGTCCATCAGCGCATGCCAGGACGTGGCGTAAATCATGATGAACGCGGCGGCGTCCACATAAGAAAAGCCTTTCGGCAACGGCATGCACAGGGCTGCCGGCGCGATCGTGTGCGTGCCGAAGCCGCCTGTGCCCGAGAGGCAAGCAACGTTCTGCCCCACCTGGAGGTGCTTGACGCCTTCCCCCACGGCCTGAACCACACCGGCATATTCGGAGCCCGGCACAAAGGGCAGGGGCGGCTTGATCTGGTATTTGTTCTGCACGATCAGCAGGTCGGGAAAATTCAGGCTGGCAGCCTTGATTTCAATCAGGACTTCGCCGGCCTTGGGTTGCGGCGTGGGCAGCTCTTTCCAGGCCAGGGCGTCTACGCCGGTGGGATTTTCACAAAGCCAGGCTTGCATGGGAGGTCTCCGGTGAGGTGAGGGTGGGAGTGCGGCGACACGCCAGAGAGGCGGAAAACGAGGAGGGCGGTACCTTGACTGCATCATAGGCAAAGCAGGCGCCCTCGCCAGTCCCAAATACGTCCGGGCTGTCACGGCCGTGACCGTAAAATCACCCCATGAAAATTCTCATCTGCAACGACGACGGTTACCAGGCTTCCGGCATCATCGCCCTCTACGAAGCGCTTAAAACCGTTGCGGATGTCGAGGTTGTGGCGCCCGAGCACAATAACAGCGCAAAATCCAATGCGCTGACCTTGCACTCGCCGATGTACGTGCAGACGGCGGCCAACGGCTTTCGCTACATCAACGGCACGCCGGCCGACTGTGTCCACATCGCACTGACCGGCCTGCTGGGCTACCGGCCCGACCTGGTGGTGTCAGGCATCAACAATGGCGCCAATATGGGCGACGACACGATTTACTCCGGCACGGTGGGCGCGGCCATGGAAGGTTACCTGTTCGGCATCCCGGCCATCGCGTTTTCGCAGACCGAAAAAGGCTGGGCCCACATCGACGTCGCCGCCAGGCGCGCGGCCGAACTGGTGCAGCAGCTGATCCCTTCGCTGGAAAACGTGGCCGAGGGCGCGGAGCCTACGGTACCGCCGTGGCTGCTCAACGTGAATATTCCAAACCTGCCCGACGACGAGATTCGCGGCGTGAAAGTAGCCCGCCTGGGGCGCCGCCATGCGGCCGAGCGCGTCATCATGCAGACCAGCCCGCGCGGCGAAACCATGTACTGGATAGGCGGCGCGGGGCCCGCGAAGGAAGCCGGCGACGGCACCGATTTTTACGCCACCAGCCAGAAGTTTGTCTCCATCACGCCGCTGCAGGTGGATTTGACCGACCACGAGCGCCTGCCTTACTGGGCCCAGACAGCCGCCAGGCTGACTGGGTCGCACTGAAGGCCTGACGCATGAAACCCAGCCTCAAGCCGCCTTTTAATCCTTCGGCCAAGGCCCCGAAGACGCCCGACGTGGCGCCACGCCCGGCTTTTCCGGTGCGCCTCAAGCCTGATGCGGGTGTTCCGTCGGCGACAAAGTTACCCGCTTCCAGTGCTCGGCCTGTGGTGGGTGCCGGTCCCAATGGCCTGAAGAAAACCGTACCTGCTGCCCCGATGAGGTCCGGAGGTGTGGGACTGGACTCGCACGCCGTGCGCGCGCGCATGGTGGCCAAGCTCGCGGCGCAGGGTGTCAGCGACCCTCAGGTGCTGTCCGCCATGGGGCTGGTGGAGCGCCACCGGTTTGTCGACTCCGCGCTGGTCAACCAGGCCTACGAAGACACCAGCCTGCCGATAGGCTTGGGCCAGACCATCTCCAAACCCAATGTGGTGGCCCGCATGATCGAGCTGCTGCGCCACGGCGCGGTGGGCAACGCCGGAAAATTGGGCCGGGTGCTGGAGATCGGCACCGGCTGCGGCTACCAGGCCGCGGTGCTCAGCCATCTCGCCACCGAGGTCTACAGCATCGAGCGGCTTCGCGGCCTGCATGACAAAGCCAGGGAGAACCTGCGGACTTTGCGGCTGCCCAATGTGCACCTACTCTTTGGGGATGGCATGATGGGCTACGCCAAGGGTGCGCCCTATGCGGCCATCATCGCCGCGGCGGGCGGTGAAGCCATCCCTCCGGCCTGGATAGACCAACTGGCCGTGGGCGGACGGCTGGTGGCGCCCATGCAGACCACCGGTGGCGCGCAAGCGTTGGTGGTGGTGGACAAAACTCCCCAGGGTATCCGGCAGACCTTGCTGGAGGCCGTCCACTTTGTGCCTTTAAAATCGGGAACAAGCTAAAGGCCTGGCTCCGGAAGTCCCCATGGGCCTTGTGATCCAGGCAAGTCAGTCAAGATTGAAGACGAAAGAAGCAATGAATCAAACCGTACGGTCGAACAGGGCAGTCGCCCTGCCTGCCACCTGCTCCAGGCCCGGCAGGCTGGCTTTGTCCTGCATGCTTGCCGCCGTGCTGCTCGTTGCGGCGGGCTGCGCCTCGCGATCCCCTACCAATGCACCGGTGGAAGACCGCGGGACCTTCGGGTCGCGCCCGGCGCCGGGTGCCGTGGACCCCGGCAACGTCAAGCAGCTTCCCGGCTTTGAGAACGCCGGCAAACCCGGTTACTACACGGTCAAGCCCGGTGACACCATGATCCGCGTCGGCCTGGAGAACGGCCAGAATTGGCGCGACATCGTGCGCTGGAACAACCTTGAGAACCCCAATATCATCGAAGTGGGGCAGGTGCTGCGCGTCGTGCCGCCGACCAGCGAAAACCCCTTGGTGGTGACTCGCCCGGTGTCGCCGGGCTCGGCGCCAGCGTCCAGCACGGCACCCGCGCAAGCCGCCAGCGCGGCGAAGCCTGCATCGGCGCCCGCCAGCGCCGGCCCGGCACCGGCACCGGCCGCGACGGGTGAGGAAGACATCGCCTGGATCTGGCCCGCGCAAGGCGCCATGGTGGCGGGCTTTGACGAAGCCAAGAACAAGGGCCTGGATATCTCCGGCAAGGCGGGCGATGCGGTGGTGGCCTCCGCCGACGGGCGTGTGGTGTATGCGGGGGCAGGCTTGCGCGGCTACGGCAACCTGGTCATCCTCAAGCACAACAACACCTTCCTCACGGCTTATGCGCATAACCAGACGCTGCTGGTGAAGGAAGACCAGAATGTCAAGAAGGGCCAGAAGATCGCGGAAATGGGCAACAGCGACGCGGATCGCGTGAAGCTGCATTTTGAAATTCGCCGCCAGGGCAAACCGGTGGACCCGGCCAGATACCTGCCTGCCAAGTAAACGCCCAAAGCGACGACAAAAGGAGCCCGGCTAGCGCCCGGCTCCTTTTTCTTTGCCGCGCCGTTTTGCTGCCTCAATGCGGTTGAAGGATTTCGTCGTAGCCGCGGCCCTTGAATTCCAGCAGATCCAGCCCGTGGCCGAAAGGATCGGCCAGCCCGGCGATGCGTCCCCAGACTCGCTCGGTCACCGGCATTTCCAGCACTGCGCCGTGCCGCTGCAGCCGCGTCACTGCGGCATCGATGTCTTCCACGACGAAATCCAGATGTACGGGCGTCCAGTGGCGGCTGTAGTGGCGGGCGGTCTCGCTGCCGGGCCCACCGGCGATGGGCCGGGTGCCCGGTGCGTTGAAGAGCAGGTCTATAGGGCTGCCGGCACCCAGGATTTCCACGAAGTCGCTCTTGAAGCGGCGGCCCACGCGCAGCCCCAGCCCCTGCGTATAGAACGCGATGGCGCGCTCCATGTCGTCAACGTCGATGCAGATGCGAAGTTCCATCGTCATTCCTTTGCGAGTGTTCGAAAAATGGTACCTCAGCCTGAGACAATTGGCCTATGACAGAAGAAAGCTCCACATCGAAGCCAGCCGCCGCCGCGGACTACCCGCCGGACGTGCTCGAGGTCGAATCGCTTGACATCGAGGCCCAAGGCATTGCCCACAGGCCCGACGGCAAAGTAGTGTTCATCGAGGGCGCGTTGCCTTTCGAGCAGGTGACGGCCAACGTCTACCGCAAGAAAAGCAGCTTTGAAAAAGCCGTGGTGATGGCGATCCACCGCGAGTCGTCCCAGCGTGTGCGTCCGGCCTGCCCGCATTTCGGCATGCACACCGGTGCCTGCGGCGGCTGCAAGATGCAGCATCTGCATGTGGGCGCACAGGTGGCCGTGAAGCAGCGCGTGCTGGAGGACAACCTCCTGCACATCGGCAAGCTCAAGACGGACGGCCTGCTGCGGCCCATCGAGGGGCCGGCCTGGGGCTACCGCTATCGCGCGCGGCTGTCGGTGCGCTATGTGCGCAAAAAGGGCACGGTGCTGGTGGGTTTCCATGAGCGCAAAAGCAGTTACGTCGCCGACATGAGTGAATGCCATGTGCTGCCCCGTCATGTCAGCGACTTGCTGGTGCCGTTGCGCGAGTTGATTGGCGCCATGGACGCGAAAGAGACCCTGCCGCAGATCGAACTGGCCTGCGGCGATGACGTGACGGCCATGGTGTTGCGTCACATGGAGCCCCTCAGCGAGGGTGACCTGGCGCGATTGCGCGCCTTTGCCGCGGCCCACCCGGGCCTGCAATGGTGGCTGCAGCCGGGCGGGCTGGACACGGTGAAACTGCTCGACGATGCCGCCGAGGAACTGAGCTACGGCCTGCCCGAGTTCGGCATCACCATGCCCTTCAAGCCGACCGATTTCACCCAGGTCAACCCGCAGATCAACCAGGTGCTGGTTTCGCGCGCCTTGCGCCTGCTGGCCGTGCAGCCGAATGAGCGAGTGATCGACTGGTTTTGCGGGCTGGGAAATTTCACGCTGCCTTTGGCCACGCGTGCCCGGGAAGTGCTCGGCATCGAGGGCAGTGAAGTGCTGGTGGCCCGTTCCCGAGAGAATTTTGAGAGAAACAGGAGCGCATCACCCGCTCGCCGGGCATTGGCCCCGACCCGGTTTGTGGCGCGCAACCTGTTTGAAATGACGCCGGCCATGCTGGTCAAGGACGGCGCCGCCGACAAATGGCTGGTGGACCCGCCACGCGAAGGCGCGTTTGAGTTGTTCAAGTCGCTGGCGGCCCTACAACAACAGATCGTGAGCGGCGTTCCCTGCGACGACGGCGGGCACCAGCAAAGCCTGGCGCTGAACGGCTGGACGCCGCCCCGGCGCATCGTCTACGTGAGTTGCAATCCGGCCACCCTGGCGCGGGACGCGGGCGTGCTGGTGGAAAGCGGCGCCTGGCGCTGCACCGCGGCGGGTGTGGTCAACATGTTTCCGCACACGGCGCATGTGGAGTCCATCGCGGTATTCGAGCGGGCATAAAAAAAGGAGCCCGAGGGCTCCTTTTTTGCGAGTGGCGGGGACGCTCAGTCCCTCTCGCCGCCGAAGATCCCCAGCAGGGCCAGCAGGCTCTGGAAGATGTTGAACAGGTCCAGGTAAATGGCCAGGGTGGCGCTGATGTAGTTGGTTTCGCCGCCGTCGATCACCTGTTTCAGGTCATACAGCAGGTAGGCGCTGAACACGGCTATGGCCAGGGTGCTGATCACCGCCATCATCATGGTCGAACCGACAAACACGTTGATGACGGCCGCCACCATGATGACCAGGGCGCCGGCAAACAGCCATTTGCTCATGCCGCTCAGGTCGCGCTTGATGACGGTGGCCAGGCTGGCCATCACGAACATCACGCCTGCCGTGCCGGCAAAGGCCGTCATGACCAGCGATGCGCCGTTGCTGAAGCCGAGCACCATGGCAATCATGCGCGAGAGCATCAGGCCCATGAAGAAGGTAAAGCCCAGTAGCACAGGCACGCCGGCGGCCGAGTTCTTGGTCTTCTCAATGGCGAAAATAAAGCCGAATGCACCGCCCAGGAACACGATCAGGCCCAAGCCGCCGGATAGCGAGCGAGTGATGCCGGTCGCCACGCCAAGCCAGGCGCCCAGCACGGTGGGCAACAGGCTCAGGGCCAGCAACCAGTAAGTGTTGCGCAGGACCTTGTTGCGTTGCTCGACGCTTGTGGCAACGCCATAGTCGAGGGTTTGAACATTGTCAGTCATGAGAGTCGTCTCCAGGGCGCCAGCAAATGCGGGCAAGATTATTTTAGGGTGCATTGCGGTTTTTCCAGCCCTCACCCCCTACTTTTTGTAAGGGTTCTATAAGCTAATTTGGCGGCAATGGGCGTGAAAGACGCCCTCGAATTTGCGTATGCTCGGTATCTTTGCCAATAAACCCGGAAATCCTGAAGACCATGAAATCAAAAGCAGTGCTTGAATTCGCCGACGTCAAAACCATCGCCGCCGCCGCCGAGGCGGAAGCCCTCAAGAACAACTGGGCCGTGACCATTGCCATCGTCGACGACGGCGGCCACCTGCTGCACCTGCAGCGCCTGGACGGCGCGCCGCCTATCTCCTCACATCTCGCCCCTTCCAAGGCCAATACCGCCGCCATGGGCCGCCGCGACAGCAAGATCTACGAAGATGTCATCAACGGCGGGCGCATGTCCTTTCTGTCGGCGCCGTATCTCCAAGGCATGCTGGAGGGCGGCGTTCCCATCATCAAAGACGGGCAATGCATTGGCGCCGTGGGCGTGAGCGGTGTGAAATCGAGTGAAGATGCGCAGATTGCCCGTGCGGGCATGGCCGCTATCGGCCTCTAGATCCTGCTGCCAGCAGCATGAAAAAAGCCGACCAAGGGTCGGCTTTTTTGTTGGCGGGGAGCAGGGAAGCATCAGGAAAAAAAGCCTGGCTAAACAACTCCGGGGAGTCGGTGGCTGGCTAAAAACGACCTTGGGAGCTTGATAGCCCCGGATCGCCCCACGATGAAACTCTCGATGAAAAGAAATGTGCCGTCGCTGTGGTGCGCGAGCTTATTTGGTCAAGATCAATTTACCCAGGCGCGTGGCCTGCAGGCGGTAAGTTGACCCGTTGTGGTTGATCTCGACGGCCTTTTGTCCGCGCAGGATTTCCGTGCTGTTGACCGTGGCTGCAGAGCCGCCCTGGCCACCCGAAGCGGTCTCTGTGTGCACGGGGGCGCGGGCAGGAAGGCTCAAGGTGTTGGAGGGGGGCAGTGCGATGGACATGGTTTAAACCTGTTTGGGCTTCGTTGAGTTAATGATAACCATTCTCATTTGAAAGTCAAGCGAGTTTGGGCTGCGAAGTGTTTTTTTATGTCAATGAAAAAGACCTGCCCAGTGGTTCTGCTGGCAGGCCTTGATTCACTGGATCAGTTTTTTGGCTCGGTGATAAAACCGATCTTGCGCAGCCCGGCTTGCTGCGCGGCCGCCATCGCCTGCGCCACGCGTTCGTAACGCACCGACTTGTCGCCGCGGATGTGCAGTTCGGGCTGCGGGTTCTGGGCCGCCGCAGTCTTGAGCTGGGTGCCCAGCTGTTCATCGGTGATCTTGGTTTCGTTGAGGAAATAGCTGCCTTCGGCGTCCACGCTGAGGCGAACGGTCTCCGGCTTGATGTTTTGCGCTTCGTTGGAGGCGCGCGGCAGGTCGATGTTGACGGAATGCTTCATCACGGGGACCGTGATGATGAAGATGATGAGCAGCACCAGCATGATGTCCACCATGGGCGTCATGTTGATCTCGTTCATCACGTCATCGCTGTCGTCTTGGGTTCCAAAGGCCATGGTGCTTCTCGGTCACTGAATTAGGGGCCTGGCTGCTTTTGGCGGCGAGGCCGGGTAGGGGGGAGGTGTTCAGGCCTTTTTCATCGGAACGACATTAGCCTGGCCGCCGGCGCTCACGCGGGCACCGGTCACGAAGTAGGCATGCAGGTCGTGCGCGAAACGGTTGAGCTTTTGCAGCACACCCTTGTTGCCGCGCACCAGCGCGTTGTAGCCCAGCACCGCGGGAATCGCCACGGCCAGGCCGAGGGCCGTCATGATCAGCGATTCGCCGATGGGGCCGGCCACCTTGTCGATGGTCGCCTGGCCGGCTGCGCCTATCGAGAGCAGCGCATGGTAGATGCCCCACACGGTGCCGAACAGGCCGACGAAGGGGGCGGTCGAACCGACAGAAGCCAGAATGGCCAGGCCGGATTGCAGCTTGGCGGTGAATTCGTCGATGGTGTTGCGCAGCGTGCGCGTGACCCAGTCGCTCACGTCCAAAGCGTCATGCAGGTGCGCTTTGGTATTGCGGTGGTGCAGTGTGGCTTCACGGCCTTCCAGGGCCAGCTGGCGAAACGGGTTGGTGGGGTCGCCGCCCAGCTTGGTCAGGCCGGCCGCGAAATCCTCGCTGTGCCAGAAGTCTTCGGCCGCGCGCGCGATGCGCTTGTATTTGATGAGGTCCAGCGTTTTGATGATGATGACCATCCACGAGGCCAGGGACATCACCAGCAGCAGCAAAGCCACGGATTTGGTGACGATATCGCCCTGACTCCAGACGTTGGCAAGGCCGAATTGGGAATTCATGAATCAATACTCCACGGTTTTCAGAAAAAATTACTCTAGAACGAAATTGATGGGCACTTCCGACCACATCTCTTCGGCTACGCCGCCTCGCTTGCCTGGCACATAACGCCAGCGCATGGCGGCGGTCATGGCCGCCTGGTCGAGCCGGTCAAATCCGCTTGACTTGCGAATTTCAGCTTTCTTTGGCTGGCCGTCCACACCGATGAGCACGCGCAAGAGCACCTTGCCCTGTTCGCCCAGGCGTCTGCTGATGGGGGGATAAGGCGGCTTCGGGTTCTGCAGATAGTCGGCGTCGCTGGAGGGCAGCTGTACGGCGGGAGGTGCGGGCGGCGCGACTGGGGCCACGGCCACGGGCGCAGGCGGCAGCGGCGGTGTGACCACGCCCGTCGGGGCATTCGGCGAAGGCGTGGGATCCTGGATGGCCAAGGGTTGGGGCGCCGGTTTTACGGGCGCCTTGGCCACGGCCTTTTTCTGCACGGTCGGCGTGGGCGGGGTGGGCGGTACGGGCTCTACCTTGGGGGCGGGCGGATCGATGAATTGCGTCAGGATTTCGGCGGGCACCACGATTTCGGCGGCGCGCATCAGCAGGCCGCTTTGCAGTGCCCAGATGAAGCCTATATGCAGGCCGACCACCACCAGGGCGATCACGGCATTTCGGCTCAGGGGTTGGCGCGGCGCGGGCGGGCGCGGGGCGGTGGAGAAGGCGGTGGAGAAGGCGGTGGCGGTCATCGGGAATAGGTGGGGAAAAAGGCCGCGTGCGTGCCGCGGGCTCAGTTCAATCAGTGTTTGAGCAGAATCAGCGGCGGAAGATCCACCACGTGGAAACTATCACCAGGATCAGGCTGGCGGGAAGCGCCGCAATCAGGCTTGAGCTGAGTGTTGCAAGATGTGCCATGGGCTGCCTTCCTGTGTATGGGTGGCGAGCTTGATGTTGGCGGTCGGGCAACTGGTGCTGCACTGCGCCACCACGTCACGGGCGCAGCCTTCGCATTGGCCGCACTGGGTGGCCACGCCGAGTTCGAACTGGATCTCGTCAAAGCCCAGGCCCGCGCGGGCATGACGGGCGATTTCGCGGTCGGAGATTCGGCGGCAGACGCAAACAATCATGGATGGGCTTGGCTGGGGATTGATTCAATCGGTGTGCTGATTATAAATGCGAATCTATCGCATTTGCAATCGAGGAAAGTTTATTTCCTTACCAGGCCGCCGCCAAGTCCTCAATCAGCCGCCGATCTGTCAGGCTGAAACAGGTAGTTTTCCACGTCAGGCTTGATTGTGGCGCTATGAATTTTGCAGTTACCCCGAGACAAACGCCCCTTTGGGGGCAGGGGGATGCCCGGACGACCCTAGACCTCAGCCCACATCCGCAACAGGTTGTGATAACAGCCGGTCAGCCGCACCACTTCCGGGCTCTCGGCGGCGCCTTGGGCCGCGCGTTGCAGGTCCTTCTGGCGCAGCGAGGTGATGGCCATGTCCATTTCGTACAGGAGCCGGCGCTGGGCATCGGAGCGGACCATGCTCTCGATCCAGAAAAAGCAGGCCAGCCTTTCACCGCGCGTGACCGGCTCCACGCGGTGCACGGAGGTGCCCGGGTACATCACCAGGTCGCCGGCCTCGAATTTGATGCGTTGCTCGCCGTAGGTGTCCTGGACCACCAGCTCGCCGCCGTCGTAACTGGCCGGATCGCTCAGGAACAGCGTGCAGGAGATGTCGGTGCGCACGTGGCGCGCGGTGGCGGCATGCGTGCGCACGGCGTTGTCGATGTGGTTGCCGAAACTGTTGGCATCGCCGCCATAGCGGTTGAAAAGCGGCGGGTAAACCGACTTTGGCAGTGCGCCGGTGACGAACATCGGGTTGCGGGCCAGCGCCACTGACACGATGTGGCGGGCTTGCTGGGCGGCCGGCAGGTCTTCCGGCAGCTGCAGGTTGTTTTTAACGGTGCCGCTCTGGCTGCCGGCGGTGATGCGGCCGTCGGCCCAGTCGGCGCCCAGGATCAGCTGGCGGACCTGCGCGAGTTCGGCTGGCTGGAGGGCTTGGTGAATGCGGAGCAGCATGGAGGAATCTCCGGAAAGAGCGCTGAAATGAAAAAAGGCACCCGGAGTATCCCCCAGGTGCCTGAAACCTTGGAAAAGTTCTGTTTGAAATCAGAACTTGCTGGTCAGCGTCACGCGCACGCTGCGCGCGTCGCCGGGCGCCACAAAGCCGCGGTACAGCGTGTTGTAGTACACCTTGTTGAACACATTGTCGATGTTGAGCTTGACGGTGTTGCCTTCGTTGATGCGATATTCCAGCAGTGCATCGGCCTTCACGTAGCCCGGCGCGCGGTTGGTGCTGGTGACACTGTTGGCCGGCTTGTTCGTGCTGACGCCGGTGAAGCCGCCGCCGATGCGCCATTTATCGCCGATGCGGTAGGTGGTGAACAAGGTCGCCTGGCGGCTCGGGCTCAGGCCCGGGTTCTGCCCGACTTCGGCCTGGCCCGCTGCGTTGGAACCCGATTGGTCGATCCTGGCCTTCAGGAAGCCAATGCCGGCAAAGACATCCCACTGTGGCGTGATGCGGCCGGCGACCTCGAATTCGAGTGCGTCGGTGTGGCGCTTGCCGGACAACAGATAGGAGTTAGTGTTGGTATCGATGTCGGTGTTGCGCTCGTTGTACTTCTCGGTGCGGGCAAGTGCTGCGCGCAGCGAAAGGTCGCCGCCGTAGAGTTCCCACTTGGCGCCGATCTCCATGTTGCGGCTGCTTTCAGGCGCCGTATTGGCCGAGTTCGGGTCGAACTGGTACAGGTCGCCCGAAGTGTTGAACGACGTGCCGTAGGCGGCGTAGTAGCTGACCTCGTCGGTCGGCTGGTACATCACGCCCAGGCGTTTGCTCAACAGGCTGTCGGACCTGGAGAGCCTTCCATTGTTGGGGGGCGCACCGGTGGGACGATCGTAGTCGGCCTTGAAGTTGTCGACGCGCAGGCCGGCGACCAGCTTCCAGTAAGGCGTGAGGTCAATCGTGTCCTGCATGTACAGGCCCAGCGTGGTGGCCTTGAAGGACGTTTCCAGCCTCTGCGTGTAGTTGCCGCCGATGCCGGTGCTGATCGGGTTGCCCACCGTGGTGCCCGGTTTGGCACCCGTCAGGAGAGGATAGCTGAGGCGATCGGAATTCTCGACCGCGTATTCGGCGCCGATCAGCAGGCTGTTCTTGCGTCCGAACCACTGGGTGGTGGTGAGGTAGTCGGTTTGCAGGAAGGTGTGGTGCTCGTTGCCTGCCTTGGCATTGCCGGCGCTGGTGTTGCCGCGGCTGACCAGGGTATTGGCGTTCAGGTTGGCCAGCGTGGTGCCGGCGGCGAAGCTGGCTTGCGTGGCGCGCAGCGTGCGGGAATAGTAGCCATCACGCACCGTGGTTTTCAGGCTGCTGCCGTCGGCCCAGCGGTGGGTGTGGCTCAAGGTGACGGCATCGGCCTTGTCGTTCTGGAAGTCGGTGTTCAGGCCGTACCAGAATTTTTCGGTCAGGGGAGCGGGGCGGCTGTTGAACCACGCAAAACCCCAGTCGGGCTTGTCGTTGTAGTGCAGGTGGTAGTAGCTGACCTCAAATTCGTTGGCCGTGCCGATGCCGAAGCGGTAGTCCAGCGCCAGGCCGCGGCGGTGGGTGGAGGCGCTGGCGTTTTCGCCGCGGCCGTCGCTGTCGGTGGCCATGGCGTTGATCCGCAAGGCCGCGTCATCACCGAGCTTGAAGTTGAAGTCGCCCTGGTAGCGCTGGTAGCCCTTGGTGCCGACGGTGGCATTCACCTCGTGTTCGGTGATCAGGCGTGCCTGCTTGCTGACCTGGTTGATGATGCCGCCGGTGGAGCCGCGGCCGAACAGCATGGACGCCGCGCCGCGCAGCACTTCCACGCGCTCGACGTTGAACAGGTCGCGGTTGTATTGGGCGATGTCGCGCATGCCGTCGGAATACATGTCGCCGGCGGCGCTGAAGCCACGCAAGCGGACGTTGTCACCGACGCGGCCGCCTTCACCGGCTTCAAAGGTGATGCCGATGACGTTTTCGAGCGCGCTCTTGAAGCTGTCCTTGCCCTGGTCGTGAATCAGCTTTTCGTTGACCACCGTCAGCGACTGTGGGATGTCTTTGGCCGGCACGGGCATCTTGCCGACGCTGGTGACGCCGCTCTGGTAGGTCTGGTTCGCGCGGTCGCGGGTGCCCGTGACCGTGACGGGAGCCAGGCTCTTGCCTTCGGCCGGCGTGGAGGCGGTGGTGCCTGCGGCAGCGGGAGCGGGTGTGACGCTTTGCGCCCAGCCGGACACCGAAACCGCCAGCATCAGCGCGCCCAGCGGCAACAGGGCTATGTCGGACGCTGGTGCAGCGAGAGGGGAGACGTTGTTGTTAGTACCGGCATTGCGGTTTTTTTTATTGCGCGCAGTTCGTGCGGCGCGAGCGGACGGGTGTGCCAAGATGGCCTCCAAGCAGGGTCCAGCCAGCCATTCGGCAGGCGGACCGGGTTCAGGAAAAAAAGCTTGGCTGGCTCGAAATCACCGGTTGGCGAGACGAGTTGGCTGGCGCGAAAAGTTCGCTCGAAGTGTATATCAAATGATAATGATTCGTAATATCTTGTTTCGAAACGATCAAGAACGCGTGCGGGAAGGGCTGCTTTTGTGGCGGAAATGCCAAAACGAATGCGCGGGTGTTTTAAGGCCGCACGGGCTTTGAGAAAGATGGGGACTGCGCTGCAACGCAAACTGGAAGGCTGGCAGGCTGGCGCTCAGAGATCCCTGAAAACGACAATGAGGCCCGCAGGCCCCATTTTTGCGCGCGACGGGCATTTGCCCGCTGCAGCGTGATTAGCTGACTTCGCCCATCTGGCTTTGGAGGTAGTTCTGAATGCCCACCTTGGCGACCAGTTCGATCTGGGTTTCCAGGAAGTCGATGTGCTCTTCCGTGTCGTCCAGGATTTCCTGGAGCAGGTCGCGTGAGACGTAATCGCGAACGCTTTCGCAGTGGGCGATGCCGTCCTTGATCGTTGCCTGTGCACCGGTTTCGGCTTTGAGGTCGCAGTTCAGGGCCTCCAGCACGTCCTCGCCGATCATCAGCTTGCCCAGGTCCTGCAGGTTGGGCAGGCCGTCAAGCATGAAGATACGGTCCATCAGCTTGTCGGCATGCTTCATTTCGCCGATGGATTCCTCGTATTCCTTCTTGGCCAGCTTGTCCAGGCCCCAGTGCTTGTACATGCGGTAGTGCAAAAAGTACTGGTTGATGGCCGTCAGCTCATTCTTGAGCTGCGCCTGCAAATGAGCGATGACTTGTGCGTCGCCTTTCATGGGAATTCCTTATCGTTGTTGTGCGGATCGCCCATTGTCACTGGCCGCAGGCGACAACTCAAGCATTCCCCTGCTGTCGCGGTCTGCTTGCGTTTGATTGTGAGAACCGTTCGTATTGCAGCGAACCGACGCCTAGCGCTCAGCGAAGGCGCGTTCCACGACGAAGTGGCCGGCGTGCTGCATATTGCCTTCTTCCAGGCCCTGTGCTTCCAGCATGGCCTTGATGTCGCGCAGCATGTCGGGGCTGCCGCACAGCATCAGGCGATCGTTGTCCGCCGAGAGCGCCGGCAGGCCGAGGTCGCTGTAGAGCTTGCCTGACTGCATGAGCTCGGTGATGCGGCCTTCGTTGCGAAAGCGTTCGCGCGTCACGGTCGGGTAATAGAGCAAGCGCCCGCGCACCAGCTCACCGAGGAACTCGTGCTCGTGCAACTCGTGCTCGATCAAGCCGCGGTAGGCCAGCTCGGCGCTGGTGCGGCAGCCGTGCACCAGCACCACGCGCTCAAAGCGCTCGTAGGTGTCGGGATCCTTGATCAGCGAGAGAAAGGGCGCCAGGCCGGTACCGGTGGCCAGCAGCCACAGGGTTTTGCCGGGCAGCAGGTTTTGCAACAGCAGCGTGCCGGTGGGCTTGCGGCCCACCAGGATGTCGTCGCCGGGTTGCAAGTGCTGCAGCCGCGAGGTCAGCGGACCGTTGGCCACCTTGATGCTGAAAAACTCCAGCTGGTCTTCATGGTTGGCGCTGGCCACGCTGTAGGCGCGCATCAGCGGTTTGCCGTCCACCGGCAGGCCGATCATGGTGAACTGGCCGTTGACGAAGCGAAAGCCCGGGTCGCGCGTGGCGGTGAAGCTGAAGAGCGTATCGGTCCAGTGGTGGACGGAAATAATGCGTTCGGTGTTAAAGGCGCTCATGAGAAAAAAGAAGAAGGAAAGAACGAAAAGTAATTAGAACGATGCAAGAGGGCATAAAGCCCGCCGCGCACCCCTTCAGTCCAGGCCTTCAGATCGTGCGTGAGCAGCGCCGTATTTTATCGCCTGCGCGAAGCGATGGTGCGCGACCACCTCGACACCACGCCGGCGCCAAGGTTTCGCCCGTCGCGCTCAGTGCCTGGCCGGCTTGCGCGGCACCCATGCGAACCAGGCCATCACGGCCACCGGCACGCCCAGGCCGAGCCAGGCCCACCAGTCGCCCAAACCGTCGGACACCAATGCCGTCAGCAGGCCGCTGGCACTGAGAAGGCCCAGCACCAGGGGCCAGCCCCACATGCGCCAGAAAGAGGGCGTTTGTGGCGCGCTCATGCCGTACCGCCTGGCGCCTTGTGGGAAAGAACATGCGATTCCCGCGCGGCCACGGACGTGGCAGGCTTCGCAGCCGCGGCCGGGTTGCGGCGCTTGACCCAGAGATAGAGGCCGCTACCCAGCACGATGATGGTGGCGACGTCCAGCAGCGCCCAGAGGATCTGCATGGGCATGCCGCCGTAGTCGCCGAAATGCAGCGGCTGCGACACCAGCAGCGCCGTGAGGTACCAGGGCAGCGGCGGGCTGGCGGTGAGCGCGTTGGTGCCCGCGTCCACCAGCACCGGCTTGAGCAGGCGCGAGTTGAAGGGCTCGTTGCCGCGCAGGAACACCGTGTAATGGTGCGGGCTGGAAAAGGTCGTACCCGGAAAGGCGATGAAGGCCATCTTCATGTCGGGCGCGAGCGCGGTGGCCGACGATGCCGCCTGCTGCACCGAGGCCAGGCGTGCCGGCGGTTTTTGTCCCTGGTAGGGTGCCAGCAGCGCGCTGAGCTGGTCGTACTGCCAGTACTTGATCAGCAGGTCGGCCCAGGTGTTGATCATGCCGGTTGCGCCCACGGTGAAGGCCCATACCAGCGTCACGACGCCCAGCAGGTTGTGCAGGTCCAGCCATTTGGCGCGCGGCCGGCTTTGCCGCACGGCGCCGAAGTCAAGCTTGCGCATGAAGGGCGCGTACAGCACCACGCCCGAGACAATCGCCACCAGCAGCAGCAAGCCCATGAAGCCCAGGAAGAGCTTGCCGGCCAGCCCGGCGAACAGGTCCACGTGCAGCTTGAACATGATGTACATAAAGCCTTCGTCGAACTTGGGCTGGGCCAGCACCGCCGCGGTGCGCGCATCGACGGCCACGGTTTTGTTCCCGACCTCGGAGGTCGGCGTGTCGCCCAGCGTGACGTACCAGAAGCGGTCGTCGTCGATCTCGTGCGAGGCGAACATGGGCACTTTGCCCGGGTGCAGCGCCTGCGCCACCTGCATCACGCTGTCGAGGCTGGCGCGCGGCGTGCCCTTGGGCAAGTCGGGCGCTTCCACTTCCGTGCCCAGCAGGTGGCCGATCTCATGGTGAAAGATCAGCGGCAGGCCGGTCAGGCACAGCAGCAGCATGAAAGCAGTACAGACCAGGCTGCTCCATTTATGGATCCAGGTCCAGGTTTTGATTTTGCGGCTGTTCATCGTGGTTCTCCTTGAGGGGCCTAGAAGCGGTAGGTGGCGCTGGCCACCACGTTGCGCCGCGCGCCATACCAGCAGTCGCCGCGTGCCAGGCAGGTGCTGAAGTAGGTCTTGTCGGTCGCGTTGTTGATGTTGACGGCGTAACGCCAGTTCGCGGTGTCATAGGCGAACATCAGGTCCAGCAGCGCGGCGCTGGGAATCTGCGGGCCGTTGCCGCCGCCCTGCTGGTCATTGAAGGCGCCCATCCAGCGCACCCCGGCGCCGGCCGAGAAGCCGTTCACGCCGCCGATGGAGAAACGGTACTTGGCCCAAACGCTGGCCTGGTGCTTGGGCAGGCCTTCGAGCTGTTTGTCCAGCTCGGTGTAGTTGTAATGCGCAACCAGTTCCAGGTTGGGCGTGACGGGACCCTTGACTTCGAGCTCCAGCCCCTTGGTGCGCGTGGCGCCGACCTGGGTGTAGACGTCGGGCAGCGGCGAGGCGATCTGGTTTTTTTCGCGCAGGTCATAAAGCGCGGCGCTGTAGGCCAGCGCGCGGCCCGCCGGCTCGTACTTCAGGCCCAGTTCCCACTGCTCGCCACGCAGCGGCTTGAACAACCGGCCCTTGATGGCGGCCTGCGGCGTGAAGGATTCGCTGTAACTCACATACGGCGACCAGCCCGAAGGAAAGGCGTACATCAGGCCCAGGCGTTTGGTCGTGGCCGTGCTTTTCTCTTCGGGGCTGCCTTCGGCGCCCGCGACGGCTTTGTCATGGCGCAGGCCCGCCGTGACGATCCAGTGATCCCATTTCATCTGGTCCTGCACATACAGGCCGGTCTGGCGCTGCGTGGTGCGCGGCAGCGCGGTGCGATCCGGCACCAGCAGGTTGCCGTAGACCGGTGCATAGGCGTCTATCTCGCTGACGGTCGCGCCCGACCAGACGTTCTCGCGGTGGCGCGCGAAGTCCGCCCCGAACAGCAGCGTGTGCTGCAGCGCGCCGGTGCTGAAATGGCCCTCGGCATGGTTGTCCAGCGCGGTGATGCGGTTGCGCGTCAGCGAGCTGTCGTTGATGCGGCCCAGCCGCCGCTTGGTCACCGGATCGGAGCCCCAACTGCCCGGGCTGGTGAAGAAGTCACCATAGTGGTAGCGGTTGTCGTTCTCGTTGCTCGAAACGCGGAAGTTCTGGCGCACCGTCCAGCTGTCGTTGAACCTGTGCTCGAACAGCCAGCCCAGAGTCTTGCGCTCGGAGTTGTAGTAGTCGCCGGGTTCGCCGATGAAACGGTTCGTGGGCAGGCGGCCGTTGGGATTGGGCAGCAGCGTGCCTTCCCACGGAAAGAACTGCGAGGTCGAGCCGCTCTTGTCTTTTTGCCAGAGCGCCTGCAAGGTCAGCGAGGTGGCGGCGCTGGGCCGCCATGTCAGCGAAGGCGCGACCAGGCTGCGGTCGTCCGGCACATAGTCCACCTGGGTGTCCGATGAGCGCTTGAGCGCGACCAGCCGGTACAGCCATTCGCCGTCCTGCGTCAAGGGTCCGGTCAGGTCGACCTGGAACTGCTTGCGGCCATGGCTGCCGTACTGCACGCCCACTTCGCGCTGCGCTTCGGCCTGCGGCCTTTTGCTGACCATGTTGATCACCCCGGCGGCCGTGCCCGCGCCGAACAGCATGCCCGAGGGGCCGCGCAGCACCTCCAGGCGTTCCAGCGTGTAGGGATCGGCGCGGGTGCGGCTGGTGTAGTAGCCGTAGGCCTCGCGCAGGCCGTCAAGGTAGTTGTCGGGGTTGGCGCCGCGCACCCGCACCGAATCGGTCCGCGAGTCCAGCCCATAAGCGTCGGAGCGCACGCCGGCGGCGTAGCCCAGGGCATCCTGCAGGTTGGCGGCGCCCTGGTCGGTGATCTGCTGGCTGGTGACCACTGTGACGGCCTGCGGCGTTTCGGACAGCAGCGTATCGGTCTTGGTGGCCGTGGAGGCTCTTTTGGCGCGGTAGCCGATCACCGGGCCGGTGGCGGTTTCTTTTTCCTGGTCGGCGCTGACCTGCACTTCGCGCAAGGTGGTTTCGGCAGGGGTCGGGGTCTGGGCGTAGGCGCCTTGAAGCGCGGCGGCCAGGGAGAGGGCGGTGAACGGGGCCAGGCGGTGTGTGGCGCGTCCGGCGCGCGGCAGGTGCGAGATGGGCAAGTCAAAACTCCGGGGAGGATCGCCAGGAAACCGGCGTGCTCACGGCGGCCCGATGCGCCACCGTGGGTGGCGAAAATCCAGGGGCCTCGTGGGCGGTTGTTGGCTTGCTATCGCTCGCAGCGAGCGCTGCTTCTGGCGTGTTTGGCTAGCGGAAAAGGACGCTGCGAACTATACCATCCGATGAGAGTAATTCTCATTTGAAGACCCTTTCCGGCGCTGCGGTTTTGGGTCGGACTAGCGGGTTTTCGGGCAAAAAAAAGCCGCCCGGTCAGGGCGGCTATTGGAGCTTCAGCGCATCACGCGGGGATAGGGCTGCGGATCAGGTAATCAAAGGCGCTGAGGGCCGCCTTCGCACCTTCACCGGCCGCGATGATGATCTGCTTGAAGGGCACCGTCGTCACGTCGCCGGCCGCGAACACGCCGGGAACCGAGGTCTGGCCCTTGGCGTCGACGATGATTTCGCCGTGCTTTGACAACTCGACCGTCCCCTTGAGCCAGTCGGTGTTGGGCACCAGTCCGATCTGGATGAACACGCCTTCGAGCGCCACGGTTTTCAGCTCACCGCCGGCGCGGTCCTTGTAAACCAGGCCGTTGACTTTCTGGTCACCCGTGATTTCGGTGGTCTGCGCGTTGGTGATGACCGTCACGTTCTGCAGGCTGTTCAGCTTGCGCTGCAGCACGGCGTCGGCGCGCAATGCGGTGTCGTATTCGATCAGCGTCACATGGCCGACGATGCCGGCCAGGTCGATGGCCGCCTCGACACCCGAATTGCCGCCGCCTATGACCGCCACGCGCTTGCCCTTGAACAGCGGCCCGTCGCAGTGCGGGCAATAAGCCACGCCCTTGTTCTTGAACTCGTGCTCGCCGGGCACGTTGATGTTGCGCCAGCGCGCGCCGGTCGAGATCACGATGGATTTGCTCTTGAGCGAAGCGCCGCTTTCGAGCTGGACTTCGATCAGGTTTTTGTCCGGGCCGCTGTTCGGGATCAAGGCCTTGGCGCGCTGCAGGTTCATGATGTCCACGTCGTAGTTGCGCACGTGTTCTTCCAGCGCATGGGCGAATTTCGGTCCTTCGGTTTCCTTGATGGAAATGAAGTTCTCGATGCCCATGGTGTCCAGCACCTGGCCGCCGAAACGCTCCGAGGCCACGCCTGTGCGTATACCTTTACGAGCGGCATACACAGCCGCCGCGGCGCCGGCCGGGCCGCCGCCGACGATCAACACGTCAAAGGCTTCCTTGCCGTCAATCTTTTTGGCTTCGCGTTCGACACCGCTGGTGTCTATCTTGGCGAGGATTTCCTCCAGGCTCATGCGGCCCTGGCCGAACTCGGTGCCGTTCAGGAACACGGTGGGCACGGCCATGATCTGGCGTTCTTTGACTTCTTCCTGGAACATGCCGCCTTCAATCATGGTGGCGCGGATGCGCGGGTTTTGCACCGCCATCAGGTTCAGCGCCTGGACCACGTCGGGGCAGTTGTGGCAGGTCAGCGAGACATAGATTTCGAACTCGAAATCGCCGTCGAGCGCGCGGATCTGGTCCAGCACGGCCTGCTCGACCTTGGGGGGGTAACCGCCGATCTGCAGCAGCGCGAGGATCAGCGAGGTGAATTCATGGCCCATGGGCAGGCCGGCAAAACGCGGGCCGTGGTTTTCGCTGGGGCGATTGATGGAGAACGAAGGCTTGCGGTGCTTGTCGTCGCGGCTTTCGGTCAGCTTGACCAGTGGCGATGCCTCGGCAACGTCCTTCAGCAGCGACAGCATTTCGCCAGAGCCTTCGCTGTCGTCGAGCGAGGCAACGATTTCAATCGGCTGCGTGGCGCGTTCGAGGTAACTTTTCAGTTGGGCTTTGGTGGCTTCGTCGAGCATGGCGGACTCACTTTCAATGGCAAAACGGGATCAAAAGGGAACAAAAGGGAACAAAAAAGCCCGGGACGGCACACATGTGCCGGGCCCCCGGGCCTTTGTCAGGAGGACGGCAGGGTTCTTAAATCTTGCCAACCAGGTCGATGGACGGGGCGATCGTCTTGGCGCCTTCGTTCCACTTGGCAGGGCAGACCTGGCCGGGGTGTGCGGCGGTGTACTGGGCTGCCTTCAGCTTGCGCAGGGTTTCTTTCACGTCGCGTGCGATCTCGTTGGAGTGCACTTCAGCGGTCTTGATGACGCCTTCGGGGTTGATCACGAAGGTGCCGCGCAGTGCCAGGCCTTCTTCAGGGATGAACACGTCAAAGGCTTTGGTCAGCGTGTGGGTCGGGTCGCCCACCAGCGGGAACTTGGCCTTGCCGACTGCGGGGGAGGTTTCGTGCCAGACCTTGTGCGAGAAATGGGTGTCGGTGGTCACGATGTAGACCTCGGCGCCGGCCTTCTGGAATTCGGCGTAGTTGTCGGCCGCATCTTCCACTTCCGTGGGGCAGTTGAACGTGAATGCAGCCGGCATGAAGATCAGGACCGACCATTTGCCCTTCAGCGATTCGTCTGAAACGTCGATGAACTTGCCATTGAGAAAGGCTTGGGTTTTGAAGGGCTGGACTTGGGTATTGATCAGGGACATCTGGATAGCTTCCTATAGGCTGGTTAAAAATGCTTGCGAAACGATAGTATAACTATTAAAAACATCATTGTTCGATAGTTATTGGCTATTTATCGAATAGGCGTCGCGCCGGATTTGCCTGTTCATCCTCGTCAGCCGCTGTGACCCGGGCGTGACGGACGGAGGCCGAGACGCACCAGCCACGCTACTCCTCGGGCTATTTTGCATCCAAATGTTGCGAATGAGAACAATTCGCATATACTTCGATTTTTCCAGAGCCAGCCACAAGCGACGCGAAGCCGACAGCTTCCTCCGTTGCAGCAGCAAGCCCTCCAAACCTCTTACTTTGGGCTTGCATGACTTCCATCCATCCTTCCTCGCGTTTCGCGCTGCGCGAAATCTCCCTGTTGACCGCTCTGGCCTGTGGTGCCGGCTTTGCCGCGCAGGCGCAAACGGTCGTATCGGCCGCACCGGCCATGACCGCCGCGGTGCAAGTCGCCGCCCTGAAAGAAACCGTCGTCAGCGGTTCGCGCAACGAGCAGTTGGTGGAAGACATTCCACAAACCATCGACGTGATCAACGCCGAGGACATCGAGCAGGGGCAGATCAGGGACATCCGCGACGCGGCCAAAAACATCCCCAACGTTTCGGTGCGCCGGGCGCCCGCGCGTTTCGGCCTGGCGCAAGGCGATACCGGCCGCGAAGGCAACGCCGGCTTCAACATCCGCGGCCTCGATGGAAACCGCGTGCTGATGATGGTCGACGGCATCCGCATTCCGCGCAGCTATGCCTTCAGCCCCAACTCTTTTGGGCGCGACAGCCTGTCCATTGACCTCATCAAGCGCATTGAAATCGTCAAGGGCCCGGCCTCGGTGCTGTATGGTTCCGACGGCATTGCCGGCCTGGTCAACTTCATCACCAATGAGCCGGACGATTACCTGAGAGACGGCAAGTCGCTGGGCGGCCGTGCATCCATCGGCTACAGCGGCGACAACAATGAAACCGCCGCCAGCGGCACCATCGCCGGCCGCGTCAATGAGATGCTGGCCTGGCAGCTGAGCGTGGCCACCAGTAGCGGCAAGGAGCTGGAAAACCGTGGTGATGTCGGCGGCACCGGCTTTACCCGCACCCAGCCCAACCCGCAAAAGGACAAGGCCAACTCGCTGCTGGCCAAGGTCGTGCTGAACCCGAGCTCTTCGCAAAAACACGTCATCACCTTCGAGCACGTCGACAAGAAGAGCGACTACAACCTGCTGACCGCGCGTTCGGCCACGGTGCTGGACTCCTATTCGACCGGAAAGATGGACCGCGACCGGCTGACCTGGGATGCCAAGTACAAGGTAGACACCGCGGTCACCGACAACATCCAGACGGTGCTCAGCTACCAGGATGCGAAGTCCAACGATTACACCTATGAGCGGCGTACGGCGTTGCCGCAGGAGCGCGTGCGTGACACGACCTACAGCGAGCGTACGCTGCAGGCCAGCGTCCAGGCCGACAAGACCCTCCGCATGGGCGCCAACTCGGCGCAGAAGATCACCTACGGCCTGGACCACACCAGCGCGAAAATCGAAAACCTGCAGACCGGCCTGGTGCCACCCGCCGGCGAAACCTTCCCGCTCAAACGCTTCCCCGACACCACCGAAACCGCCACGGCTTTTTACGTGCAGGACGAGTTCATTCTGGGCGACTGGAGCGTGACGCCGGGCGTGCGCGCGGACAGCTTCAAGATCGACGCGGCGCAGGCCGGCTTCCCGGTGCCCGCCGTCTCGCTGTCGGGCTCGGCCGTGTCGCCCAAGGTCGGCGTCATCTACCGCGCCACGCCGCAGTGGAGTTTCTTCGGCAACTATGCAAGCGGTTTCCGCGCGCCCAATGCCGGCCAGGTCAACGGTTTCTTCCAGAACCTTGCCGGCGGCTACCGCACCGTGCCCAACCCCAACCTCAAGCCAGAGAAAAGCCGGAACGTCGAATTCGGCGTGCGCGGACGCCTGGAGCAGCTGAGTTTCGACACCGCCGTGTTTTACGGCCGCTTCAAAGACCTGATCCAGGACGGCGCCATCGTGAGCGGCGCCTTCGGCAACCCGGGCAACCCCGCCGTGATCCAGTCGATCAACATCGACAACGCGACCATCAGCGGTTTTGAAATCAAGGGCGACATGAACTGGGGCAAGGTCGGCGACGGCAAGCTCAGCACGCCGTTCTCCTACGGCTACACCCGCGGTACGGTGAAGAACACCGGCAAGCCGCTGGACACCATAGACCCGGCCAAGCTCAGCGTCGGCCTGAAGTACGAAACCGCGACCTGGGACGTACGCCTGGATGCAAGCCACCATTCCGCCAAGAAGTTCGACGACATCAGCGCGCAGGCCATTGCCGCCTCGCCGCCGGCGGTGCCTGTGGCGACCACGCAATTCGCCGTGCCGTCCGCGACCACGCTGGACCTGACCGGCCAGTGGCGTTTCAGCAAAACCTTGCGCCTGAACGCCGGCCTTATCAACCTGACGAACAAGAAGTACTGGAACTGGTCGGATGTCCGCGGTGTGGCGGCCAACTCCTCCTTCCGCGACGCCTACAGCCAGCCGGGTCGTTATTTCAACGTCTCGCTGGTCGCTGATTTCTGATTTTTCCGATTTCGTCCTGAACCCTTTTTTGACAAACAGAGGAAAGCGAAAAACATATGAGCCAGTTCTCCGACCACGGCGTCAACGATGGCGAAACCGCTGCGGCCGATGCGCAGGGCATGCCCCCGGCGGAAGCCCTGCTGGCCGGAACGCTGGCCCTGATGACCGGCCACGCACAGGCCTGCTGCGACGGGCAGCGCGCCTTGCTGACCCAAAAAATCATCGCCAACCTCTTCATGCTGTCGCGCCACCCGGCAGCGCCACCGAACTTCAGGGCCATTGCCGCCAACCTGCACCCCTTGTGGGTGCGGGTGCTGCAGCCGGGCCCCGAGCAGCCACAGCAGGGGCTTTTGCCTGCGGACCATTCTGATACCCACCGCGTGCTTTGGCACACAACCCCGGAGACCCTTCAATGAGCGCAGTCCTTCAAACCCAGATGCGGCCCGACGCCGCAAGCCAGGCAGATGCCGGCACTGCATCCCTGAACCCAGCCGCCTTGCGCGAGCGATTCGCCGCCGCGCGCAGCAGCGGCAAGCGCGCCAAGGATGCGGCCGAGAGCATAGGCATCACCGAAGGCCAGGCCGTCGCCGCCCACGCGGGTGCGCACGAGCTTGCCCTCAAGGCCACGCCGCTCAAAGGCCCGTGGGTCGAGATCCTGCAGGCGCTGGAGCTGTGCGGGCCGGTCATGGCGCTCACGCGCAATGAATCCACCGTGCATGAAAAAACCGGCGTCTACCGCAACATCAGCGCGCAGGGCCATATGGGCCTGGCGCTCGGCGAAGAAATCGACCTGCGCATCTTCTTCAGCCGCTGGCATGCCGGCTTCTACGTTTTTGAGCCGGCCAACGACCCCAAGAACCCGGCTTCGGAAAGCCTGCAGTTTTTTGACGCGCATGGTGTGGCCGTGCACAAGGTGTTTGCGCGGCCCGAGACCGATCGCGAAGCCTTCAGGGACGTGGCCAACCAGTTCACCGACGCAGACAAGGCTTACGCTTTCACGCCCGCCATCCCCAAGCCCGCGCCCAAGCCTGATGCGGACATCGACGCCGCAGCACTGGCCCAGGACTGGAGCGAGATGAAGGACACGCACGAATTTTTCGGCCTGATCGGCAAGGCCGGCGCCGAGCGCCAGCAAGCCTTCCGCCTGGTCGAGGGCCGCTTCACCCGGAAGGCCGACCTGACGATCGTCCGCAAGCTGCTCGACGAAGCCTCCATGGACGGCACGCCCATCATGGTGTTTGTCGGCAGCCTGGGCTGCATCCAGATCCACACCGGGCCGGTCAAGCGCGTCGAACCCATGGTCACCCCGACCGCGCAGTGGATCAACGTGCTCGATGCCGGCTTCAACCTGCACCTGCGCGAAGACATGGTCAAGAGCGCCTGGATTGTCGAGAAGCCCACCACCGAAGGCCTGGTCACCTCGGTCGAGGTCTTCGACGGCGCTGGCGAACTGATGGCGATGTTCTTCGGCGCCCGCAAACCCGGCGTTCCCGAACTGCAGGCCTGGCGCGAAATCGTGGCGCGGCTGCCCAGGCTCAAGGAAGCCGCATGAGCGGTGGCGCAAGCGGTTTCGGCGCGGTTGAGATCAAGGCCTTTGTGCCTGCGAAAGACTTCGCGCTGTCCAAACGCTTTTATGAAGAGCTGGGGTTTGAGATCCCATGGTCGGACGACACCCTGGCCTATATGCGCCTGGGTGACACGGCCTTCTTCCTGCAGAACTTTTACCTGGCCGAGCACGCCAGCAATTTCATGATGCACCTGATCGTGCAGGATGTGGAAAGCTGGTGGGCGCGACTGCAGCAGGCGGACGTGGCCGGCCGCTACGGCGTGCGCACCGTTGCGCCGCAAGACCAGCCCTGGCGCCAGCGCGACCTCGTGCTCTGCGACCCGTCCGGCGTGCTCTGGCGCATCGCGCAGAACATCGCATGAAGACTTCCTTGAGCAAAACACTTCCCCACAAGGCTTCCCATGACAGCAGCCCCAACTCCAATCCGCCGGCGCGACGCCTTGCGGTATTTTTCACTGCCGGCGGTTTCCGCCGTCTCCAGCGTCTGCGGCCTGTCTGCGACTGCTGCGCAGGCGCAGGCGACGGTAGCGGCGAAGATGCCGCGTATCGTCTCGGTGAGCGGCGCGACCACGGAAATCGTCTACGCGCTGGGCGCTGAAAAGCAACTGGTCGGCACCGACACCACCAGCCTCTTTCCGGCCGCGGCGTTGCACACGCCGAAGGTCGGCTACATGCGCCAGCTTTCGGCGGAAGGGCTGCTGTCGCTCAAGCCCGATGCCGTCATCGGCACGACGGAAGCCGGCCCTGGCGTGGTGATGGACCAGATCCGCAGCGCCGGCGTCAAGGTCGAACTGGTCGAGGCCGACCACAGCTGGGCCGAGGTTCAGCGCAAGGTCGCCGCCGTCGGACGCGCAACCTCGCGGGTCGCGCAGGCTGCCGCGCTGCAGGCCAAACTCGATGCCCAATGGGCGGAAGTGCTGGCCGCAGTGGCCCGCAAAACCGGCCGCAAGCCCCGTGCCGTGTTCATCCTCACGCATTCGGGTTCGCCGCAGGTGGCCGGCGAGAAAACCGCCGCGCATGCGATGTTCACCTTCGCGGGCCTGGACAACGCCCTGGTCACGATCGGCGGCAGCACCAATTTCAGCGGCTACCGCGCCATGACGCCCGAAGCCCTGGTGACATCCGCGCCTGACGTGATCGTCACCACCACGCAGGGCGTGGAGGCCAGCGGCGGGCTCGAAAAATTCTGGCAGCGCCCCGGCCTGGAGCTCACACCGGCCTACAAGCGCCGCGCGCTGGTGGCGCTGGATGCGCTGTACCTCATCGGCTTCGGCCCGCGCCTGCCGCAGGCCGTGGCCGAGCTGCACCAGGCCGGCCTGAAAGCCGCCGCATGAACGACCAGCCCATGAAAGCCGCCATGACCGAAGTCCTCTGCGCCCGCACGCCGGCCGTGCTGCACTGCGCAGACTTGCGCCGGGCGCTGGCGTTTTACTGCGATTGCTGGGGTTTTGCCGTCCGGCACAGCGTGCCCGGCGTCATCGCCGTGCTCACACGCGAATCGGTGACGGTGCAGCTCTGGCAGCGCCGCGCCGACATGGCGCCGCAACACTTTGCCTGCCGCCTGCTGGTGGACAACATCGAACAGTGGCACATGGCCCTGCAATCAGCGCCCGGCCAGGCGCCGCATGCGCTGGTGGAGCAGGAGTGGGGCACGGAATGGGGTATCAGCGACCGCGAAGGGAACCGGCTGCTGCTGGTGCAGTCGGCCCCGCATGCCGCCAGGCGCAGGGCCCGCGCATGAAGGCCGCGCTGCACGGTGACCACCGGCGCTGGCCGGCGGCGCTGGTGCTGGGCGCGGGCGTGCTGCTGCTGGCCCTGAGCTTTTTCATCGGCAGCGCGCGCGGCGCTTACGCCATCAGTCCGCTACAGCTCTGGAATGTGCTGCTCGACATGCTGGCGGGCAGCGGCCAGCCTTCGCCCGAACACCTGGTCTTCATGAACATACGCCTGCCGCGCCTGCTGCTGGGCGTAGCCGCCGGTGCGGCGCTGGGCATGTCGGGCGCGCTGATGCAAGGCCTGTTCCGCAATCCTTTGGCCGACCCGGGGCTCATCGGCGTCAGCAGTGGCGCGGCGCTGGCCGCAGGCATGGCCATCGTGCTCGGCAGCATGTGGTTTCCCGAGATGCCGCGCACGCTGGGCAGCTGGACGCTGGTGCTCATGGCCTTCCTGGGCAGCCTGCTGGTGACCGTGCTGGTGTACGCGCTATCGCAGCAGGACGGCGCGACGCGGGTCGGCATCATGCTGCTGGCCGGCATTGCCGTCAATGCGCTGGCCGGCGCGGGCCTGGGCTATCTGACCTTCCTGGCCACCGACGAACAGCTGCGCAACATCCAGTTCTGGCTGCTCGGCAGCCTGGGCGGCGCGCGCTGGAGCGCGGTGGCGCTGGTGTTTTCCATTGTGCTGGCCGCGCTGGGGGCGGGCCTGACGCTGGCCCGGCCACTCAACGCCATCGCGCTGGGCGAGGCACAGGCCACGCTGCTGGGCGTGCCGGTCGAGCGCGTCAAGCGTTTTGCCGTGCTGGTGACGGCGCTGGCCGTGGGGGCCGTTACGGCCACCACCGGCATCATTGGTTTCATCGGCCTGGTGGCGCCGCACTGCGTGCGCCTGGTGGCCGGACCCGACCACCGCATCGTGCTACCGGGATCGGCCCTGCTGGGCGCGGCCCTGGTGCTGGCCGCCGACAGCGTGGCCCGCACGGTGGTCAAGCCCGCCGAGCTGCCGCTGGGCGTGCTGACGGCTTTTGTCGGTGTGCCCTTCTTTTTGCTGCTGCTGCGCCACTTCAAGAACCGGCTATGAACGCACGAAACATGCATGATTTTTCGCTCGTGGCCGGACTGCTCGAAGTGGTGGGCGTGGGGGTGGAGGTGCCCGGCCGGTCGCTGCTGCGGGCCGCCTCGGCGCAATTCGCGGCCGGGCAGGTCACCGCCGTGCTGGGGCCCAACGGTGCGGGCAAGTCCACGCTGATGTCGGTGCTGACCGGCCAGCGCCAACCCACAGGCGGTGCTGTCTACCTGGCCGGCAAGGCGCTGGCCGCCTATGCGCCGCTTGAACTCGCCCGTGTACGCGCCTCAGTGGCGCAAGAAACCCAGGTCGCCTTTGAATTCACCGTGCGCGAGGTGGTGGAGCTGGGGCGCTACCCGCACCGCAGCCATCCGGGCAGGCAGGAGGCGGACATCCCCCTGCAGGCCATGCGGGCCACCGCGGTCGAACACCTGCAGCACCGCGCGCTCAACACGCTCTCGGGCGGCGAGAAGGCGCGTGTGCATCTGGCGCGCGCGCTGGCGCAGGTGTGGGAGCCCGCCGCCGGCGCGGCAGGCGTCCAGGCCACACGCTGGCTGCTGCTGGACGAACCTACGGCCGCGCTCGATTTGCAGCACCAGCACCGCATGCTGCAACTGGTGCGCGTCTGGGCAACCGCCCAGAGCGTGGGCGTGGTGGCCGTGCTGCACGACTTGAATCTTGCACTGCGCTATAGCGACCGCTGCGTGGTGCTGCAGGGCGGCGAGGTGGTGGGCAGCGGCGCCACCGCCGAGGTGCTCACGCCTCCTTGCATCGAAAAAGTCTGGGGTGTGGTCGCGCATCCGGTCGCGCCGCAGGGCGGGGCGGCCGGGCCTTCGCAGTACGTGTTTGAGGCACCGGTTTAAAACCTAGGCTGCCAGGGCGATCACGACAGCCGACTCGTCGACCCCGGCCTGCACCAGTGCCTTGGTCTTCAGTCCGCTGCCCGCAGACGCAAAACCCACGAGCTGCAGGCCGCCATCAAGCTGCAGTGACACCTCATCGCCGCTGGCGCCGCGGCTGATGCGTACGGCCTGGCCCGTGAGGTTTTGAACGCCTGGCGGTGTGGCGCTTTGTGCACTCACCGCCACCGCCGTAGCCTTACACAGTGCCAGCACCGCTTGTCCCTTTTGCAAGCCCAGCAGCTCGGCGCTGGCCTTGGTGATGCGTGAAACCAGCGCAGTGCCGTCGGCCAGTTGCAGATGTATGCGCGCCACCTGGCCTCGCACTTCGAGCTTGTTGACCCGGCAGGGCAACTGGTTGCGCATGCTGGTACGCACGCTCATGTTGGAGAGTGCGGGCAGGGCACGCGGCAGCAGCAGCTCGTTGGATTTGAAGGCGGCCAGCACCTGGCTGCGGGTTTCATTCAAGAGGCCGGCGACCGCCAGCAGCTTCTGGCCTGCCGGGGTCAAGGTGGCGCCGCCGCCGCCCGAGCCGCCCACGGCGCGCTCCACCAGCGCCACCCCGGCCAGATTGGTCAATGTGTCTATGGCCTGCCAGGCCGCCTTATAGCTGACCTTGGCCTGGCGCGCCGCCTGCGAGATCGAACCGCTCTCGCCGACCAGGCGCAGGATGTCGATGCGCTTGTCGGCCGGCTCATGGCCGAAGGCACTGGCGAAGGAGGGGGCGGCGGACGATGAGGGGGCGGCTTTTTGCATGGAAGGCCTCGGGACAGGAAGCGCTATTCTAAAATAGAATAGCGAATGGGCCGGATGCCTTGGCCCCTTCATCTCATCACTGGAGCTCTCCCATGTCCCCAACCATGTTGCGCTGGCTGCCGGCGCTGTGTATCGCGTTGTCATCGGCCCCGGCGCTGGCCGAAGACGTCCAGGTCGCTGTGGCGGCCAACTTCACCGCTCCCATGAAGCTGATCGCCGCGGACTTTGAAAAAGACACCGGCCACAAGGCGGTGCTGACCTTCGGCGCAACCGGAAAGTTCTACGCGCAGATCACCAACGGCGCGCCGTTTGAAGTGTTCCTCGCAGCGGATGACGAGACGCCTGCCAAGCTCGAAAAGGAAGGTGCGGCTGTTAATGGCACCCGCTTTACCTATGCCACCGGCAAGCTGGTGCTCTGGTCGGCCCAGCCGGGTGTGGTCGATGCGCAGGGCGAGGTCCTAAAGAAGGGTGACTTAAAAAAGATCGCCATTGCCGCGCCCAAGCTAGCGCCCTATGGCGCGGCCGCCGTTGAGACCATCAACAAGCTGGGCCTGCAGGCCGCATTGGAGCCCAAGCTGGTGCAGGGTGAAAGCATTGGGCAAGCCTTCAGCTTTGTCTCCACCGGCAATGCCGAGCTCGGTTTCATCGCGCTGTCGCAGGTCTACGAAGGCGGCAAGATCAAATCCGGTTCGGCCTGGATTGTTCCCGCAAACCTTCACAGCCCGATCCGCCAGGACGCGGTGCTGCTGGCCAAAGCCAAAGACAGCAAGGCCGCGGCGCAACTGATGGCTTACCTCAAAACCGACAAGGCCAGGGCGGTGATCCGCTCCTTCGGCTACGAGCCCTGAACCTGGCCGAAGCATGTTTGATGATGCAAGCCTTCAGGCCCTGGCGCTGACCCTGCGGCTGGCGGCCACCACCACGGTGCTGCTGCTGCTGGCCGGCACGCCCCTGGCCTGGTGGCTGGCGCGCACGCATTCGCGGCTCAAAGGGCCGGTGGGAGCCCTGGTGGCCTTGCCGCTGGTGCTGCCGCCGGTGGTGCTGGGTTTTTACCTGCTGGTGCTGATGGGGCCGAACGGCCCGGTGGGCCAGCTCACGCAGTCGCTGGGCTGGGGCGTGCTGCCGTTCACCTTTGCCGGGCTGGTGGCGGGCTCGGTGCTGTATTCCATGCCTTTCGTCGTGCAACCACTGCAGAACGCCTTTGAAGCCCTGGGAGACAGGCCGCTGGAGGCCGCCGCCACCTTGCGCGCCTCGCCGCTGGACACCTTCTTCAGCGTGGTGTTGCCTCTGGCCCGGCCGGCCTACCTGACCGCCGCCGTCATGGGCTTTGCGCACACGGTAGGCGAGTTCGGCATCGTGCTGATGATGGGCGGCAACATTCCCGGCAAGACGCGTGTGATGTCGGTGCAGATTTACGACCACGTGGAGACGCTTGAATATCGCCAGGCGCACTGGCTGGCCGGCGGCTTGCTGGTGTTCTCCTTCCTGGTGCTGCTGGCGCTCTATACCTTGCAGCCGGGTCGGCGCAAAGGGCAGGGCGCATGACGGCCGCCGACACAGGCATTGCCGCTTCATTCCGCCGTGCCTTCGCCGGTTTTTCGCTCGACGTGTCGCTGGCCGTGCCGGGGCGCGGCGTGACGGCCATCTTCGGCCCTTCGGGCTCCGGCAAGACCAGCCTGCTGCGGAGCATCGCCGGTCTTGAGCGCGCCGGTAACGGTTACCTTTCGGTCAACGGCGAGGTCTGGCAGGACGATGCCGCCGGCGGTTTTTTGCCGGTGCACCGGCGTCCGCTGGGCTATGTGTTTCAGGAGGCCAGCCTGTTTTCCCACCTGGACGTGCGCCGCAACCTCGACTTCGGCCTGCGCCGCGTGCCTGCGGCCCAGCGACGCGTCTCGCTGGAACAAGCCATCGAACTGCTGGGCCTGCAAGCGCTGATGCAGCGCATGCCCGGCACGCTCTCGGGTGGCGAGCGCCAGCGTGTGGCGATCGCACGCGCGCTGGCAACCAGCCCGCGCCTGCTGCTGATGGACGAACCTCTGGCCTCTCTGGACATCGCCCGCAAGGCCGAAATCCTGCCCTACCTGGAGCGCCTGCATGACGAACTCGACATGCCTGTGCTCTATGTGAGCCATGCGCCCGACGAGGTCGCCCGGCTGGCCGACCATCTGGTGCTGCTGGATGCCGGCCGGGTCACGGCTTCGGGCCCCACGCGCGAACTGATGACGCGGCTGGACCTGCCGCTGGCGCATGGCGACGCCGCGGCCGCGGTGCTGGACGCCGTGGTCAGCGCCGTCGAACCTGGCTGGCACATGAGCCACGCCGAGTTTTCCGGCGGCAGCATCAGCCTGCTTAACCCCAGCCTGCAGGTCGGCCAGCGCGTGCGCGTGCGCATCCAGGCGCGTGACGTGAGCCTCACGCTGGAACGCCAGACAGGCACCAGCGTGCAGAACATCTTTGCCGCCACCGTCACGGCCCTGTCCGCCGACAGTCCGGGCCAGGTGATGGTGGGACTGGACGCCGGCGGTAGCGCGCTGCTTGCGCGCATTACGCAGAAATCGGCTGAGGCGCTGCAACTGCGGCCCGGCAGCCGCGTGTTTGCCCAGGTCAAGGGCGTGGCCGTCCTGGGCTAAGGCGTTCCGCAAAGAAGGCCAGGATCTCGTCGCGGGCTGCAACCGTGGGCTGGCCTGCCTCGTCGACCAGGTGGGCCGTCACCACGCTGTGCGGCGTGGGCACATGCGTGGAAAAGAAGGGCGGCACATCGGGGTTGGCGGCGCTGTCCGGCAGCACCCGGCCCACAAAACGGTCACCCAGCGCCTCGGCATAAGCCGCAAAGCGCTGGGCCCGGCAGAACTTGTCGCCTTCGAAGCGGTAGGCCAGCACGGTGAGCTTTTCCTTGTCGAGCCGCCTGCGCACCGCCTGGATGTCGGCGGGCGATATCTCCAGCCCGGCCGGGTCGTTGAGCGGCAGCGCGGGCTGCGCCAGCACCGGTGCCAGCACGGCAGGCTCCAGCATCATCGAGAGCGCGAAGTTGCCGGTCCAGCACATGCCGATGGCGCCCACACCGGGCCCGCCGCATTCATGGTGGGCGAGCCTCGCCAGCGCCATCAGCCATTGCGTGGCCGGGCTGGTCTCATTCGCGCGCAGCGCGCGGAACTCGGCGCTGACGCAGGCGCGCTGGAAGACGGCCGCGCCTTCATCCGCACCGGGCACCGCGCCGTCGCGGCCGAACAGCGAGGGCATGTAGACGGTAAAACCCGCATCGCGCACCCAGCGGCTGAAGCGCGCGACATGCGGGCTGATGCCCGGCATCTCGGTCATGACGATCACGGCCGGCCCAGAGCCGGCCAGATAGACTTTTTTGGCCACGCCGTCCAGCGTGATCTCGCGGCGTGTGAAGTCGTCGAGGGGATCGTCTTCTTTGATGCTGCGCTGTGCGGTGGCAGTGGTCATGACCGTGCTTTCAGGAGTGGGAAAGCCTGCATTGGACGCCGCCGGCGGATAAACTGCGAGTGTCTGTTTCGACATCTTTGAGGCTTTTTCAGTCAATGACCGATTTCACCATCCTGGTGCTGCCCGGCGCTTTCGCGACCAGCGTGGCCGCCACGCTCGACGTGCTGCAGGCGGCGGCTTCGCTGGCGCCGCGCCTGAAACTGGCGCGCCCCGGCTGGCGCGTGCTGTCGCCGTCCGGCGGCGCCGTGGCCTTGAGCAGCGGCATGCGCGTGGACACCGCGGCCCTGCCGAAACGCTATCGCCCTGATGCGGCGACCTGGATCATCCCGGGGCTGGGCCTGAACAACGCCGAAGCGGTCGCGGCCGGGCTGGCGAGCGCCGATGCGCAGCGGGTTATCCAGGCCGTCGCCGCGCACGCAGCACGGGGCGGGTGTGTCGCCGCCTCCTGCTCGGCGGTGTTCCTGCTGCAAGCCGCAGGCCTGCTGGCCGGGCGGCGCGCCACCACGTCCTGGTGGATGGCGGCCGAGCTGCGCCGCCTGGAGCCGCGCTGCACCGTGGATGCCGACCGCATGGTCTGCGCCGACGGTCCCGTGAGCACGGCGGGCGCCGCCTTCGCGCAGACCGATTTGATGCTCCACCTGCTGCGCACACAGTTCGGCGTGGGGTTGGCCGACGCCGTGGGGCGCGTCCTGTTGATAGACGGGCGGCAGGCGCAGGCCCCGTTTGTGGTGCCGGCCATGCTCTCCAACGGCAATGAACTGGTGGCGCGGCTGATGGCGCGCATCGAAGCGGCCCTGCCGCACCCACCCAGCGTGGAGGCGCTGGCCGGCGAGTTCGCGATGTCGCAGCGAACCCTGTCGCGGCGTGTGCGCGAAGCCACCGGCCGGAGCACGCTGGCGCTGGTGCAGAGCGTGCGGCTGCATCGCGCCCGCATGCTGATTGAATCCAGCCGTATGAGCATAGAGCGAGTGGCCGAACAGGTCGGCTACGAAGACGCCACCGCCCTGCGGCGCCTGATGCGCAAGTCGGCGGGCGCCAACCCCAGCCGTTACAGGCCGGCGGGTATACGGTCCTGAGGATGCGGGACAGCCGGGCTCTTCAACCTGTCTGCTTGGGGGAACGGGGCTTTAGCCGATGTGCTGCGGGAACTGCGTATCGACGCTGATCCTTGCTCGATGTATGGTCACTCTTCACGTCCCTGCGACAGGCACGGGATGTGCATCACAAATCCCCCTATTCATTCAAGCAGGAGAACATCGACATGCGGTTTAATTTCAAGAGCACCATGCTTGCATCTGGCTTGTCCATCGGACTTGCGCTCGGCATCGCCGCTCCCCATGCGCACGCGCAGGCGGACAAAGCAGTCCTCGAAAAAGCCGAAAGCTACAAAGGCGAGGCGCTGGCCTTGCTGGAGAAGCTGGTCAATATCGATTCCGGCTCGGGCTATGAAAAGGGGCTGGCCCAGGTGCGCGCGATTTCCGTCGATGAGCTGAAAAAGCTTGGCGCGCGCATCGAGACCTTCCAGGCAACACCCGAGGGCGGCTTGAATGTGGTGGCCACGCTGACGGGCACCGGCAAGGCCAAAATCCTCCTGATGGCGCATATGGACACGGTCTTCAAGGAAGGCACGGCGGCGGCCAAGCCTTTTTACATCAAGGGCAACCGTGCCTACGGCCCCGGCGTCATGGACAACAAGGGCGGCATCATCGCGGGCCTGTATGCGCTGAAGATCCTGCAGCAGCTCAATTTCAAGGACTACGCACAGATCACTTTTTTGCTCGACAACAACGAGGAAACCGGCTCGGCCATGACCACCGCGCTGATCGAAAAAGTGGCCAGGCAGCACGACGTCACGCTCAACCTTGAGCCTGGCAGGCCCGCGGACGGGCTGGTGATCTGGCGCAAGGGCGGCGGCACCGCCACGGTGGAAGTCAAGGGCAAGTCGGCGCACGCAGGTGTCGCGCCCGACAGCGGCCGCAATGCAGCCATGGAGGTGGCGCACCAGGTCCTGCAACTGGGCAAGCTGGGCAACAAGGAAAAGCAGACGACCATCAATTTCACGGTGCTCAAGGCCGGAGATCGCACCAATGTGATCCCGGATGCCGCCAGCGCCAAGGCCGACGTGCGGGTGACCGTCCCCGAGGAGTTCGACCGGATCGAAAAGGATTTGGCGAGGGTGTCGGCCAACAAGCTGATCCCCGACACTGAGGTCAAAACCACCTTGAGCCGCGGCCTGCCGCCCATGCCGCAAACCCCCAAACAGGACGTGCTGGCGGCCAAGGCCCAGGCGATCTACGGTGAAATCGGCCGCAAGCTGACGCTGGAAGGCAGCGGCGGCGCGGCCGACGCCAGCCTGTCGGCCGGGGTGGGCACGCCCACGCTGGACGGGTTCGGCATTGTGGGCGGTGAAATCCATACGGAAAACGAGTACGCCGAGATCGACAGCATCGTTCCGCGCTTTTACCTGCTGGCGCGCATGCTGGTGGAACTGACCAAATAAGGCCGGTTCAGTACTCGAGCCGCTCGGGCCGGATTTCCTGCAGGATGGTGGTCGAAATCTCTTCGATCGACTTGGTGGTGGTCGAGAGCCAGCGTATGCCTTCGCGGCGCATCATGGCCTCGGCTTCGTGGATTTCGTCGCGGCAGTTCTCCAGGCTCGCGTATTTCGAGTTGGGCCGGCGTTCATTGCGTATTTGCGCCAGGCGCTCAGGCGCGATGGTCAGGCCGAAGATCTTCTTGCGGTGCGGCACCAGCGCCGGCGGCAGCTGGCGGCGCTCGAAATCTTCCGGGATCAGCGGGTAATTCGAGGCCTTGAGGCCGTATTGCATGGCAAGGTAGAGCGAAGTCGGCGTCTTGCCGCTGCGGCTCACGCCCACCAGGATCACGTCCGAGTTTTCCAGGTCGCGGTTGCTCTGGCCGTCGTCGTGCGCCAACGAGAAGTTGATGGCCTCGATGCGGTCGTCGTATTCCTTGCTCTTCGAAGCGTCTGAAAACCGGCCCACGCGGTGGTTGGACTTGATGCCTAGTTCGCCCTCCAGCGGCGCCACGAACATGCCGAACATGTCCAGCAGCATGCCGTTGCAGTGGGTTTTGATGACGGCCAGGATTTCCATGTTGACCAGCGTGGTGAAGACGATGGGGCGTTTGCCCTCGACTTCAGCCGTGTGGTTGATCTGCCGTATCGCCTGGTGGGCCTTGTCCACGCTGTCGATAAAGGGCAAGCGGACATGGCGCGGCTTGAATTCGAATTGCGCCAGGATGGCGTTACCAAAGGTTTCCGCGGTGATGCCGGTGCCGTCGGAGATGAAAAACACGGTGCGTTGGGACATGGTGGGTGTTTGGCTGATTGAAAGCTGGGTGAAAGGCTGACGCGGCACATCCGGCGGCTCGCCCCTACAATTGGGCCAATTATCCAGTTTGTCACGCCATGCCCCGCCACAACCCCCTCGAACAACAACAAGGTTGCCTGCCGCGCATGGTGAATTCCCCGGTTTTTAAACCTCCCGGAGTATTTTCATGTCCAATCTGTTTGAGGCGACCGCCCTGGTCGTACCGTTTGAAAACCTGAGGATGACAGACGTCGAGGCCGTTGGCGGTAAGAACGCCAGCCTCGGCGAGATGATCTCGCAACTGCCCACCGGTCCCCAGGGCGTGCGGGTGCCCACCGGATTCGCCACCACGGCGCATGCCTTCCGCGTGTTCCTGGCCCACGACGGGCTGGACAAAAAAATCAACGGTGTGCTGGACGCGCTCAACACCGACGACGTGCGTGCCCTGGCCGAGGCGGGCGCCAAAATCCGCGCGCTGGTCGAAGCCCAGCCTTTTCCGGCCGACCTTGAAAAAGCCGTGCGGGACAGCTTCGCCGTCCTGAGTGCCGGCAATGCCCAGGCCAGCTTCGCGGTGCGCTCCTCCGCCACGGCCGAGGATTTGCCCGACGCGTCCTTCGCGGGCCAACAGGAAACCTTCCTGAACGTGGTCGGCATCGAGGACGTGCTGCACAAGATGAAAGAGGTGTTCGCCTCGCTCTACAACGACCGCGCCATCAGCTACCGCGTGCACCAGGGCTTCGCCCATTCCGACGTGGCGCTGTCGGCCGGTATCCAGCGCATGGTGCGCAGCGACAAGGGCGCGGCCGGCGTGATGTTCACCATAGACACGGAAAGCGGCTTTGAAGACGTGGTCTTCATCACCTCCAGCTACGGCCTGGGCGAAACCGTGGTGCAGGGCGCCGTCAACCCCGACGAGTTCTACGTGCACAAGCCCATGCTCAAGGCCGGCAAGCGCGCGGTGATCCGCCGCAACCTGGGCAGCAAGCTGCTGCAGATGGAATTCACCACGCCGGAAGAGAAAAAATCCGGCGGCAAGCTGGTCAAGACCACCGACGTACCGACCGAGCTGCGCAACCGCTATTCGCTGAGCGACGAGGACGTCGAGCAACTGGCGCGCTACGCGCTGATCATCGAGGCGCACTACGGCCGCCCCATGGACATCGAATGGGGAAAGGACGGCACCGACGGCCAGCTCTACATCCTGCAGGCGCGCCCCGAGACGGTGAAGAGCCAGGCCAAGGGCAAGGCCGAGCAGCGCTATACGCTCAAGGGCACCGGCACGGTATTGGCTGAGGGCAGGGCGATCGGCCAGAAAATCGGCACCGGCCCGGTCCGCATCGTGCATGACATCAAGGACATGGACCAGGTGCAGGCCGGTGACATCCTGGTCACCGACATGACCGACCCGAACTGGGAGCCGGTGATGAAGCGCGCCAGCGCCATCGTCACCAACCGCGGCGGCCGCACCTGCCACGCGGCCATCATCGCGCGCGAACTCGGCATCCCGGCCGTGGTCGGCTGCGGCGACGCGACCGAGACGCTCAAGGACGGCATGCTGGTGACGGTGAGCTGCGCTGAGGGCGACACCGGCAACATCTATGACGGCCTGCTCGAAACCGAGGTGACCGAGGTGCAGCGCGGCGCGATGCCGCCGATAGACCTCAAGATCATGATGAACGTGGGCAACCCGCAGCTGGCCTTTGACTTCTGCCAGGTACCCAACCACGGCGTGGGCCTGGCGCGGCTGGAGTTCATCATCAACAACAACATCGGCGTGCACCCCAAGGCGATCCTGGAGTACCCCAACATCGACGCCGACCTGAAAAAGGCCGTGGAGAGCGTGGCCCGCGGCCATGCCTCGCCGCGTGCCTTTTATGTCGACAAGGTGGCTGAAGGCATTGCCACGATTGGTGCGGCCTTCTGGCCCAAGCCGGTGATCGTGCGCCTGTCGGACTTCAAGTCCAACGAGTACCGCAAGCTGATAGGCGGCTCGCGCTACGAGCCCGAGGAAGAAAACCCGATGCTGGGTTTCCGCGGCGCGGCGCGCTACCTGAGCCCGGATTTCGCCGAGGCCTTTGCCATGGAATGCGAAGCGCTCAAGCGCGTGCGCAACGACATGGGCCTGACCAACGTCGAGGTGATGGTGCCTTTTGTGCGCACCCTGGGCCAGGCCAAGGCCGTGACGGAACTGCTGGCTAAACACGGCCTCAAGCGCGGCGAGCAAGGCCTGAAAATCATCATGATGTGCGAGGTGCCGAGCAACGCGGTGCTGGCCGACCAGTTCCTCGAGTATTTCGACGGCTTCTCCATAGGCTCCAACGACCTGACCCAGCTCACGCTGGGCCTGGACCGCGACTCGGGTCTGGACATCCTGGCCAAAGACTTTGACGAACGCGATCCGGCGGTCAAGGCGCTGCTGAGCCAGGCCATTGCCGCTTGCAAGCGTGCCAACAAATACGTCGGCATCTGCGGCCAGGGCCCCAGCGACCATCCCGACTTTGCCTTGTGGCTCAAGGAGCAGGGCATAGGCTCGATTTCGCTGAATCCCGATACCGTGATAACCACCTGGAAGCAACTGGCCGGCTAGGCAGGTCCCTCGCGGGCTGACCGAGGGAAAACCCCCGGAGGCCGGCGCCGCTCGCGGCGAGTAATTGGCGGTGCCTCCGATGACAATCGGAAGCACCGCTTTTCCTTGTCTGCCATCAGCCATCAGCCATGCTCGCCGCCGCCACCACCGCCAAACTGCTTGCTGAAATTGCGCTACTCGCGCTGGCCGGCCAATGGGTGGTGGGCTTGCTGGCCGGCGCGGGACGCGACAGCAATTTTTTTTACCGCCTGCTGCAACTGCTGGGCCGGCCCTGGGTGAGGGCGGCGCGCTGGATTTCGCCGCCCGTGGTGCTGGAGCGCCACCTGCCGCTGGTGGCCTTCCTGGTACTGGCGATGCTCTGGCTTGCAGCCGCCGTCGCGAAAATCCGCATCTGCCTGGAAATCGGGGTGGCGCTGTGCAAATGAATTTGCAGGCCGCGCCGTTCTTGCACTATCACTTCCTGAAAGCGCAGGCCTTGCTGCTGTTGGCAGCTGGCAAGCGCACGGCCGCCTTGCCGAAATTCGCGCAGATGCTGTGCCTGCGGCCTGTCGATCCTTATGCCCTGGCCAGCCGTGGCCATGTGGAGGCGCAGCTGCATCTCACGCAGGAGGCGATTGCCAGCCTGCGGCAGCTCACCTGCGCCTGGCCGCTACAGGCCTCCGGCTGGTTCAACCTCGGCTATGTGCTGCAACAGGCCGGCCGCCACGAAGAAGCCGGCCCGGCCTTCGAACGCGCGCTGGCGCTGGACCCGCGCCTGGACCGGGCCTGGTACGGCCTGGCGCTGGTCCATATCCACCAGCAGCGCTGGCAGGAAGCCGCCGAGGCGCTGGAGCGCAATACCGCGCTGCAGCCGCTGGGCCCCTATGGCTGGTACCGGCTCGCGCAGGTCTGGCTGGCGCTGGGCGAGGCGGGCAAGGCGCGCAAGGTCATTGCCCACCTGCGGCGTTTCGAGCCGCGCGTGGCCGCGCAACTGGAGCGTGAAAACGCCGCGGCGCTGCAGGCGGGCAGGGCGTCCACGAGCGAGGCAGGTCATGCAGCCGGCTGACAGCCACCGCCGCTATTGGCGCAAAACCCTGGTGGTGACAGCCGTGCTGCTGCTGGTCTGGTTCAGCGTGACTTTCGGCGTGAGCTACTTCGCGCGCGCGCTGAGTTTCCGGTTTTTCGGCTGGCCTTTCAGCTTCTGGATGGGCGCGCAGGGCGCTTTGCTGGTGTACTGCCTGATCATCGGCTTTTACGCTTGGTACATGAACCGGCTCGACATCGAACACGACGTGGCGGACGGGGACTAGATGGCCGGCTTCTTTGGTTCGCGCGACGGGGTTTTGCTCTCCAGCCAGCAGTTCAAGGCGCAGCTCAACCGCGTCTACCGCTGGTACACCGTGGGTCTGGTGGCGTTCGTGCTCATCCTCGCGGGCCTGGAGCGCATGGGCCTGCCGCGCCTGTGGATAGGCACGGCCTTCCTGCTGGCCACGATTGGCTTGTACGCGGGCATAGGCATCATGAGCCGCACCACCGACGCGGGCGAATATTATGTGGCGGGCCGGCGCGTGCCGGCGGTCTACAACGGCATGGCCACCGGTGCCGACTGGATGTCGGCCGCATCCTTCATCGGCCTGGCGGGAACGCTCTACCTCACGGGCTACAACGGCCTGGCCTTCATCATGGGCTGGACCGGCGGCTATTGCCTGGTCGCGCTGGTGCTGGCGCCTTACCTGCGCAAGTTCGGCCAGTTCACCATTCCGGACTTCCTGGGGGAGCGTTACGGTGGCAGCCTGCCGCGCCTCATTGGCGTGGCTGCCGCCATCCTGTGCTCCTTCACCTACCTGGTCGCGCAGATTTACGGCGTGGGCCTGATCACCTCCTACCTGACCGGCATCGCCTTCGAATTAGGCATCTTCCTGGGCCTGGGCGGCATCCTGGTGTGTTCTTTCCTGGGCGGCATGCGTGCCGTCACCTGGACACAGGTGGCCCAGTACATCATCCTGGTGGTGGCCTACCTGATCCCGGTGGTGTGGCTGTCGGTCAAGCAGACCGGCGTTCCGGTGCCGCAACTGGTCTACGGTTTTCAGCTCGAAAAGGTCAGCGCCAAGGAAAAAGAGCTGGCCGAGGACCCCAAGGAACTGCAGGTGCGCGAGCTGTTCAGGCAGCGCGCGGAGGCGCTGTCCAGCAAGCTGGCCCATCCGGCCGAATCGCTGGCCGCCGACAAACTGGCCGCCGCCAAACGCATGGAGCAGCTCAAAGGCGGCAATGCCTCTGTGGCCGAAATCAGCTCGGCGGCCAAGGCCCTGGCCACCATGCCCAGGGACGAGGCAGCGGCCGTCAAGGCCTGGACGGCCGCCAGGGCGGCAGCCGAGGCCAAGACCCTGCCGCTCAACGGCATGCCCGCCCATGCGGCGCAGTTCTCGGGCGATCCCGATGGCACGCCCAAGGAGCAGGAAACCTACGACACGTCCCGCCGCAACTTCCTGGCGCTGGTGTTCTGCCTCATGGTGGGCACGGCCGCCTTGCCGCACATCCTGATGCGTTATTACACGGTGCCCAGCGTGCGCGAGGCGCGGCAGTCGGTCACCTGGTCGCTGTTTTTCATCTTTTTGCTGTATTTCACGGCGCCGGCGCTGGCTGTGCTGGTGAAGTATGAAATCTTCACGGTGCTGGTCGGCACGCGCTTTGACCAGCTTCCGTCCTGGGTCAATGCCTGGAGCCGGATCGACCCGGGCCTGCTGTCGGTGGCCGATATCAACCGCGACAACATCCTGCAGCTCAATGAAATGACCATAGGCGGCGACATCATCGTGCTGCTCACGCCCGAACTGGCGGGGCTTCCCTATGTGATTTCGGGCCTGGTGGCGGCCGGCGGGTTGGCGGCCGCGCTGTCGACCGCCGATGGCCTGCTATTGACGATTGCCAACGCGCTGGGCCACGACCTCTATTACAAGATGATCGATCCCAACGCCTCCACCGTGAGCCGGGTCACGGTGTCCAAGATACTGCTGCTCATCGTGGCCCTGCTGGCGGCCTATGTGGCGGCGCAAAAGCCGGCGGACATCCTGTTCCTGGTGTCGGCGGCGTTTTCCTTCGCCGCCGCCTCCTTCTTCCCGGCGCTCAGCCTGGGAATCTTCTGGAAGCGCGCCAACGGCATAGGGGCGGTGCTGGGCATGGTTTCCGGCCTGGGCGTGACCTCCTATTACATGTTCACCAACCAGCCCTGGCTACGCGCCACCTTCGGCATCACCTCGCCGGTGCAGCTGTGGTGGGGCATAGACCCGATTTCAGCCGGGCTTTTCGGCGTCCCGGTGGGTTTTGCGGTGATCGTGCTGGTCAGCCTGATCACCCGGCCCCCCAGCCAGAAAATCCAGGAATTGGTCGAATACATCCGCTACCCGGACCTAAAGAGGCTCTGAAACCCCGGAAAAAGCAGGCCAGCCATCCTTTTCGGCGCTTTTCAGGGCCTTTCCCCCCTCAAGTGGGAAGAGTCCGGCTCCTCCCCGTCTTTGTCAGCATGAGCCGCGGGACTGGCTTTGCCAGACCGCAGGCGGGCGGCCCCCTCGGGGGGCAGCGACCCACACGAAGTGGGGGAGCGTGGGGGCATGCTATACTCTTGGGCTTCGCCTTGCTGCACCCTTAACGACGCTGGGGCAGCTTCAATCAACCACAAGGAGAGTTTATGCGTCACTATGAGATCGTCTTGCTGATCCACCCGGATCAAAGCGAGCAAGTCCCAGCCATGCTGGAACGTTACAAGGGCATGATCACCGCCGGCGGTGGAAAAGTGCACCGTGTTGAAGATTGGGGCCGCCGCCAGCTGGTGTACCTGATCCAGAAACTGGCCAAAGCCCACTACCTCTGCATCAACATCGAAGCCAGCCAGGCTGTGATGGAAGAAATTGAACACGCGTTCAAGTTCAACGATGCCGTGTTGCGCCACCTGACCGTGGTCAAGAAAAAGGCCGAAACCGGCCCATCCCTCATGATGCGCAATGTCGAGAGGGAAGAAGCCCGTAAAGCCCAACAGCAGGAGTATGCGGCTTAATTGCCACCATGCTGTTGAACGCCTCGCTGCCGCGCAGCTGCCATTGAGCAAAAGCCCGCAGTGAACCACGTTGAACTGACCGCATGTATCGCCGAGGCAAGTCCTCTTCGCTACACGCCCGCTGGAATTCCCGCCGCCAACTTCGTTCTCGAACACGAGTCCGAAGTCGTCGAAGCCGGAGTCACCAGGCAGGTCACGTTGACGGTCAGGGCGGTTGCCTTCGGAACGCTGGCTGAGCAATCAGCCAAATCTCCGCTAGGCCAGCCCTTCAGGTTCACCGGTTTCCTCATCAATGCGCGCACCAGCAAAGGCGTTGTTTTCCACATTCAAGCTCTGCACAAGGTAGAGCAAGTACCGAACCCCATTTAAGGAGTCCATCATGGCCGGACCAAAACGTTTCAACAAAGACAAGCGCCCCAAGCGCAATACCCAATCCCTGCTGTTCAAGCGCAAGCGCTTTTGCCGCTTCACCGCTGCCGGCGTTGAAGAAATCGATTACAAGGACATCGACACCTTGCGCGATTTCGTCGCCGAAAACGGAAAAATCATCCCCGCCCGCCTGACCGGCACGCGCGCGATTTTCCAGCGCCAGATCAACACCGCCGTCAAGCGCGCTCGCTTCCTCGCGATGCTGCCTTACAGCGACCAGCACCGTAGCCTGTAAGGAGCGCGACCATGCAAATCATTCTGCTCGACAAAGTCGTGAACCTCGGCAACCTCGGCGAAATCGTCAAGGTCAAAGACGGCTATGCACGCAACTTCCTGATCCCTTCGGGCCGCGCACGCCGCGCCACCGAAGCCAACAAGGCCGAATTCGAAGCCAAGCGCGTCGAACTCGAAAAGGCTGCGGCCGCCAAGCTGGCCGAGATGCAAGCCCAGGGCGAAAAGCTGGGCGGCACCACCGTCAAGCTCACGCAAAAAGCCGGTGTTGACGGCCGCCTGTTCGGTTCCGTCACCAACCACGACATCTCGGCTGAGCTGACCAAGCAGGGCTTCCCTGTCCTGAAGTCGCAGATCCGCATGCCTAACGGCCCGCTGAAGATCGTTGGCGATCACGCTGTGACCGTGGCGCTGCACACCGACGTGGCTGTGGACATCACCGTCACCGTGTACGGCGAAACCGCTTAAGCGTTTTCTCCCTCACTCAAAAAGCCGCTCGCCGAGCGGCTTTTTTCATGGCCGGCCGCCGGCGCCGGCTGTGCACATCTTCCCGCCGTATTTCCACCCGATTTCCCCTGGTTATCCACAGCCTTATCCCGCGGTGTTTTGCGCTCCCGGCGTACCATTCACCCTCTCCCAAGGAAACCCATGTCCGCCGTACTTTCCACCTATGACGATCCCGGCTACAGCCCCGACCGCCAGATCGCCCAGCTGCGCATCCCGCCGCATTCCATCGAGGGCGAATCCAGTGTCCTGGGGGGCTTGCTGCTCGACAACGGCGCCTGGGACCGGGTGGGCGACCTGTTGGTTGACGAGGACTTCTACCGTTCCGAACACAAGCTGATTTATGGCGCCATAGGCGCGCTGATCAACGCCACCAAGCCGGCCGACATCATCACCGTCTACGAATACCTGCAGAACCAGGGCAAGGCCGATGAGGTAGGGGGCCTGAGCTATTTGAATTCACTTGCGCAGTACGTACCGAGCGCCAGCAACATCCGCCGTTATGCGGAAATCGTGCGCGAGCGCTCCATCCTGCGCAAGCTGGTCTCGGCATCCGACGAAATCGCCACCAACGCCTTCAACCCGCAGGGCAAGGACGTCGCCACCATCCTCGACGAAGCCGAGCAGAAGATCTTCAAGATCGGCGAGCAGGGTTCACGCATGAAGGAAGGTTTCCAGAGCATGGACACGCTGGTCGTGAGCCTGCTGGACCGCGTGACCGAGATGGCCGAAAACCCGCAGGACGTCACCGGCGTACCCACGGGTTTCAGGGACCTCGACCAGATGACCTCCGGCTTCCAGGCCGGCGACCTGGTGATCCTGGCGGCGCGCCCGTCCATGGGCAAGACCGCGCTGGCCATCAACATCGCCGAGCATGTTGCGCTCAACGAAGGCCTGCCGGTAGCGGTGTTTTCCATGGAAATGGGCGCCTCCCAGCTCGCCGTGCGTATCGTCGGCTCTATCGGCCGCATCGACCAAACCCATTTGCGCACCGGCGGCCTGACCGACGAAGAGTGGCCGCGCCTGACAGAAGCGATTGAAAAGCTGCGCACCGTTTCGCTGCACATTGATGAAACGCCAGGCCTCACCGTGAGCGAGCTACGCGCCAATGCCCGGCGCCTGGCTCGGCAGTGCGGCAAGCTCGGCCTTATCGTGGTCGACTATTTGCAGCTCATGAGCGTGTCCGGCGGCATGGCCGACGAGAACCGCGCCACCGCCGTTGGTGAAATCTCGCGCGGCCTGAAGATGCTGGCCAAGGAATTGCAGTGCCCGGTGATTGCCCTGTCGCAGCTCAGCCGCGGCGTCGAGTCGCGCACCGACAAGCGCCCCATGATGAGCGACCTGCGCGAATCCGGCGCCATCGAGCAGGACGCCGACATCATCATGTTCATCTACCGCGACGAGTACTACACCAAAGAGGCTTGCAAGGAGCCCGGCGTCGCCGAGGTCATCATCAGCAAGCAGCGTAACGGCCCCACGGGCACGGTGAAACTGGCCTTCATCAACCGCATCACCAAATTCGAAAGCCTGGCGCATGGAGCATCGGGAGATTTCTAGCATTTTCTGACGGCCGTCAAGGCGCAACGCCCGCTTCAGCGGGCGTGCGCCTTTTTTTGCGTATGACCGTTACCGGCCCGGCGGAATGCATCGGTGCCGGTGTCGGGGCTTGCGTGGGCCTGGCCGCAGACAAGTGCTCGGCGCTGCCGATGGCGGCGTCCACGTCGGCATGGTTCAAGCGCTGGACCACGGAACCGTTGACCTGCAGATAACAGCCGTCGCGCGTGATGGCCAAAAAGCCGAACTCCATTCCGCGGTGGACCGTTCCGATCACGCGGTAGTAGTCAACCGGTGGAATCGCCCAGGGTGCCCTCAGGATTTTGTGCAGGCGAACCGTGAGGCGTTCATTCATGCCGCTTCCTCTCTGGACGGCGTGCTGGATGGCACCAGGCCCATCGGACGCGGCGGCTGACGCCCGCGATATTTTTCTCGGTCGCGATTTTCTGCATCGTTCTCCCCTCCAGACTTTGATCTCGCTCGGTGCGGCCTGCGCGGTCTATGTGTCGTTGCTCTTGCCGCGACTCATCGCGCTGCTTGCTGAGCGCTTATGAAGACGTTGAAAGGTATTCGAGTTCATCAAGCAAGTTCGCGCGAATTGTCTGCGCGCGGTAAATGTTTGTCGGATTTCCTGAAGCTCGCTCTTTTCGATCTGTTCTTTGCCGCCAAGACTGGCTAGCATCCGCCGGGACGGCAAGGCGTGATCAACGTTCGTCTGGATGCAAAGCTTGTTTCGTCCGGCCGTTTCGCCGGCACCTGAGCCGTCGCTTGAAGTGTGAAGTTGTTAACCAACCTATAAGGAAAATTCTTATGACTACCACCTCGAACAACGCGGAAGCCCATGCCCTGCCGCGTAACCTGACGTCCAATTTCAAAGGGGACGTGCACTCACTCAACCAGAAGGTCGTGGAAGGCCGCATTCTTGAAACCGCCATTGCCCAGCTCGCTGGCCGCCCGGGGTTCAACCCCGCCGCGATCAGCATCGTGTTCGGCCTGAAGTGGTAACTGCCGGCTAGCCGCCGCGGGGTGCGTGAGTCCGTCTCGCGTGCCCCGTCCCGGCCCCGGCTCCATCTTTACTTTCACCATGTTTCGCTCGGCCATCGTCAAGCTGACCGCAGTGTGCGACATCGATTGCACCTACTGCTATATGTTCAATCAGGCGGACCAGACCTTCAAGCGCATGCCGGCCCGCATGCCGCTGCATACCGCCTTGCGCCTGCTGGACCGCATCTGCGACTACCACCCACCGGGCGAGCCCGAACCCTTCTCTATCGTCTTGCACGGCGGTGAGCCCATGCTCTGGCCAGATGCCAGCTTTGCCGCGCTGCTTTCAGAGGTCGGCCGGCGCCGCGACCAGGGGTGGAATCTCGATATCGCTGTGCAGACCAACCTGGTGCAGCCGATCAACCCGGAATCGCGCGTGCTGTTTCGTGAGCACCGGGTGTCGCTCGGCGTCAGCCTCGACGGCCCGCGCGAGGTGAACGACGCCGCGCGCGTTGACAAGCGCGGCCGCGGCACTTATGAGCGCGTCATGGCCAACGTCAATCGCATGCTGGATGACGGTGACGGCGCCTTGATAGGTGGTTTCCTTTCGGTGGCCAACCCTTCGTTGTCGCCGCCCGACTTCCTCGCCTGGGTGCGCAGCCTGCCGGTTCCAAAAGTCGATGTGTTGTGGCCCATCGAATTCAATTGGCGGAACCCTCCATGGCCGCTGGGCGCTTCGCGCGCTTATGCCGCCGAGCCACGCTACGGCGCCTGGTTTGCGGATCTGTTCCGCGCCTGGTGGGCACTGGATGATCCGGGCCTCACCATACGGCTCTTCAACAATCTGCTGCACGTCGCGCTGGGAGGGCAGGGCCATATCGATGCCTTGGTGAACGATAGCTACAACATGTTCGTCGTCAACACCGACGGCAGCTACGAATACCCCGACTATCTGCGCGTGGCGGGCGACGGCTCGGCCAGCACGCCTTTTCATATTGACACGGACGGCATTGCCGTGCTGGCCGGTGACCCGCTGTTCGCCCGGCTGCTCGACCTGCGCGCCGAACTTCCCGCGAAGTGCGGAGGCTGCCGCCATCGCCGGGTCTGCGGTGGTGGTTTCCTGCCCGGCCGCAGCGACGCCAGCGACGGCATCTCGTCGCGCGAATCCGTGCTGTGCGCGGACCAGATGCATTTTTTTGACACCGCCCTCGGCCTCATCGAATCCTCACTTCAACAGCGAGATACCCATGCCCACAGTGACCCAGCAAGTATCGCCGCAGGCCTCCAGGCCTGAGCTGCAGTCCGCCGATTTCGTCGAACTCGCGCTGATGCCGGACGCCGTCATCACGGCCGAACTGGTCGGCGCTTCGGCATTCGATCGCCTGGATGACTTCCGGGTCCTGGCCGACATCGTGCGGACTTCACCGGCGCTGGCCGCGCACCGCGAACGTTGGGAACAGGCTGCGGCCGACCTCGAAGCGCTGTTGGTGCATGAGCGCATCGCCATTGGGTCGTCGCCCTTGTACCGCCGCTGGCTGCACGCGGCGGGTCGTGCGCTGATCCAGGGCGCACCGCCGGCAGCCGTCGAGCCACTGCTCGCGGCGGTCGCCAATTACGTGCCGGGCTTCACCGAAACGTCGTCGCGCGCCAGAGTGTTGATGGACTGAGCCGCCCGAGCTCGGGCGTCCAGACGCTGAGCTCATGCCTTGTCCCGACGGAGGCGGTGCTGCCGCGATCCAACATCGTGGTCCGCAACGACTTGCCGGGCCTGCGGGTGTCGCTCGACGAGACACGCACACCCGAGCGCGGCAGTGCCGTGCGCGAGCAGGAAATCGACGCGCGCGAGCGTTCTTACCCACAGGGCCGCCATCGCCCCGTCGTTGAAGCGGCGCAAGCCCTGCTGTCGGCCTGGCCTGAGGAGTACGAAGACTGGCGCTGCATGATGCGTGTCGTGGTGCCGCGCCTGCCGCCGCCAGGCTGGCAGATGGAGGGATTCACGATCTCATCCATGCAGGGCGCGGCATGGATCCACCCGTCCAGCACCCTGCGCACCCTCGAGAGCCTGGTGCATGAGCACAGCCACATCAAGCTGCGCTACGTCGAGGAGGCCGTTCCGCTGCTGCAAGCCGGGCAGACCCGCGCGCGCTTTCGCGTCGGCTGGCGCACCGATCCGCGCCCGGTGGTCGGAATCTTCGAGGGAGTGTATGTGCACCTGCACTGCGTCATGGCGCTAGTGCGTTACCTCGAGGCCAACGGCCTTGATGCCGCGGAGCGGTGCGAAGCCGCCGCCCGCCTGAACGAGTTGCGGGCCCAGGCGCGCGAAGGATTTGAACTCTTGCGCGGGCACGCGCACTTCACCGAGGCAGGGCAGGGCTTTCTGCACTGGGCCGAGGCCGTCTTGCGCGACGCCTGACCGGCCGGCCCTCGGGCCTTGGGGGCTCAAGGCCGGATCAGAGGGAAGGGCTGCTCAGCGCACGCACTCAAAGCCGTACTGGCCTTCGGCCGGCTTGGTGATCAGCCGGGCATGCTGGCCGCCGCGCTTCTGGCACTGGGTTTCGGCGATCTCCGAGGCGTCCGCGAGCTGCGAAGGGCGGCCTTTGACGATGATCAGTTTTTCGGTATTGCTGAGCAGCTCGGCGGCGCAACCGGAGAGCAGGGCGGCGGCCAGCAGCAGAAAAGACAACAGGTACGGGTTTTTCATAAGAATTTCCTTGATGGGAATAATGTAATCGGTGCTCCCGGTATGCCATGCTATGCGTTGGTGCGATGCGTGCCTGGATAATGGATACCAAACAAGAAGGAGGGGCCACGATGTTGCGTTTGACCTTGCTGGTTGTCGGCGTTCTGGGGGCGAGTTTGTACAACCTGGCATGGGCCGGTGAAAACCTGCGTACGTTTTCATCCGAGTTGTTGGCTTTTGAAAGCCGGCAGGTGTTGCTGCCGGAGCCGCCCGTCAAATACTCGGATCCTGCGAACGGCACGAGTTTGCGCAAACTGCTGGATCCTGCCCGGGCATCAGGCATTGTCGACGAGTACTTCGATGGACTGGCAAAAAACGCCGCCGAGCCCGAAGTCCCCAAACTGATACAGCCCCTGCTGGCGCGCTACGAAAAAGCGTTTGCCGCCAATCCTCGAGCCTATGAAGAAGAGTATCTGGACGCGCTCAATTGGAGCGTGCTGGTGGTGGATCGCGGTGCCCGAAAAAGTGCCCAAACACTCTTACCCGCATCCGCGTCCGCTGCTTCAAGCGAGGAGCAGGAAGCAATCCAGAAGCTAGTCGAAAGCCTCAAGGGCTTGACGAACACCATGTTGGGACTTCTGGCCCAAAGCATTCGGGACAAAGTCACCAAGGGCATGTTCAGCCCTGCGGGGGCAAAACGCGCGCTGGAGATGGCCGACCGGCTTAACCCGCCAGTTAAAGGTGTTGCCATTGCTGCGCCTGACGCTCCGGCCCAGATGCGCACGCGCAGTGTCGCGAGCGGCGAAGAGGTTTATCGCGCGCAGTGCGTGGCCTGCCATGCCACCGGCGCCGCGGGCGCGCCGCGGCAGGGCGACGTCACCGCCTGGGCGCCGCGTATCCGTTCGGGCTTGGCGTCCATGCTTCAGTCCACTGTCAAGGGCAAGGGTGCCATGGGTGCCCAGGCGGGTGGCGACTTTCAGGAGCTTGAGCTAGCCAGGGCGGTAGCCTATCTGGCCAACACCGCAGGGGGTAAATTCGCGGAGCCGCCGCTGCCCGCCGGGCATCCCGGTACTGTCAGCTTCAAGCTGACTCCGCCAAGAACCGCCATTCCCCGACCCCCAGCGGTTCCCTATTACGCGATGAATGCGAGCCAGAAAATGGGGCTGGGTGAGCGCACCTACCAGGCCAACTGCGCCGCCTGCCATCAGGCCAATGGCCGTGGAGCCGGGCCCATTCCAGACCTGGGCAATGCCTCCACGCTCGCCAAAAACGACAGCGCCATCGGAATCATGCTGAATGGCTCAAAAACCGGCGGCATGCCCAGCTGGACCATGCTGCCCAACGAAGAAATCGCCGAGGTCATTAACTACGTGCGTTTCAAATTCACCAGCCATCTGGTTGAATTCGTGACGCCTGAAGAGGTTCAAGCCCGTCGCAGGTAGAAGGGTGATCAGCATTCAACGAGAGAAGGTACGCTTGAAGCTGATGAGCGAATGGCTTTACGGTAGCCCGAGGGCCTTGTACACCCGAAGCGCTCCGTAGGCGTCATTGGCCGCGTAGACGATTTGCGCTTCCGTGAGTCGTTCATTGGCCCAGTTGGAGGTCGCCGCTTTTTTGGATTTGAGGAAGCGCTTGTTGAACACCACGGCCACGGCGCCGCGCACGCCCATGTCCTTGCGGTAGCCGCGCTCCCGGAACACCACGTTCAGGTCCAGCACGCCCTGCAGGTCCACGCCCAGCTTGCGGATGATGCGGCGCTGGTCGTCGCCCAGGCCGAAGCCGGCTTTGATGACGGCGGGTGAACTGAGCACCAGGCCGACGGCGCGGCGGCATTCCGCGTCTTCGAGCTGAAAGATCCAGGCCTTGTCCAGGGCCGAGAGCTGCACGATGTGCGGGCCTTCGGAGGCTTCGTTTTTGGCGAAGGTGGGTTTGGATTCGGTATCAAAGCCCAGCACGGTGGCGCCCGTGAGATCCTTGAGCGCCTGGGCTGCCCGCTCGGGCGTGGAGACCACCTCGATCTGGTCCAGGCCCAGCCGCTCGAAGGGCCCCAGCAGGGCAATGGCTTCCTTGTCGGGGGTGGGATAGCGCTCGGTCATAGGGTTCCATGCAAAAGGGAAGTGGGCTACGGGAAAAGGGAAGGTGCAAAAAAACCGCGGTGGCGGGCTCCAGAGCTTACAGTCCAAGGTAGCGCATTACACCGGACAGCCCGCACCACCCACATCATGGCAGCAGCCCAAAGCATCACCACCGAGCACTACAAGCTCTTTCCGTCGCCGCGCAACCGGCACCGCACGATTTTCCTGCACCAGGTATTTGTGCCGCATTCTTTCATGCTCATCGACCTGGAAAGCTATCGGTTCAAGGGCAAGTACAGCCTGTTCGGCGCCTGCCGGCTGGCCGACATGCGCATGGGCCAGCTGGTCACGCTGGAATTGCCCGAGGACGAGGCCACCTTCAACGCGAAATTCGTGCCGGACTGAACCACATCGGGTCCTAGCGAATGCCGCCGACGCCGCGCAGCATTTCATGTACGTCGTGCGTCATCATGGCCAGGAAGACGGCCAGCGCCAGGTAATAAAAGCCGTATTCAAAGCGCGTGGCAGCGCTGACCGCGTAATAGGTCTTGGCCTCCTCGCTGTCCGACTTGTAGCGTATCGCCTTGAGCAGTTGCGGCGAGGCCAGCAGCGCCATCAGGATCAGCATGGGACTGGGCCGCCAGAAGAACAGCGCCACCAGCACCGGCACCCCCAGGAACCAGATACGCGGCGACAGCACCGCGGTAATGCGCCCGCCGTCAAACGGCGACAGTGGAATCAGGTTGAAGAGGTTCAGGAAGAAACCGGAATAAGCGATCGCCAGCAGCAGATTGCTGTCCTGGTCGCGCGCGAGGAAGTAGCACGCCAGCGCTCCCACGGTGCCCAGCAGCGGGCCACCCAGGCCGACGTAGGCCTCGGTTTCCGCGTCATGCGGCATGTCCTTGAGCTCCACCCAGGCGCCCACAAAAGGGATGAAGGTGGGCGCACCCACATTCAGGCCGCGCTGGCGGGCGGCGATGTAGTGGCCCATCTCATGCACGAACAGCAGCAGCACAAAGCCCACCGCATAGCGCCAGCCGAACAGCCATGCGTAGGCGAAGACCGAGACCAGCATGCTGCCGCCCGTCAGCAACAGCTTGCCGAACTTGGCGCCGGTAAAAAGCAGCAGCAGGAGCTTGGTCATGCCGGGCTGCCGCTATCAGGCTTTGGGTGGCGCGGGCGGCGCCCCGCCGCCCAGCGCGGCGGGCACGGTGTCTTGTTCGGCCCGGCTGGGCATGGACACCGGCACGGGCTCAGCAGCCGGCTTGCGCTTGAAATACTTCAGGAACACCGTGCCGAACCCGGCCACGGCCAGGAAGATCACCTTCGCGAACTTGGCGAAAAACAGCGCCGCCACCGCGAAAAAGCCCAGCTTTTTTGCGGCCACGCCCAGTACCAGCGCGGCCAGGCCGTACTCGGCGACCTTGTCGGTCTTGGAGTTGAAGTCGGCGTAGCGCTTGCCCTCGTCATATTGCAGCGCCGCCAGCAACTCCGCCGCGGCGGGCTTGTCCTTGGGCAGGTCGTTCAGCGCCGTGACCAGGTTCATGCTGAAGTAGCCTTCGCGGCCCAGCGCATAGGTGTTGTAGTTCACGCCCTGCGCGGCACCGGAAGGCGCGCCGCGGTCCTTGCTGGACATGGCCCAGACCAGGCGGTGGGTGGCGGCGCTGTAAGCCGGCTTTTCAGCCCAGCCCACGATTTCCAGTTCGGGGAAGCCCATCTTCTTGCGCTCGGCGTTCGAGGCCTCGGTCCCTTCGCGGTAGCTCTTGAGCAGATCGTCCGCGTTCCAGTCCTTGGCGTCGTCGTCTTTCACGTAACCGGCAGCCTCATAGCGCACCGTCATGAACCAGGAATCGCCGGTGGCCGGGAACACCAGGCCTTGCAGGCGGGTGTCGGTGCCCGGATTGCCCATGGCATTGAGCAGCTTGCCCGCCTGGGGCTGCGGCACGAAGATGCGGCCGGCGGGCAGCTTGAGCACGGCCTGGCTCGCCAGGGCGATGTCTTGCGGCCCTTCCTTGGCGGCGGCGCGGCCTTCGGCCCAGATTTTCTCCGACTCCTCTTTCGACAAGGTCTGCGCCATGGCGGCGGCGCACGACAGCAAGACAGCCAGCGCGCAAACGCGCGTCCACAAACGGTTCATCAAGTCCTCCCTGTTGGAATAAATTTCCGGGTATTCTGACACGGCCCCGGGGGGAGCCGCCCGCCTGCTTGATGTAGATCAACAGCGTCGCCGGCGGCCGTCCCTATAGTCAAACTGACGGCCCGGTTCAGGTGGGTGCGTCCCGGCAGCTGCCGGGGCGGCCATCCGGCAGGTGCGGCCGCTAACCAGGGGCAGATCCATGACCACTCATCACGCCACCCTCCACGGCGGGCAATCGTCGGCATCGCCGGCCGCTGCGGGGCCCACCGACCTGGCCTTGCCGCTGGCCGGGTTCTCACAATGCCACTTCAGCATTGCCTCGCAGTTGCAGGCCTTCGCGGAGTTGCCGGGCCTGCTGGCGGCCCAGGCGCAGGCCCACACCATCGCCACCCGCACCTTGAGCCTTTTCAAATATGCCGTGGCCGGGCACCATGCCGACGAGGAGGGCGAACTGTTTCCTGCCGTGTTGCGCAATGCCGTCAAGGGGGAGGAAGCGATCCGGGTCCAGACCCTGGTGATGCGCCTGACCGCAGACCACCGCCGCATCGATGCGCTCTGGAAAGCACTGGAGCCCGCGGTGAGGGCGGTGGCCAATAACCGGCCCGCCGAACTGGACCTGGTGGCCGTCGAAGCCTTGGTGCAGGCTTACCTCGCCCATGCGCGCTATGAGGAAGAGTTCTTCCTTCCGCTGGCCGAAGAAATCCTGGGGCGCAACGAAAAACGTATGGCGGCCCTGGGCCTGTCGCTCCACCTCAGGCATGCGCCCATGGTGTGATCCAACCGGCGCAAGGCCCTGGGCGCCCGGCTGGTTTGGGTGTTCTCAGCCCTGCAGCTGCCGCGCCAGCAGCACCGCCACGTGGATCGCCTCGCGCTGCGCGCCGTCCTTGATCTGGTGGCGGCAACTGGTGCCGTCGGCCACCACGATCGCGTCGGGCTGTTTGCGCACCGCGGGCAACAGACTCAGCTCGGCCATCTGCATGGACACCTCGTAATGCCCGGCTTCATAGCCGAAGCTGCCGGCCATGCCGCAGCAACTGGATTCGATCAGCTCGGGCCTGGCGCCCGGAATCAGCTTGAGCACGTCCAGGATGGGGCTCACCGCGCCGAAGGCTTTCTGGTGGCAGTGGCCGTGCAACAGAATGGGCTGGGCTGAAGGCTTGAGCCGGCCCTTGAGCATCTCGAGCTTGCCGTCGGCCGCCTCGCGCGCCAAAAACTCTTCCAGCAGCAGTGCATGGCGGCTGATGGCCTGCGCCGCCTCGCCCAGGCCCATCACCAGCATCTCGTCGCGCAGCGTCAGCAGGCAGGAAGGCTCCAGGCCGACGATGGCGATGCCCCGTTCGGCGAAGGGCAGCAGGGCGCCTACCACCTCGCGTGCCTTGGCTTTGGCTCTGTCCACCATGCCGCCGGCCAGGTAGGTGCGGCCGCAGCACAGGCTTTTGCCGTCGGGTGTGGTCTTCGCGGCCACATGCACCGTGTAGCCGGCGGCCTGCAGCACCGTGAGCGCGGCCAGCGCGTTTTCGGATTCGAAATAGCCGTTGAAGGTGTCCACGAACAGCACCACGGGCCGCGTGGCGGCCAGCACTTCTTCGCGGCTGGCGGTGTGGATGCGGCCGTGCGGCGCCGCGCCGGGCTCGCCCGAGGCGCCGAGCTGCTTCCAGAAGGTATTGCCGCTCCACTGCGGCAGGGTGCGGCGCGCCGAGAGGCCCAGCAGCTTTTCGCTCAACTCGGCCATGCCCGGAATCTTGTCGCGCAGGTTGAGCAGCGGCGCGAAGCGGCTGGCCCAGTGCGCGTAGTCGGGCAGGTGGGCAACCAGCCGGTCTTTCAGCGTGTAGCCGTGCTTTGCCTTGTAGTGGTGCAAAAACTCCACCTTCATCTTGGCCATGTCCACGCCGGTGGGGCAGTCGCGCTTGCAGCCCTTGCAGCCCACGCACAAATCCATGGCCTCCTGCACGGCTTCGCTGGTGAAAGCGTCTTCCGCTTTCAAGCCGTCAAGCTGGCCCGACAGCGCCAGGCGCAGCGTGTTGGCGCGCCCGCGCGTCAGGTGTTTTTCGTCGCGTGTGGCGCGGTAGCTGGGGCACATGGTGCCGGCGTCGAACTTTCTGCAGTGGCCGTTGTTGTTGCACATCTCCACGGCCTTGGCAAAGCCTTGGGCCGGGTCGCCGCCCGTGCCCGGCTCGCTGGTCTGCTCGGTCACCGGGTCGTTCTGCACGTTCCAGGCGCTCCAGTCCAGTGCGGTCTTGATCGGGACGACCTTGTAGCTGGGCGGGAAACGCATCAGCCGCGCATCGTCCATCTTCGGCGGATTGATGATGCGATTCGGGCTCAGCAGGTTCAGCGGGTCAAGGTAGTTCTTGATCTGCGCAAAAGCGTCGTTGATCTTCGGTCCGAACTGCCACTCGATCCACTCGCCGCGGCACAGGCCGTCGCCATGCTCGCCGCTGTAGGCGCCCTTGTAGTGGCGCACCAGGGCCGAGGCCTCTTCGGCAATCGCGCGCATCTTGGCGCCGCCCTCGCGCCGCATGTCCAGGATGGGCCGCACGTGCAGCGTGCCGACCGAGGCGTGGGCATACCAGGTGCCCTTGCTGCCGTATTTGCGGAAGACCTGCGTCAGCGCGTCGGTGTATTCGGCCAGGTGCTCCAGCGGCACGGCGCAGTCCTCGATGAAACTGACCGGCTTGCCGTCGCCCTTGAGGCTCATCATGATGTTCAGGCCCGCCTTGCGCACCTCCCACAGGTTTTTCTGCGGTGCGTCCTCGATCATCTCGACCACCGAGCCGGGCAGGCCCAGGTCGCCCATCAGCTCGACCAGCTGGCGCATCTTGGGCACCAGTTCGGACTTGGACTTGCCCGAAAACTCCACCAGCAAGATCGCGTCGGGCCGGCCGATGAGGGCGGTGCGCACCGTAGGTGCGAAGGCCGGGTTCTGCAGCGAGAGCTCGATCATGGTGCGGTCCACCAGCTCGACCGCGCTCAGCGTGCCGTCGCCGCCCAGCTGCACGATGTGCTGGGCCGTGTCCATGGCTTTGTAGAAGGTCGGGAAGTTCACCACGCCCAGCACCTTGGTGCGCGGCAGCTCGGCCAGCCGCAGTGTCAGCGATTTCGTCAGCGCCAGCGTGCCTTCGCTGCCCACCAGAAGGTGAGCCAGGTTGACCGAGCCGTCCTGCGTGTAGGGCTTCTCGTTCTGGTTGTTGAAGATGTCCAGGTTGTAGCCGGCCACGCGGCGCAGCACCTTGGGCCAGTGCGCCTCGAGTTCGGGCCGCAACTGGTCGGACAGCGCCTTGACGTAATCGCCCAGCTCGCGCGCGGCGCCGCCCGCCTTGTCGTAGCGCCCCAGTTCCAGCAGGCTGCCATCGGACCGCAAGGCGGTCGCGCCCAGCACGTTGTGCACCATGTTGCCGTAGGCGATGCTGCGGCTGCCGCAGGAGTTGTTGCCCGCCATGCCGCCCAGCGTGGCCTGCGCGCTGGTCGACACGTCCACCGGGTACCACAGGCCGTGCTGCTTGAGCGAGGCGTTCAGGTGGTCCAGCACGATGCCGGGCTGGACTTCGGCCGTGCGTTCGCCCAGGTCCACGTCCAGGATATTTCGCAGGTGCTTGGCATGGTCTATCACCAGGCCCGCGCCCACGGTCTGCCCGCACTGGCTGGTGCCGCCGCCGCGCGGAATGATGGGCACTTGCAGGTCGCGGCAGATGTCCAGCGCGGTTTTCACATCGGCATCGGTGCGCGGCACGAACACCCCCACCGGCGTCACCTGGTAGATGGACGCGTCGGTGGCGTAGCGCCCGCGGTCCGCCGGCGAGAACAGCACCTCGCCCTGGGTTTCGGCAGCCAGCCGCGCGGCCAGCCGGCCGGCGACCTCATTGCTGACGCGGGCCACGTCGTCATAAGCCTGGGCCGCGGCCTCGCGGCTGATCTTGAGGGGAAGGGGGGCGTTCATCGCGGCGTTTCGCCTTTTTTCTGTGGGGGCTGTGGGGAGGGATGGGCGGTCCGGGCCGCTGGCCCGGCTACCGGCTCAGGCCTTGGCGCTTTCCGCCACGGCGGTACGCAGCTGCTGCACCACGACATCGCGCTTGTTGGCCAGGTGGTCCAGCAGCACGCGGCGCATGGCCGCCGCGTCGCGCGCCTCCAGGGCCTCAATCATCTGCTCGTGTTCTTTCACGGCCGCTTTCCACTTTTCCTCGTCCTGGTTGGAGCGAAAACGCAGTGCCTGCAGGCGCGCATTGACCTGCGCGTAGGTGCTGGCCAGCACCGGGTTCTTGGCCGCGGCGTTGATGGCGTTGTGGATCGCGGCGTTGAGCCGGTAGTAATTGGGCAGGTCGCGGCGCGTGTAGGCGGCCAGCATTTCGAAATGCATGGCCTTGATCTCGGCCAGTTCGGCCGCGGTGATGCGTTCGGCCGCCAGTTCGCCCGACTGTGCTTCCAGCCCGGCCATCACCTCGAAGGTGTTGAGCACGTCGGCTTCCGTCAGCTCCACCGCGATCGCGCCGCGATTGGGCAGCAGCTCCACCAGGCCTTCGGCGGCCAGCATCTTGATGGCCTCGCGCAGCGGCGTGCGCGAGACGTTGAGCACCTCGCTGAGCTCACGTTCATTGAGCTTGGCGCCGGGCAGGATGCGGTTTTCCACCAGCATCTGGCGCAGCCGGTGCGCGACCTGTTCGTGCAGTGCCGCACGCGGGATAGGGATGATTTCAGCAACCATGTGGAAATTTTGTATGCAAAAAATACCCCTGTCAAATCAATTTGTAGTCCTTTGATGGCTTGACAAATGAATTTTGTATGCAAAAAATAGAGACTTACTTCAGGAGCAGACCGCCATGTTGACGCTTGACTTTCACCCCACGGGACGTCATTTCTTGCAGATTCCCGGCCCCTCGCCGGTGCCGGACCGCATCCTGCGGGCCATGAGCCTGCCCACCATAGACCACCGGGGCCCTGAATTCGCCGCACTGGGGCTGAAAGTGCTGGCAGACATCAAGAAGATCTTCCAGACCAAACAGCCCGTCATCATCTACCCGGCCTCCGGCACCGGCGCCTGGGAAGCGGCCCTGTCCAACACCCTGAACCCCGGCGACCACGTGCTGATGTACGAAACCGGCCATTTCGCCGCGCTGTGGCAAAAGCTGGCCGCGCGCCTGGGCCTGAAGACCGAAGTCATCAGCTATCCCGGCGCCGACGTCTGGCGCCACGGCGTGCAGGCCGCGCTGATCGAGGAGCGCCTGAAGGCCGACACCCAGCACAGCATCAAGGCCGTCTGCGTGGTGCACAACGAAACCTCCACCGGCGTCACCAGCAACATCGCCGCCGTGCGCAAGGCCATGGACGCCGCCAGACACCCGGCGCTGCTGCTGGTCGACACAATTTCCGGCCTCGCCTCCGCCGACTACCGCCATGACGAGTGGGGCGTCGACGTCAGCATCAGCGGCTCACAAAAAGGCCTGATGCTGCCGCCCGGCATCAGCTTCAATGCCGTCTCCGCCAAGGCCGTCGAGGCCAGCAAGAAGGCCACGCTGCCCAAGGCCTTCTGGGCCTGGGACGAGATCATCGAGATGAACAAGACCGGCTACTGGCCGTCCACCCCCAACACCAACCTGCTGTACGCGCTCAGCGAAGCCTGCGACATGCTGCTCGAGCACGGCCTGGAAACGGTCTTCGCGCGGCACCAGCGCTGGGCCGTCGGCGTGCGCGCGGCGGTCAAGGCCTGGGGCCTGCAGATCCAGTGCGCCGACCCGTCCGTCTATTCGCCGGTGCTGACCGGCGTGATGACGCCTGAGGGCGTGGACGCCGACGCGGTGCGAAAGATCATTTACGAACGCTTTGACTGCTCGCTCGGCACCGGCCTCGGCAAGGTCAAGGGCAAGATGTTCCGCATCGGCCACCTCGGCGACTGCAACGACCTTACGCTGATGGCCGCGCTGAGCGGCTGTGAAATGGGCCTGAAACTTGCGGGTGTCAAACTCGCGGGTTCTGGCGTGCAAGCCGCCATGGAGCATTTTTCCAGCCATGCGGCCGTGGTGCCGCAGCGCAAGGCTGCTTGAGGCGGATCTGACAAACGCGTGAAAAGGACGCTTGTTTACAACGCCAATATTCACGTCACGTTAACCCGCCAAACTGTCACCGAGCTTTTTACATTACCGATCAGGAAGGGAAACCATGCAACGCAGAACCTTTATCAGCGCGACGGCGGCCACGGCCGCCATGGTGGCATCGCCCATGCTCAGGGCGCAAACCCTGCCGTCCGGGCCGGTCCGCATCGTTGTGGGGTTTCCGCCCGGCGGCGGCACCGACGCGCTGGCGCGTGTGGTCGGCCAGAAGCTCTCCACCATGTGGAACATTTCGGTGGTGATTGAAAACAAGGGCGGCGCCGCCGGTGTCATCGCGGCCGACTACGTGGCCAAGCAGCCCGGCGACGGCAACACCTTGCTCATGGCCCACATCAACAGCCACGCGCTGGCGCCGGCTCTCGGCATCAAGCTGGGCTACAACCCCGAGCGCGACTATGTGCCCATCAGCATGGTCGGCGTCACGCCCAATATGCTGATCTGCAACGCCGACCAGCCCGCCAAGACCGTCAAGGACCTGGTCGCGCTGTGCAAGGCCAAACCGGGGCAGATCAGCTTCGCCTCGGCCGGTGGCGGCTCGGCCCAGCACTTTGCGCTCGAGATGTTCAAGCTGCAGGCGAAGATCTTCGCGCTGCACATTCCTTACCGCGGCTCCGGCCCGGCCCTGGTCGACCTGATCGGCGGGCAGGTCAACTACTGCTTCGAGACCATGACCTCGGCCACGCCCCACGTCAAGAGCGGCAAGGCCATCGCGCTGGCGCAGACGCGCCTGAAGCGCGCCAAAGGCCATCCCAATGTGCCCACCATGGCCGAGTCGGGCTTTCCCGGCTTCGAGGCGACAGTGTGGTACGGCCTCATGGGCCCGTCCAAGATGCCGCCGGCCATGGTGCAGCGCATGAACGAAGACGTCAACAAGGTACTGGCCATGTCCGACGTGCAGGAAAAAATGGACCAGTACGGTGCCGAAGACGGCGGCGGCAGCACCGAGAAGTTTGCCTCCTTCATCAAGGCAGAGCAGAAGAAATGGGCGCAGGTGGCCGAGCAAGCCAAGGTCAAGGTTGACGCTTGATACTGCGTCCCTGGGATGGAACCGGCCTCGGGCCGGTTTTTTTATTAACAACAAACAAGTTTTTCAACAACAAGGGTAGGGATCGTTTCATGACAGTTGTGAATTTTTCAAGGGCCGGCCGTCTGCTGGCCGGGTTTTTCCTGTGCGCCGCCAGCGTGGGCGCCTCGGCCGACATCATCCTGGGCCACTCGGGCGACCTCTCCGGCACCAGCGCAGCGCTCACCACCGACTACGTGCGCGGCATGAACGCCTACTTTGACGACGTCAACAAAAAGGGCGGCATACGCGGCGAGAAGATCAAGCTCGTCAGCCTGGACGACGGCTTCAACCCTGACAAGACCGCCGACAACACCAAGGCGTTGATCGAGCAGAACGCGGTGGCCCTGGTGGGTTTTCGCGGCACCGCCAATATGCTGAAGATCGTGCCCATCGTGCAGGGCGCCGGCATTGCCCAGATCGGCAACACCAGCGGCGCCAAATCGCTGCGCGACCCTTTTGTGCCCAACCTCTTCCATGTGCGCGCCAGCACCACCGATGAGATCGAGGCCGCCGTCAACCACGCCTGGACCATAGGCATTAACAAGATCGCCGTCGCCTACCAGGACGACGCCTTCGGCAAGGAAGGCCTGGAGGCCCTCAATGCCGCCATGCAAAAGCGCAATGCCGCGCCCGCCGCCGTGGCACCCGTGCCGCGCGGCACGGTGGACGTGGCCAAGGCAGTGGACCTGATCGCCGCCGCCCAGCCGCAGGCCGTGATCCTGATCGCCCAGGCCAAACCGAATGCCGCTTTCATCAGGGCTTACAAGGCCAAGGGCGCGAGCGCGCAGTTCATGGTGCTCAGCGTGTCCTCCGGCCTGCATGCCGAACTCAAGGAGTCTGCCGCCGGCACCATCGCCTCCCAGGTCGTGCCTTACCCCTTCACCGAACTGGGCAACGCCGCCGTGAAGGAATACCAGGCCGTGATCTCGGGAACTGCCGACAAGAAGTTCAGCTACAACAGCATGGAGGGTTTCCTCAACGCCAAGCTGGTGGTGCGCGCGCTGCAGAAGACGCCGGCACCCGTCACGCGCGCCAAGCTCATCAGCACGCTGGAGTCTTTCACCAACGAAGACCTGGGCGGCTTCGCGGTGACCTACAGCAAGCAGAGCAACCTGGGTTCGCGATTCGTCAACTTGACGATGATTCGCGCCGACGGTACTTTCGCGCGTTAAGGCACAGCGGGCTCAAGCCGAAGGCGGCGGCGTCTTCGGTTCGTAATCGCACCAGGGCGCCACCGCGCATTGCCAGCACAGCGGCTTGCGCGCGACGCATACATAGCGCCCGTGCAGGATCAGCCAGTGGTGCGCGTCCACCAGGTAGTCGGTGGGCACGCGCTTGAGCAGGTTCATCTCGACTTCCAGTGGGTTTTTGCCCGGCGCCAGGCCGGTGCGGTTGCTCACGCGGAAGATGTGCGTGTCCACCGCCATCACCGCCTCGCCGAAGGCCGAGTTCAGCACCACATTGGCCGTCTTGCGGCCCACGCCCGGCAGGGCCTCCAGCGCCTCGCGCGTGCGCGGCACCTGGCCACCGTGCTGCTTCACCAATATCTCGCAGGTCGCCAACAGGTTTTTGGCCTTGGTGCGGTACAGGCCTATGGTGCGGATGTAAGACTCCAGCCCCTCAAGTCCCAGATCGAGGATGGCCTGCGGCGTATTCGCCACCGGGTAGAGCTTGCGTGTGGCCTTGTTCACGCCAACGTCGGTCGCCTGTGCGCTCAGCAGCACGGCGGCCAGCAGCTCGAACACGCTGGTGTATTCGAGCTCCGTCACCGGCATCGGGTTGGCGGCCTTGAGGGTGGCAAAGAACGGGGCGATGTCTTCTTTTTTCATGCACCGCAGTGTATCGGTGCAGGCCGGCCGGCGCCGCCGGGGCCGTCGGCCGCGGTCTCAGGCCGCCATGCGCGGCACGTCCCACACCGAGCTCGGCGGCTCGCCGGCGCGCTGGAGCTGCGCCTGCACCGCCTGCCAGATGGCATTGCAGTCGTCGGGCCTGGCGGTGCCGGCAGCCAGGTAGGCGATGTGCGCCGCCTGGGCCGCGGCCTGCATGCGCTCGTGGGTTTCAGCATTCGGCGCGATGCCCAGCAGGGCCGGCGTGGCCGGCAGGCCCTCGCAGGCCGCGGTCATGCGGCCCATCAGCGCGTCGTCGAATTTGGGCGTGCCGCTGAACAGCATCACAAAATGCGGCCAGTCCGGCAGGAAGGCGCGGCGCAGCCCGTGGGTCAGGCCGTTGCGCGCCACCGCGATCATGCGGCAGGGATGGCCGCTTTCCATGAATTCCACGTACTCGCTGCTGCCGTCCATGTCCTGTTCGCCCGCGAAGCGCCGCTTGGCCACGGTCCCGCCGGTGCGCTGCGCCAGCCAGCCGACCATGGCGAAGGCCTCATTGCCGCCGGCCGCGCAAATGCCGACCCGGTGGAAAGCTTCGGGGTCGGCCAGGCCTTGCGCCTGCGGCAACTGCATGGGCGCCGACAGGCGCCGCAGCACGGAGGAGGGCCCGTACTGCACGCCTTTTTCGAACTGCTCGCGCAGCGCCACCACGCGGCGGCCGAACTGCACGGCCGACTCGGTGGCCTGCGACATCACCATGGACCAGGGCGTGGGCAGGATGCGCCGGCCCCGGCTCAGGTGCAGGGTATGCGGCGAGTGGTGGCGCGGGTCCTCGGCCACGCGCTGCAGCAGGACCCGCAGCGCCGTCGACGGGCCTTCCACCCAATGGATGAACCAGCCGCTCTGGTACTGCAGGATCGCGTGGATACCGTCCACGGCGTTGTGGCGCAGCGAGTGCGCGCGGATGTCCTCCATCTGCGCGTAGATGCCTTCCTTCATGTGGCAGATGCTGGCCGTCACCACACGCTCGACTTCCGCTTGTCCAGGACTCGCCGCATAGGGCGCGATGCTGTTCACCATGAGGCCATCCTGCCCCATAAGCAAAATCCGCGTCAATCCCCGCCCCTAAAGGGTGCAGGTGAATAGTGGCAAAAATGCCGCGCCAACAGGGCTGCAACATTTTCTTGCAACTCGGCGCTGGCCTTGCGTGCATGATGCGGCGCCGCTGGGAGACACACCCATGAATGCGACCGGCGCGGGTCATTACGGGGGTTGACCCGGCCTGAACTGCTTTAGCATCGCAGCCATGAAAGCTCACACTCTTTTACGCCTGCTGGCCGCCTCGCTGGCCGCCACATTGCTTGTCAGCTGCGCCGCCGCGCCCGGCAACGCGCCGCGCCCCAAACTGGTGGTGTTCCTGGTCGTCGACGGCCTGCCGCAACGCCAGGTGCTGGACTACCGGGACCAGCTCGCGCCCGACGGCTTCGCGCGCTTCCTGGACCGCGGCGCCTGGTTCGCCAACGCGCACTACGGCCATGCATTCACTGTCACCGCGGCCGGCCACGCCACCATGCTGACCGGCGCCTATCCGCAGCGCACCGGCATCATCGGCAACGACTGGCGCGACCCGCTCACGGCCGAACCGGTGTACTGCACCGGCGACACTTCGGCCACCTACATAGGCCACAAGACCAACGCGCTCGACGGAACCAGCCCGAAAAACCTCAAGGCCGAAACCGTCGGCGACGTGCTGCGCCGCGTCGACAGCCGCTCCAAGGTCATCGGCATCTCGGGCAAGGACCGCGGCGCCATCCTGCCGGCCGGCAAGACCGGCATCGCCTATATGTATATGGGCGCGACAGGGCAGTTCGCCTCCAGCACCCACTACATGGCCGCGCATCCGGCCTGGGTCGACAGCTACAACGCCGCCAAGCCGGCCGACCGCTATTTCAAGACTGAATGGAAAGCCTTGCTGCCCGAAGCCGCCTACGCTCGCTCGCTGCCCGACCAGCAGCCCTGGTACGGCCCCGCGGGCGGCGGCCTGCCGGCCATGTTCGGCGCGAAGGAAGACGCGGCGCCCGGCCCGCGCTTTTACAACTCGCTGCTGCGCGGTCCGTTTGTCGATGCCATGTCGCTGGACTTCGCGCGCGCCGCCATCGCCGGCGAGCAGCTCGGCCAGGACGACATCCCCGACATCCTCTCGGTCAGCCTCTCCGGCCACGACTACGTGAACCACGCCTTCAGCGCCGAGTCGCGCCTCTCGCATGACCATTTTCTGCAGCTGGACCGCCTGCTGCAGTCCTTCTTCCAGGACCTGGACGCGCGCATCGGCAAGGACAATTACATCGCCGTGCTCACTGCCGACCACGGCTTCATGCCCGCGCCCGAATACAACGCCAGCCAGGGCCGCGAGTCCGGTCGCATCAACGGCAGCCAGGTGCTGGGCCGCATCAATGTCGGGCTGGAAAAACGTTTCGGTGAAGGCACATGGGCCGCGGGCTTCTCGGGCTCCAGCGTGCTGCTCAACAAACAGCTCATCACGCAAAAGCGGGCCGATGCCGACGCCGTGGCCGAGGAAACCCGCGCGCTGCTGATGGCCGAGCCCGGCTTCGCCGCGGCCTATACCCGGCGCGAGCTGCTAAGCGGCAGCCGCGCCGGCGCGCCTTTCTTCGAGCAGATCCGCAAATCCTGGCACCCCGACGTGTCCGGTGAGGTGCAATATTCGCCCAAGCCCGGCTGGATGTTCGGCAATACGGTTGCCACGCACGGCTCGCCCCATCCCTATGACACCCAGGTGCCCATCCTGGTCTACGGCCCTGCCTGGGTCAAGCCCGGCCGCATCGATGCGCGCGTGGAAGTGGTGGACATCGCGCCCACGCTGTCGCGCGTGCTGCGCATCGCGCCGCCCTCATCGGCTGAAGGCAAGTTGCTGCCGCTGCCAGGTTTGTAAGAGCCGTTTTTAAAGGGCAGGGCGCTTAGCCGCTCTTTTTCACGGCGCGCTTGCGCGCTGGCGCCATGCCATCGCCCGACTGCCGTATGGCGGCGATCAATTGCGTTGTGAAGTCCAGCACCAGCGGCGCCAGCGTCTGGCCGTGCAGCGACAGCACCTGCAGCACGCGCTGGCTCAGTTGCGGCTCGGCAAAGGGCACGGCGACCAGCTGGCCCTGGCGTATCAGGTGCGCGGCCGTCAGGTAGCCCGACAGCATGATGTCGCCGCTGCGCACGCTGGGCAGTAGGGCTGACGAAAAATTGCTGACCACCGAGGTTTGGTACTCCAGGCCCTGGATGCTGGCCACCATGTCGAAGAGCTGGCGGCCCGTCATGCCCTTGGCGCTGATGCCCAGCGGGTATTTCACGACATCCGCCGCCGTCACCACGCGGGCCCGCGCCAGTGGATGCGTGGGCAGCATCAGGGCGTAGATGGGCGCGGTGGCCGCATGCCGCACCGTCACGCCTTTTTCGGGCGCCACGGTGTATTTGAGCGCCACGTCGGTCTCGCCCTGCAGCAGCAGTCGGCTCACCGCTTCGGGCGAGCCCACGCTGAGCTCGATCAGCGCCTCGGGGTGGCTGCGGCGAAAGCCGGTCATGACTTCCGGCATGAAACCCGTCGCGAAGCCCTCGGTGCAGGCCACCCGCACGCGCCGCGCGCTGAAGCCGGCCAGGCCGCGCACCTGCTCCATCACGCGTTCGGCGTCGTCGCTGCCCGCGCGCACATGGGCCATCAGGCGCTCGCCCGCGTCCGTGGGCACCATGCCGCGGGCCCTGCGCTCGAACAGCGCGCAGCCCAGCTGGTCCTCCAGCTTGCCGACCTGGCGGCTCACGGCCGAAGCCGCCACGTGCAGCTGCGCCGCGGCCTGGCTGACCGAGCCGGTGCGGGCCACCTCGAGGAAGTAGCGGATCTGCGTGCTGAAAAAAGAGGTTTTCATGCGAAGGCACCTGGCAGGTGAAAGCCGTGGTTTGCTGAAAAGGCAATGGCTTGTTGCGATATCTCTCATTGTAGTAAGCCCCGATTCTTCCTACATTTGGTTGCATGCCGCGCTCCACGCCGCGCGGTCCCTATAAAACGGTGAAACATGCTGAGATCAGATTGCCTTGATGCCGCCGCGGCCTGGTTTGACGACGGCCATTTTTTCGACGTCCTGCAAAGGCGCGTCGCGCTGCGCACCGAAAGCGACAGCGGCAAACCCAACCCCGCGCTGGCCGGCTACCTGCACGGCGAGATGACCGACTCGCTGCGCGCGCTCGGCTTTTCCTGCAGCGTCATGCCCAATCCGGTCGAGGGCGCCGGGCCATTCCTGGTCGCGCGGCGCGTGGAGGATGCGGCGCTGCCCACGGTGCTCACCTACGGCCACGGCGACGTGGTCAGCGGCCAGGAAGGGCGCTGGCGCGAAGGGCTGCAGCCCTGGGAACTGGTGCGTGAAGGCGAGCGCTGGTATGGCCGCGGCACCGCCGACAACAAGGGCCAGCACACCGTCAACCTCGGCGCGCTGGCCAGCGTGATCAAGGCGCGCGGCGGCCGCCTCGGCTACAACGCCACGCTGCTGCTCGAGATGGGCGAGGAAGCCGCCTCGCCCGGCCTGCACGCCTTTTGCGAAAGCCAGCGCGCGCAGCTCAAAGCCGACCTGCTGATCGCCTGCGACGGCCCGCGCGTGCACGCCGACAAACCCACGCTGTTCCTGGGTTCGCGCGGCGCGGTCAATTTCAGCCTGCGCCTGCGCGCGCGCGACAAGGCCTACCACTCGGGCAACTGGGGCGGCGCCTTGCTCAACCCGGCCAGCGTGCTGGCTGGCGCCGTGGCCTCGCTGGTCGATGCGCGCGGGCGCATCCAGGTCCCGGCCCTCAAGCCGCGCGTGCTGCCCCCGTCGGTGCGCCGCGCGCTGGCCGGTGTGGCCATAGGCGGCGGTGCGGACGACCCGCTGCCCGACGCCGGCTGGGGCGAGCCCGGCCTCAGCGCGGCCGAACGCCTGATGGGCTGGAACACGATCGAAGTGCTGGCGCTGGGCGCCGGCTCGCCGCAGCGTCCCGTCAACGCGATTCCTGCCGAGGCCGTGGCCCATTGCCAGCTGCGCTTTGTGGTCGGCACGCCCCACCAGGATCTCGCCGACATCCTGCGCAAGCACCTGGACCGCTACGGCTTCAACCGCGTCGAGATCGAGATCACGCTCACCGGCGCGGCCACGCGCCTGGACCTGGACCACCCCTGGGTGGGCTGGGCGCAACGCTCCATCGCGCAGAGCAGCGGCAAGCCGGTCGTCACGCTGCCCAACCTGGCCGGTTCCTTGCCAAACGACGTGTTCGCCGACCTGCTGGGCCTGCCCACGCTGTGGGTGCCGCACTCCTACCCGGCCTGCGCGCAGCACGCGCCCGACGAACACCTGCTGGCGCCCGTGGCCCGCGAAGGCCTGCGCATCATGGCCGGCCTCTACTGGGACCTGGGCGAACCCGCCGGGCTGCCCTGGCATGCCGCGCCGGCAGCCGCCTGAGTTGTTGCCTGTTGTTGTGTGTTGTGTTGTTGTTGCCACCCCCACCGGAGATGCCCATGCCTTCCGATTCATGCCGCTCGCTGCTTCACGCGGTCTTGATAGCCGCCGCCTGCTTCACCTTCGTGCTTCCGGGCCTGGCACAGGCACAGGCCTGGCCCGCCAAGCCGATACGGATGGTGGTTCCCTTTCCGCCGGGCGGCGGCACCGACGTGGCGGCCCGCATCATCGGCGAGCGGCTCAGCGCCCGCCTGGGCCAGCCCGTGATCATCGACAACAAGCCCGGCGCCGCCACGGCCATTGGCGTGGGCATGGTGATCGCGGCCGAGCCCGACGGCTACACGCTGCTGTTCTCGGGCTCCACCAGCTACACCGTCAACCCTGCCGTGCGCAGCAAGCTGGGCTACGACCCCTTCAAGCAGCTCTCGCCCATCGCCATGGTCGCGCGCACGCCGCTGGTGCTGGTGACCTCGGCCACCGGGCCCTACAAAACCCTCAAGGATGTTCTGGCCAAAGCCAAGGCCGAGCCGGGCGCCGTGACCTATGCCACCTTCGGCGCCGGCTCGGCGCCGCACCTGGCCGGCGAGATGCTGGCCAACGCCTCGGGCGTGAAGTTTTCCGCCATTCCCTATAAAGGCAGCGCCGAGGCCGACATCGGCGTGGTGCGCGCGGACGTCAGCATGGGCATAGACACCCTGGCGGCCGTGAATCCCCTGGTGCAGTCCGGCAAGTTGCGCGCCCTCGCGGTCATCAGCGAAAAGCGCTCCGCCCAGATTCCCGGCGTGCCCGCTTACGGCGAGCTGCAGCTATCGCCGGCGCTGCTGGACGGCTGGTATGCGGTCGCCGCGCCGGCTGGCATTTCACCTGCCGTGCGTGACCAGTTGTTGCACGCGCTGACGGCCATCATCGCCGAGCCCGCGGTGGGAAAGAAGCTGCAGCAGCAGTCCCTGGAGCCGGCCTTCCTGGGCCCGCAGGCGCTGCGTGATGTGATGGATTCCGAGATCACGCGCTACCGCGCAACGGTGGCACGCGCCGGCATTCGCCTCGATTGAAGCCGGGCATGGCCATCACCGCTATGGGTGCCGCGCTCCGCGGCGCAGGTCCTATAGCGCCTTGACCGGCACGCACAGCCAGCAGCTGAAGTTTCCTGTTTTCGGGTCCATCACAAAGTCTTCTTCGTACAGTTCCAGCGCCGGTTTGTTGTCCGGCTGGTAGCCGCTTTGCGGCAGCCACTCGGCGAACATGTGCGTCCAGGCTTCGTGCACCTCGTTGCCCGGCTTGCCGGTGAAGCGGCCGCAGGCATAGCGCCCGCCGCCAAAGTTTTGCACGCATATTTCGCCCTGCGGTTTGAAAGTTTCGTCCACCTCAATGCAGGCGTCGTAGCGGCACTTGTCGGCTGGCGTGATCTCGGGGTTGTCCTGGCTGATGCCGTACATCTTGGGGCGCGGGTTCATGTAGCCGTGCTGGCCGCACCAGGCGACAAAGCGCTGCCACAGCTGCGCCACTTGGTCGCCGTACGGCCCGGTGTTGCGCATATAGGCCAGGCGCATGGGGGGAAGGGTTTTGAGTTCAATGTGCATGGCAAGGGTTCTTTCGGATGAAGGTACCGGCCCGGTGGGCCAGAGGGTTCTATCTTTAAACAACGCCATGATGGAGTCTTGATTCGGCTTGTGATTGCCTTGATGAATCTTGCTAAGTTCAATCTGCCGGCGCGTCGCCCACTCGCGCCAGCCCCCGCGCCGCCAGGCCGTGGGTGTCATGCCGAAATGGGCGCGAAAGGCACGGCTGAAAACCTCGGCCGACGCAAAGCCGGTGTCGAGCGCGATTTGCAGCGCGGTCTGCGGCGTAAAAATCAGGCGCTGGGCCGCGGCCTCCAGCCGCAGCCGGCGTACGCAGTCGGCCAGGGTTTCGCCCGTCACCGCCTGAAACACGCGGTGAAAGTGCCAGGGCGAGAAGTAAGCCACGTCGGCCAGGGCTTGCAAGTCCAGCGTGCCGGCCAGGTTGGCGCTGATGTGGTCCACCACGCGGTTGATGCGGGCGATGTAGGCGCGGCGGGCTGCGGGGTCAAGGCCGGGCTCTGTCATGGCAGTTCGGCCACAAACTGTTCAGCCTGCGCCAGCATGCCGCGGCGAATGGCGGCAAACACCGGCTCGGGAAAGTCCGGCGGCAGTTGTTCGGCCATGCGCTCCAGCGCGTACGGCACTTGCAGCACCAGCGCCACCATCTGGGCGAAGGCGCCGGGCACGCCGCTTTGCCGCGCCAGCGCTTCCCAGTGGCGCGTGCGGATTTCGTGCAAATGGTAGTGCGTATTCTTGTTGCGCAAGGCCATGGCCAGTTTGGCGCGGCGCGGGCTGACCTGGTTGGGCCCATTGCCGATGATGGGCCACGCCGACAGCACGTCATACAGCGGCGTCATGCGAAAGCCGCCGCCTCGTTCCAGGAAGATAGAGAAATTCTTGGCGTGGCCGTCCGTCGCGGCCATGATCCAGAAGGCGAGCAAGGTCTTGACGAACACCAGCTTGTCAACAGCGGCCTGGCTGCTCCTGTCTAGCTGGCGCAAGATGGCCCATATGCCCGGCCCTCCGTCCGATTCATACTTCATGGCGCCGGCCACGCCAAGCGCCTGGCAAAAGTCTTCCTGCGGCAACCGCGCCAGCCAGGGCGGCCGCCCTGGCGGGATTTCAGGGGCGCGGTCAAACCGTTCTACCACCAGCACCTTGCGCTGGCCGAAAGTCGCAATGTCGCATGCCGCTACCGGCAGGCCCAGCAAATCCAGAATCCGCGCGCACAGCCATTCATTTTCGACAGAGGTGTGCATGTCGGCCCGCACATTGCCCACCAGGCCCAGCGGCAGCTTGATGATGTGCGTCGTGGGGGTAGCGCCTAGCGGCCGGCACCATTGGCCATTGTGGCGGAGCAGGGCGGTCTTCTCCTGCGCACCGGCAATCGAGATACGAAAGTCGTCTTCCTGCTGCTGGCCCAGCACCCGCCCGGCCGTGACCGCGTTATCGATGGCTTGCTCCACGCCGGCTTCGTCCAGCGGCCGTGCCTCAATGCGGTCAAAGCCCTCGGGCTCCATCCCCGGCGGCAGCAGTTGCACCGCGCCCACACAGTCGCGTCCCACGGCGGCCAGCAATTCAAATGCGGCCGTACCGCCCGTGGCGAACTTGTCACGCAGCCGCCGGCGTATGGCATCGCTGTCGGGCAGCAGGTTGTCAAAGAAGTTATGCACCACCTCGCCGCGATGCGGCAGGTTGCCGGGCATGAAAGGCAATGAAAGCGACAACTGGCGTAAAGAGGGGGACTGCAGCCACTTTTCGTCGTACTGGAAGCGATGCTCACCGTCGGCAACGGACCAGTTGCCGAGGGGCTCTCCATTGGCCCACACCGTCAGCGTGCCGGAACCTGGGCTGCTGCGGGGGCGGCGGAAGGTCACCATGGTATTTGCCCGCCTACCATTTCGGCGCATAGGGGGGCGGCTCGTCTTCCGCCACGCGATGCCGGGGAGCCTCTTCAATCACAAGGCTGCAGCCCATGGCCGAAACGATGCGCGCAATCTGGTCGTAAGCCGTGACTTCAGGCGCGGCCTCTATGCGCGCGATGCGCTTCTGGCTGACGCCCAGCATTTCACCCAGCTGGGTCTGGGTCAATTTGCGTGCCTGGCGCAGGGTTCGCAACATGGTGCGCAGCTGCTGGGGCGTGTCTACCGGATAAGTCACATTGCTCACAATACACCTCAAAAGTAGTTAATCGATAATACTCCTTTAATGTAGTTAAGTAAAATAACTCCTTTTAAGGAGTTTAGTCTCGCCTTGGCCTGCCAGTCAGCGGGCATGCTGCCCCCGCGCGAACGGCGGCGCCGGCCGCCTGCCGCCCGAGGCCAGCCGGCGCAGCAGGCGCACGCGCGCCGTCCAGGGCACGGGCCGGGGCTCCAGGCCCAGCGAGAGCTGCGCCTGCGACAGCACGTCTTCCACGCAGACGTCGTGCAGCGGCGCTATCACCAGCGGCCAGTAGAGCAGGGCGGGGCCGCGGGCCTGCATCTCGATGCGGTGCTCCAGCACGCAATGCGCGGGCGTGGCGTCCAGCACTTCAAAGCCGTGCCAGCCCTCGAATCCCGCGGGCGCCGTCAGGCGAAAGCGCACCGACTGGCCCGGCACATACGCCTCCACCGTATAACGAATCGGCCCATGGCCGCCGACCGCGCCCACAGCCAGCGGCCTGTCGAACTTCATGCGTGGCCAGGCCCGCCCCGGCCACAGCGCATCGGCCGGCGAGCCCAGTGAATCAAGCAGTGCGCCTACCCGTTCCGGGCTGGCATGCAAAAGGCGTTGATGAACGTTGACAACTTTCATACAGGGACTCCTTGGTTGAAGGTGGGGAAGGTGAAGGGGTTCAGGGCGCCACGGCCATCCAGGCGGCGTGCTCCAGCGCGGCCCGCACCTTGGGTGCGACCGCCGGCGCCGGCTGGCTGGCCCAGCGCTGCGTGAGCGACATTGCCGGCGAAAACACCAGCGCCATCCACAGGTGAAAAGGCATGGCCCGCATCTCGCCGGCCTCCATGCGCTGCTCCATCCAGGCCTTCAGCGCGCCAAACACCTGTTCATTGGCCGCGTTGATCTCGGCGCCGTCCGTCATACCGCCGCCGCGCCGCAGCGCGTGCAGCAGCCGCGCCTGCTCCGGGTGTTGCACCACCCACTGGATATAGGCGCGCAGCAGGCCCTTGACCCCGGCCTGCGCCGAGGCCTTGCCGGCAATCGGCGCCGTCAGCGCCGCGTGGAAGTCGCGCAGCGTGTGCGCATACAGCGCATCGGCCAGCAGCGCCTTGGTCGGGAAGTGGTGGTACAGGCTGCCGTTGCTCACCCCCGCCTCCTGGCGCACCATGTCCATCGAGGCGGCCGTGAAGCCCTGGGCCAGGAACACTTTGGTGGCGGCCTCCAGCAGGCGGTCACGGGTCGGGGCAGGGGCGGAAGGTGAGGCGGAGGATGGGGCGGAGGATGGGGCGGTGTCGCTCATGACTGGAGTATTACTCTAGACCGGTACTCTGTCAACCACCCCAAAAGACGTCCTCCAGGCGCCTCCAGGCCGCCAAGTAGCGCGCAACCCCCGCCCAAATTGGCGACAATGCAGCCCAGAAAGCGAGAAACCGAACATGCCCCTGCACTTTGCCGACCGCCTCAACAACGTTGAAACCTCCGCCATCCGCGAATTGTTCAAACTGCTGGGTAAGCCCGGCATCGTCAGCTTTGCCGGCGGCTTCCCCGACCCCGCCATGTTCGACGTGGCCGGCATCCAGGAAGCCAGCAACAAGGCCCTCAATGAAGAACCCGGCGGCGCCCTGCAATACGGCGCCACCGAAGGCTACGGCCCGCTGCGCGAACAGCTCAGCGCCTTCATGGCCACCAAGGGCGCCAAGGACGTCGCCCCCGAGAATCTCATCGTCACCACCGGCAGCCAGCAGGCGCTCGACCTGCTCGGCAAGACCATGATCTCCCCCGGCGACAAGGTCATCGTCGAAGGCCCCACCTTCCTGGCCACCATCCAGTGCTTCCGCCTCTACGGCGCCGAACTCATCAGCGCGCCGATAGACGCCCACGGCGTCAAGACCGACGAACTCGAACAACTGATCGCCCAGCACAAACCCAAGTTCGTCTACCTGATCCCCACCTTCGGCAACCCCAGCGGCGCACTGCTGAGCCTGGAGCGCCGCAAGAAGGTGCTGGAGATGGCCGTCAAGCACCAGACCCTCATCGTCGAGGACGACCCCTACGGCGACCTGTTTTTCGGCGAAGCGCCGCCGCCCTCGCTGCTGGCCCTCAGCCCCAGCGTGCCCGGCAGCCGCGAACTGCTCGCCCACTGCGGCTCCCTCAGCAAGGTGCTCAGCCCCGGCCTGCGCGTGGGCTGGATGGTTGCTCCCGCCGAACTGCTGGCCAAGGCCACCATGTGCAAACAGTTCAGCGACGCCCACACCAGCACTTTCGCCCAGGCCACCGCCGCCCAGTACCTCAAGGCCGGCCGCATGCCCGAAACCCTCAAGCGCGTGCGCAAGGTCTACGGCGAACGCGCCACCGCCATGGGCAATGCCCTGAAGCGCGAACTCGGCGACGCGATTGAATTCACCCAGCCGCAAGGCGGCCTGTTCTTCTGGGCCCGCCTCACCGGCGCCAACGGCAAAAGCCAGGACGCCGGTGAGTTCGCGAAGAAGGCCATCGAGCAGCTCGTGGCCTTTGTGCCCGGCGCGCCGTTCTATGCCGCCAACCCCGACCTCGCCACCTTGCGCCTGAGCTTCGCCACGGCCGATGTGGCGAAGATTGAAGAGGGTGTGGGACGGCTGGGCAAGGCCTTATAAAAAGACAGAGCGCTGCGTCTGCGCTATTCAACTGGGGGGGGGGAGCGATGTACAAAATTTTCCTTGGCTTAGGCTTGGGTTTCCTGCACGCAATGGCAGCTGCCGAGCCGCAGTGCACCTTGCGGGTATTTCAGGACAACGTCGAAATCGTTTCGTCGAAGGAGGCTGTGCCGGTTTTCAAGCTGCTTCCCGCTCCCTTTCGGGTTGAGCTGACGCCCGCTGAATGCCGTCCGGGAATCAACCTGGCCTTGAAAACTCAAATCACCTACCTGACAAAAACATCGAAGGTGTTTTCAGGTGCGGGCTACTACATGGCAGGCGCGCCAAGTTCCAGTCTTCTTGACCTGGGGGGAGCCCACAACCCGCGCTCCGATATCGATGAAGAAATAACGATGGGGACAGATGCGACCGTGTGGGCGCGAGCCGAGTACGACAAGGCCTGCCGGGATTTGAAGGGCTGCCCTACGGCGGCAAAACCGTATCAATCCGTCTGGCCCTTTGTAGACCCTGTCACCGGTGCGAATCGCAATTACGCGGAGTTCAATTACGCCCAAGGAAAGAATCCGCTGTCTACGATTGCCGGACGTAAGCTCTATGTTGTGGCCTATACCCCCTGGAAGACTTTCAAGTCCGGTCCTGAAGAATGGCGCTCTCCCAGCTTCTATCTCTTCGATGTACACCCCTTCTCGCTGGAGTTTTCGCGCTGAGTAAGGTGGTGAGGTGGTGAGGCGGGGCGCGCAAGCCAGGGACAAGACCCAGTCCCAGCTTGGTGCACTTAAAGTAAGCGCCGTGCTTCATCGATTGGTAGTTTTTTGTGCCCGTTAACCTGGATATCCACAATGCCCAAAACTCTCAAACAGCCAACGGCCTGGCTGGCGGCAACGGCGCTGGCTTTTTCCTTCTTTGCCGCTTCTCCCGCCTTCAGCCAGCCCGCCACAGCAGGCGCGCCCCCGCAGGCCGCGGCCAACCCTGAAGATGCCGCGCTGGAGCAGCAGCTGATGGCCGGCGCCAATCTGCTGCAGCTCCGCCAGCCCGACCGAGCAATTACCGACCACTTCGACAAAATCATCGCCGCCTATGAGCTGCGCTACAAGCACCAGAAAGCCAAGCCCTACACCGGCCGTTCGCAGGTGGAAAGCCTGCTGTACCTGCTGCAGGCGGCCAACGCCAAGGAAGAACCCAAGCAGGGCGCGATCATCGTGCCGCAGGTCTGGTCGGATGCCTGGTACCTCAAGGCCTATGCCTTGATTGAACTCAAACGCCCGGCCGAAGCACGCAGCGCACTCGAAGCCGCCCTGGCCCTGGCGCCCCGGAACTCCCAGTACCTGGGCGAGCTCGGCACCGTGTACCTGGGCCAACGCAACTGGCCCCAGGCTCTCAAAATCTTTGAGCAGGCCGAAACCGCCGCCAAAGAGTTTTCCCCGCCCGAGGTCAAGAACAAGGAACTGTCCCGCGCCTGGCGCGGCATCGCCTATGTTTATGTCGAACAGGGCCGCTGGGACGATGCCGAAAAGGTCTACCTGCAATGCCTGGAGCTCGACAAGAACGACAGGCGTGCCCAGAACGAATTGAACTACGTCCGCACCCAGCGCCCCACGCCGCAGCGCGCGCCCGCCGTCGTTACGCCCTGAAGCTCATGGCGCATCGACAGACACCGAAAGCAGGCCGACCGGCGGCTCGCTATGCGCGCGAAAAACTCAACCGGGGTCCAGCAAGGCCCAGGTCTTGGGGCCGACAATGCCGTCCGGCACCAAGGCCCGGGATTTCTGGAGAGCGCGCACGGCGGCCTCCGTGTACGGGCCGAAGTATCCGTCGACATCGGTCTGCAGCTTCTGCTGGAGGAGGGCGACAAACTCTCCAGTGGCATTGCGGCGCAAAGTGGGTTTTTCAGTACCGCCCACCTGCGCTGCCGGCGTCACTGCCGGAATCGGTGGGGGCTGCGCCACGGTGCCGGCGAGGATGGCGGAAACTTCCGAGCGGAACATGGTCATGTCAAACGGCGGATCTGTTTTGCGGCCAGGGGGCAAGGCATATTCCTTGTGGCCCGCGCACATGGTTGCCGGCCTCCCGACGTGCTTCAGGATGGCTGCCGCGCCCCTGCGGTAGGCATCCATCTGCACATCCGGCCAGGGGTCCGTTCTCAGCCCGGTGTTCTCGGCCTCGATGCCGATGAAGTTGGAATTGCCCTCCGTAAGGCCCTGCCAGGAGCCGGAGCCGGCATGGTTGCAGCGGCCCGCGGCAATCACGTAATAGGTACCGTCGCGGCCCAGCCCCAGTTGCGACAAGGGTCCTTGCAAATCGCTTCGGCCTTCAATCAATGTCCTCAGTGAAGGCATGTTCCCATTCTTGGGGCCAGCCGTGTGGTGGCAAAGAATACCCAGCACATCCCCCATTTCCGCGCGGCCGCGGTTTTGCCAGCCCGGAACCTCGGCGACCTTGAGTCCCGCATTCAGCAATGTGTCGGCAAGCCATGTGAGTTTGTAGGCCATATCAGGCGACGCCTCCTCTGGATGCCGGTAGTTCTTCGTCGGGTGTGGGCTCGCTGATGGTGGCATCGCACCCGTCCTCGGTATCATGGGGCGCAGCATTCGTGGAGCCTGCTGATGACGATACAGAGGTTGATGTGGAAAGCGCGCCGGGGATGCTCAGTTTTTCCGCCAGCCACGGGGCCAGCACATGGCTGAACATGCCCACCATCAAGCCGCCTACAAAGTCCTCGACCTTGATTACCACCGGTAAGGTAATCGAAGAGGTCCCGCGCGTAATCGCAATGATCAGCATGGCCAGTATGGCGCCCATCAGGCTGGAGGCGAACATGCTCCAAATCAAGTCAGCCGTTGTTTCTTCGATGTTTTTTGGCCTGGAGCGTAACAGTGGATAAAGGCCGGTGAAAAGCGTTAGCAGCAAAGCCCCCAGGATGCCACCGCATATCACCGCCGCTGGCGAGGACAGCATGGTGACAGGCTGGCGCGTGGCCGCCTGGGAGTTGTCGGCCCAGGTAGCTTCCACCATCACCTCATAGGCCTGCGTCGTATGGAAGTAGCGCTGCCAGCGTTGGTCCTTCTTGAGCGCTAGCTGTTTGCGCAATTGCAAGGTTTCGCCCGGCAGAATGGCCGTGAAGCCCGTAGCGCTGTCCGAAATATCCAGATCCTCGTAAACGTCGGCCAGACGGCCTATGGGGATGACCTTGATGCTCTGCGGTGTGATGCCGCTGCCTTTCGCGGCAGCATTGTTGCGAATCACCAGAATCAGAGGCAAGGGCTGCCCAAAAACCGCGGTCTTATCTGCATCGATCGACAGCGTTGCCATCGAGGCGGCGCCGGCCGCTGCTGCCCCGACCGGCAGTGCCAGCAGCGCGGGCAGCAAGGCAAGGCTGATCAGCACGGGGGTGATCAGGCGCTTCATCTGCCGCCTCCGCAGGATTTAAGGGCCTGGCGTGTGCGATCAAGCAGGCTTCGGGATTTCCCAAGGGCTTCGGGGGCCGCGCGACCGGCAAAATGATCGATGGCTTCGCGTGCACTGCTTGCCATGGATCTGCAGGCCGCGCTGCAAAGGCTGGTTCTCAGGGCGGCATCCGTTGCATTGGCGGCATCCTTGAAGCTCCAGCTCGAGCAGCTGGCAACCGCCCGTATCCAGATCCCGTAGGTTGCCGGGTAATAGATTTCAGGTGGCGCCTTTTCCATCCAACGCACCACCGGCTCCGCGGTATTGACGATTTCATAGCCATCCATCAAGGAATGAACACCTTCAAGGTAGGTGTCGCGTAGCCGGCCGGGAGGTAGCGGAGGACCCACCGGGCTCGCCAGTTCGTCCAGGTACCAGGCGCGAAACTCGGCCTCCTGTTTTAACCAGTATGCGGCCGCATCCGAGTCACCCGAGGCCTTGAGGGTGGCGGATGTCTTGTGCTGAAAATCGGCCACCTGCTTCAGGACTCGAGAGAGGTTTTCCGGGTCCGCGGCACGCGCGTCCTCGACATCCGTCTGCATCGCGGCGTCGCGAACACAATTGGCCAGGGCGACGGGTTGATTTCTTTTATAGGTGCTATTGGCCAGAAGTTCCAGGATCGCGTTGGCCTTTGCGGTAAAGGCGGCCGGCCAGGATGGGGGGCACAGCGACTGCGCCTTCGCCGACTGCGGCACCAAAAAGGCGGCGCACAGCGCAAGCTGCGCGAGGCCGATAGGGGTTAACGCGTTCATCCTCATACCCTCTCCTTTTTTAACCGCGCTTTGCGGTCATTGCCCTCTTTGCCGGGTGGATTTTTTTTCGAAGTCTATTCCTCACCCCGGCGGGTGTCCTCCTCTGTTTAAAGGATGCCGGCAAATTATTTTCAGGACCGGCGAGCCGCGTTGCCAGGCTGCGGGTAGATGGCGCACAAGCTTTTGGGCTGACTAGAGCGGTTTATCCCGCAGATTTTGTGAAAAGTCCGCGGTCTCTGCTTGCGGTGCCGGCGGGCGGTTGAGGCCCTGCCGTGGAATGCCAGCGGCACGGCAGAACCAGCGTGTGATCGTGGCTTATGTGCGTTCACACACCATCAACAACGCCATCCCATCCGGCGTCAACACCTCGCCCACCGCGCGAAACCCGGCTTTTTCATAACAGCGGATCGCGCGCGCATTGCGCGGGTCCGGGTCGGTCTGGATGCGGGTGACCTGCGGGTCGGCAAACAGCCTCTCCACCCAGGCCTTCACCATCGCCGTGCCCAGGCCCTTGCCCAGTTGCGCCGCGTCGGCAATCGACTGGTCTATGCCGCGCACGCCCGGGTCGGTCTCCGCTTCCCACCAGCCGCCGCCCGAACCCATGGCCACGTAAGACTGGATGTAGCCGAAGGGCTCACCGTCCAGCAGCGCGATATGCGGCTGCACCTGGGCCGGGTCATTGATCCAGGCTCCATAGTCGGCCTGCACCTCAGCGAGCGTAGGCGCCGGCCCCCACCACTCGGTCCAGTGCGGGCGCGACAGCCAGCTGTGCAGCAGGGGCAGGTCGGTCGTTTGCAGAGGCCGGAAGCTGAAGCGCCCGGCCGCCACGGCCTCCGGTGCGGGTGTATCGCCTATGTTCATTTGTGCGACCAGACCGCCAGCTCATAGCCGTCCGCGTCCTGGAAATGAAAGCGCCGCCCGCCCGGAAACGGAAAAATCTCGCGCTTGATGCGCCCCCCGGCTGCCAGCACGCTGTCACGCGCGGCTTCGAGTTTGTTCGCATACAAGACCACCAGCGGGCCGCCGGCAGGCGAGGGCGCCGCCTGCGTCGTGAAGCCGCCCTTCATCCCGCCGTCAGAGAACTCGGTGTACTGCGGGCCGTAGTCGGTAAAGGTCCAGCCAAAGGCCTTGCCGTAAAAGGCCTTGGCTTTGTCTATGTCGCTGACGTTGAGCTCCAGGTAATTGATGCGGCAGTTTTCGGTTGAAGTGGGTGTGGTGGGCGTGGCGGGCATGGGGTGTCTCCTGGAATCGTCAATCCGCCATTTTGCACAGGCGCTGCGCAACGATGCCGGCAGGGTTTTGTGAGTGGGCTACGTGAATTGCCTGCACTGCCTACAATCCATCAGAGCGTGGGCCTGTCGCCCGCTACCTTGATTCGGGCCCCTCACTTCATGACTTCAGCCGCTGCGCCTGGCGCCACCCGCTCTTCCACTCTGCCTGGTTCGTCCCTCTCTCCCGCCACCCGCCGCTCCATCCTGCTGCTCTCGTGTGCCACCTTCTCCAGCATGGTGGCCCAGCGCATTTGCGACGCCATGCTGCCCGAGCTCTCGCGCGTCTTCGCCGTCAGTCTCGCGCAGGCCGCGCAGGTCGTCTCGGTGTTTGCCGTCACCTACGGCATCTCGCAACTGTTTTATGGGCCGCTGGGCGACAGGCTGGGCAAGTTCCGCATCGTCACCTTTGCAGCACTGGGCTGCAGCGTCGGCAGCCTCGTGGCCGTGTTCGCCACCAGCCTCGACGTGCTGCTGCTGGCCCGCATCATGATGGCCCTGGGGGCTGCCGCGCTGATCCCGCTCGCCATGGCCTGGGTCGGCGACGCCGTGCCGCCCCATGAGCTGCAGGAGATGCTCACACGCACGGGGCTGGGCAGCACGCTGGGCATTGTCTGCGGCCAGTTGCTGGGCGGGCTGCTGACCGACGCGCTCGGCTGGCGCTGGGCGTTTGCCTTCCTGGTGCTGCTGTTTGGCACTGTGGGCTCGCTGCTGTGGGGCGATCTGCGCCGGCAGCAAAAAGCGCAGCCCGTCGCAGAGGCAATGCCAACATCGCAAGCGCCCGTGGCACGCCCGCATTTCATCAAACAGGCTTTGCTGATCGCCAGCCGCCCCTGGTCGCGCACCATTTTGCTGCTGGCCGTGATCGAAGGCGCCATGGGCTTTGGGGTGCTGGCCATGTGGGCCTCGCATCTGCACCATGCACTCGGTTTGTCGCTCTCGGTCTCAGGCGCCATCGTCGCGCTCTTCGGCCTGGGCGGCGTCGGCTACATGGCCGCAGGCCGCGCGCTGATCCCCCGCCTGGGCCAGCACGGCCTGGTGTTATTGGGTGGCGCGCTGCTCGGCATCAGCGCACTGGCGATTGCCTACATCCCGCACTGGGGCCCGGCCATCCCGGCCAGCCTGGTCGGTGGTTTTGGTTTTTTCATGTTCCACAACGTCATGCAGGCCAACGCCACCCAGATGGCGCCCGAAGCGCGCGGCACGGCCGTCTCACTGTTCGCGTCTTTCCTGTTCCTGGGCCAGTCCCTGGGCGTGGTGCTGGCCGCGGCCTTGATTGACCGCATAGGCACCAGCGCCGTGGTGGCGCTGGGGGGCGGGGTGATGGCGGCGGAGGGGGCTTATTTTGCTTGGGCGTTGAGGCGGCGGACGGTAAATTGATCATCCATCGCGGCGAGCGTATGACCTAAGGCTAGAGGGTTGGACCGGTACTCCTATGCATCGGTGATGCGCTGATAGACCAACCGACGATTCAATTCTTCTGATTGTCGAAACAACATCATCTCCTCCGATCGAAGGTTGTGCAGCGAATTCGTCTACTGCAGACTACCCCCTGCTTGGAAAGGGGAAAGCTGAGAATTATTAAGTACGCCGTGCAGAGAAATAAATTCAGCTTGAAGCAGCTATAAAACCGCTCAGACCAGAACGATAGATGACTCACGACACACCTACATCCTTCGCCGCATCGCCTTTACTGGATAACCTCACCAAGTCGCTTGGAGTCGCGACCGCGCTTCTGTTGCTCTTGTCTACAGCATTTGATTTTAGTTATCTCTATTCGCTCGGACTCGCGTTTGAAGATGTACCTACCAATCTGTCCGATCATGTCAGAAGTGCTCTAGTTTGGACTCCGAAGGCTGTAGTTTATGCATTGATATTTGCCCTATATGAAATGGCTGCTCGACGCTTAGAGGGAGGGCAATCTGAAGAGGAACTCATTCGTCTTTCTCCTCACCCCCGCTTCACTCGTTGGTTCCGCAAGAGCCCGGCCTATCTCTTTGGGGCTGTCGTTGTAATTTCTTTGATCACCGACTTTTTTCTCACAAACTCAAGTCGCGCACTTTATGTGGGAGCTCTGGTCGCATGGGGAACTCTGGCGTCATGGGTTGTTCGACATGAGCGACTAGGGGCTGCGTTTAGTCAAACTGGCCGTCGTCTTTTTCTGATTCTTCCTCTGCTGGGCATCTGGGTTGGCCTTCTGGGTTATGGGCAGGGGCGAGCCGTACTCGAGCAGAATTCTCCGAATTGGACCGTTGTTCTGAAAACAGAAGATGGCACTGAATCTCATGAACTCTTGGGACTTCGTCGCTTCTCCACAAGTGCGGTGCTTGTTGCCGTAGATCGAAAAGTTTCAGTGGTACCTAACGAGATGATTGTGTCAACCTCGCTTGTAAAGTCAAAGATAGATTCTCCGAATCGTCTATGCAGTTGGTTTGCTGTGGGATGCAAGTCCAGCGTCCCAGCTAAGTAAAACGGCCGATAGTTCAAAAAAAGAGGCAACCTGTGCAGTTCATCACCAGTGGTCCCGACATTCCAGATGCGCTTTTGCAGGCGCACGAGGAGGGCCGCGTGGTGTTTTTCTGTGGTGCTGGAATTTCCTATCCCGCAGGCTTGCCCGGCTTCAAGGGGTTGGTCGAAGATATCTACCGGCTGAACGGCACGACACCCACGGAAATTGAACGCGAAGCCTTAGATCGCGGACAGTTTGACGCGGCACTCGACCTGCTGGAGCGACGCCTGCCGGGGCAGCGCCTTGCAGTGCGTCGCGCTCTCGCTCAGACACTCAAACCCAAATTGCGTCGCAAGGGTTCAACCACTACCCATGAGGCACTGCTCCAGTTGGCGCGCCGCAGCCGTGGAGATGCGCTGCGTCTGGTAACCACCAACTTTGACCGTGTATTCCACATGGCGGCCAAACGCACAGGCCAAGCGTTCCAAGCATATGGCGCACCGATGCTGCCGATACCAAAGAACAGCCGCTGGGACGGGGTGGTGTACTTGCACGGCCTGCTGTCCGGCAAAGCGGACGACACTGCCCTGAACCGGTTGGTCGTCACCAGTGGTGATTTTGGTCTGGCCTATCTGACCGAGCGCTGGGCCGCACGCTTTGTCAGCGAGCTATTTCGCAATTACGTGGTCTGCTTCGTCGGTTACAGCATCAATGATCCTGTGCTACGGTACATGATGGATGCGCTGGCCGCAGACCGGATGCTGGGCGAAGTCACACCACAAGCCTGGGCGCTGGGTGACTATGAGTCAGGGCAGGAACACCGCAAGGCTATCGAGTGGGAAGCCAAGGGCGTTACCCCGATCCTGTACGAAGTTCCCGCCGGCAGTCACGACCATTCGGCGCTGCACAAGACCCTGCAGGCTTGGGCAGAAACTTACCGCGACGGAGTATTGGGCAAAGAGCGCATTGTCGTGAGCCATGCGTTGGCACGGCCCTCGGCAAGCACTCAACAAGATGACTTCGTCGGCCGAATGTTGTGGGCTTTGTCAGACAAGTCGGGACTACCTGCCAAAGGATTTGCGGAATTCAACCCTGTCCCGCCGCTGGACTGGCTGCTGGAGGCTTTCTCGATAGAGCGTTTTCAGCAAAGCGATCTGGCCCGTTTTGGTGTACCGTCGCGCGACAGGGTGGACACCGAGTTGCGCTTCAGCCTGATTCGACGGCCTGCACCCTATGATCGCTCACCGTCGATGTCGCTGGTCTTCGGTAGTATCACCGGCAGTCAGTGGGATGACGTAATGTTTCAGCTAGCTCGGTGGTTGGTACGCCACTTGGGTGACCCGAGGTTGGTCATTTGGATCGCGCAACGTGGCGGCCAGTTGCATGACCGCCTGTCATGGTTGATTGAGCACGAACTGGACCGCATTACCTCGTTGGAGCACGAAGGAAAGACCGCAGAGCTGGACGAAATCCGCTCGCACGCGGCCCAGTCTATCCCCAGCTTGTTGATGCGTACCCTCTGGCGTTTGCTGCTCAGCGGGCGAGTGAAGTCGCCGTGGCACCATTCCGATCTCTATCGCTGGAAAAGCCGGCTGAAGCGAGAGGGACTGACTACCACGCTACGGTTTGAGTTACGCGAAATTCTCGCGCCCCAAGTGTCACTGAAAAAGCCATTTCGGTGGAGCGATGAGAAAGAGAGTACAGACGAACCCACGCGAATCAAGCAGCTGGTGGACTGGGACTTGGTACTAGCTGCCGATCATGTGCTCTCGTCTCTGCTCGACGTTTCCGACAAAGACTGGACGTCTGTCTTGCCGCAGCTGCTCGAGGATTTTCAGCAACTTCTGCATGATGCGCTGGACCTGTTGCACGAGTTGGGTGAGGCCGATAACCGCAGTGACCGATCTTACTGGGACCTTCCTTCTATTAGTCCACATTGGCAGAACCGAGGATTCCACGACTGGGTGGCCCTGATCGAGTTGCTGCGCGATGCGTGGCTGGCGGTTCACAGCGATGACAGCGCCCGCGCTAAGCAGATTGCCCTGACGTGGTTTGATCTGCCATATCCCACTTTCAAACGATTGGCCCTTTTTGCTGCCAGCCAAGAGAATTGCATCGCAACCGAACAGTGGGTGAATTGGCTGTTGGCTGATGACGCTTGGTGGCTATGGTCGACAGATACCCAGCGAGAAGTGTTCAGACTATTGGTTCTGAAAGGGAACAAGCTGGAAGGAGTCAACCAGGAACGTCTGGAGTCCGCCATCTTGGCCGGCCCTCCGCGCAATATGTACAAGAATGATCTGGAACCGGATCGATGGCAAGACTTAGTAGCTCATTCAGTCTGGCTGCATCTCGCAAAATTGAAAGCCTCGAATCTCACGCTAGGGGCACTTGCAACAGCTCGCTTGGTGGATATATCCAATGCATACTCGAAGTGGCAGTTGGCGAACAATGAGAGTGATGAGTTCTCTCACTGGATGAGTGGTACTGGTGATCCGGACTACGAGGAAAGCCGAGATGTAGACATCGCGCCTCGAAAACGGCACGAGCTGATTCAATGGCTGATGAAGCCACAGCCCGAACGGCGACCGTTTTACGAGGACACGTGGCGCGATGTCTGCCGCACCCGTTTCTTTCACAGCCTGTACGCGCTATGCGATCTGGCGCGCGGTGGTATGTGGCCAGTCGGCCGATGGCGCGAGGCGCTCCAGGCATGGGGCGAAGAAGGAATGGTTATGCGGTCCTGGCGATACGCCGCACCTCTGGTGCTGACAATGCCTGACAGCGTAATCCAGGAGATTGCTCACGGTGTGACGTGGTGGATTGATACTGTTTCGAAGTCAACTAATCAGCACGAGGAGATTCTGCTGAACCTATGCCGCCGCGTTCTAGGCGTGCCTTTCGAAACAGGTACCGGGATGACGCGCAATGGAGAACCGATGGACCAATCCGTTACCGAGGCCATCAATCATCCGGTCGGGCATGTCACGCAGGCACTGATCAACCTTTGGTTCAAACGCAGTCCGAATGACAATGATCGGCTTCCAGCTGACATCGAGCCTTTTTTTACTGCACTGTGCGATGTGCAGGTGGACCGGTTTCGTCACGGCAGGGTACTGCTTAGTTCGCGATTGATAGCGATCTTCCGCGTCGACCGACCGTGGGCTGAGCAATACTTATTGCCCCTGTTCAGTTGGCACAATCCTGGCGAAGCAAAAGCTGCATGGGAAGGTTTCCTGTGGTCGCCGCGCTTGTACCAGCCGTTGATGATTGCGTTCAAGCCGCAGTTCCTGGAGAGCGCAAGTCATTACGTCGACTTAGGTGAACACCGACAGCAGTTCGCCTCCTTCCTGACTTACGCGGCGCTGGGACCGACAGAAGGCTATAGCGTGGACGAGTTCCGGTCCGCCATTGGAACACTGCCGCAAGAGGGTTTGGCGGAATCCGCACAGGCGCTCTATCAAGCTCTTGAAGGAGCCGCCGATCAGCGAGAGGACTATTGGAATAACCGTGTCCAGCCATTCTGGCAACACATTTGGCCAAAATCACGTGGCCTTGCAACTCCGCGAATCGCCGGATCATTGACCCGGGTGATTATTGCTGCCCGATCTGAGTTCCCGGCTGCTTTGGCTGCGATGCAAGATTGGCTCCAACCAATTGAGCACCCAAACTACGTTGTGCGCCTGCTGTACAAATCCGGTTTGTGTTCGCAATTCCCGACTGATGCGCTGCATCTGTTGGATATCGTGATAGCCGACCAGCAATGGGCTCCTCAGGAATTGGGGAAATGTTTGGACGAGATTGTGAAAGCTGCACCAAAGCTTGCTCAGGATGCCCGGTACCAGCGTTTACGCGAGTATTCGCGAAGAAGAGGAATTGCATAGCGGAGTAAGTTGGCCTCTCGTAGCGAGGCGAGTTCCCTTGACGATAGAAGCACGGCGAAAGTTGCGAAAGCGGCGAAATGTTGAAGGCTATGCATTTATCCCTCACCCTGTCCGAATCACCATCACAAACTCCGTCCCACTCTCAGGCAGCCACACCTCCCCGGGCCGTCCCAGGATCTGCCGCACCGCGGCATTGGCGCGGGGCAGGGGGATGGCCTCAAATTTCTCGCTGCCGGGGTCAAAGCGCAGCATCGCGTTGTTGCTCCACTCCGAGGCCCAGACCGTGTCTTTGTGGTCAACGTAGACCGCGTACACATGCGGGTCGGCGCCTGGGGCTTTGTATGTTTTCCAGCTATTGGCGCCTGTGCCGAGTGCCGGGTCGTGCATTGAGAGATTTCCGCTGCTCCATTCCGACACCCAGATGCGGCCCTTGCTGTCTGACCAGACCCTTCTTGCGCCTTGGCGCGGCGTGGGTGGTTCGACGATGCGGGACTCGCCGGTCTTGGGGTCCAGGTGGGCGATGAAGGAGCCGGCCAATGAACACCACCAGATATCGCCCTTGGGGGTGGCGCAGATGCCGTAGGGGCCGCGGCCGCGGGGGGAGTCTTTGACGGTCACGGTGCTGCTGCGCACGTCGACCTTGCCGACATAGCCGCTCTGGCCGGTGAACCACAGGTTGCCGTCGCCGTCGAAGGCGCAGGTGTTGAGGTTGGCATAGGGCGTGCCGGCGGGCAGGGGGAACACCTTCACCTGGCGCGAGGGCCAGGCCACGCGGGCAATGGCGTTTTGCCCGCCATCGGTGAGCCAGGCCGCGCCGTCGGGGCCGGCGATGACGCCGTGGGGTGACGAGCCGCCGCCCAAAGCAATCAATTCAGTCTTGCCGCTGCGCGGGTCGAACCAGCCCAGGTGGCCGCTGCGCTGGGCCGAAAACCAGACGCCGCCGTCGGGCGCGGGCGCGATGTCGTGTATGCCGGTGGCGGCGCGGGTGTTGAGGGGCCAGGATTGCAGGCGCGCTGCGGCGGTAGGCGTTGGTGTTTGTGCGCGGGCCAGGCCGGGCAGCAGCAGGGCGGCGGCGGGCAGGGCCGCGAGGGCGGTGCGGCGGGTGGGGTGGTGGTTTTGCTGCACAAGCATGGGAATGCCTCCTGCGCATAGCTTTCTTGTGCATGCGCCGCACGCGGCGAGGGGTCACCGCCCAGGCATTGTGGCGTTTATGGCCAGTGCCATCAACGGGGCTTTTCCCCGCTCATCCCGCTCGCCCCGCCCGCTTTCTTGACGCGGTCTGCGTTGGTGGTGCTGCGGCTGCCTTTGAGGTGCATCTCGACGTCGGCCGCCCTGTCGCCGACGGCCTCAATCGCTTCGCGCAACTGCTCGGGGCTGACGTTGAATTTTTTGGCCCAGACCTGGGCGGCGAAGGGGTCCTTGAGCTCGATGAGCTCCGGCTCTGTGCCGGGCATGGGGCGGGGTGCTGCAAAGCGGGGTGCCATGGCGGTCTCCTGGGCTGGGCTCAGCGGGGCCTGTCTGACGCCGTGGCCGAGGCCGAGGGCCTTGCGCGGCCCGGCGCGCTGTCGGCGCGGCTGCTACCCCTGAGGTAGCGTTCGACATTGCTGGCCGTGTCGCCGACGGCGGCGATGGCGCGGCGCAGCTGTTCGGGGCTCACGCCCAGGCGCTCGGTCCAGGTGCCGGTGTCGGAGCGGTCATTGAGGTTGATGCGGTCCGGCTGAACATGGGGGTAATAGGGGATGAAGCTCATGCGGTCGTCTCCTGTCTTCTTTATCAAATCCAGCTTAGGGCGGCGCGGGCGCGCTGTTTGTAGGCGCTGGCCGTGTTTTGGGATGGGCGGCGGCCTGGGCCGGGGCGGCGAATTTGGGCTTCCGGCGGGGGATTTTGGCTGCGCCGCCGTCCTACAAAAGGGGTTTACAGCGCCGAATTAGACTTGCGGGTAATGAAGAACCCCTTCCAGACCCCATTCATGAGCTCTTTAGCCACCCGCATCCGCGCATTCGCGGCCACCATTCCCGGCCGGCTGGCCGCCTTGCGCCACCCCACCTGGCGTGGTGTGGGCCTGGGGCTGGCGGCGATCCCGGTCACCTTGCTGCTGTACATCGTGATCCTGATCCCGTTTACGCCCAGCATCAGCGACCTGCTCAAGGCCAAGACGGCCAAGCCCTCGGTGCTGATGTCGGTGGACGGCAAGGAGCTGGCGAGCTTCCAGCGCGCCAACCGCGACTGGGTCAAGCTGGACGCGATTTCGCCGAATGTGGTGGCGGCGCTGATCGCGACCGAGGACCATCGCTTTTACGACCACCACGGCATGGACTTCCGGCGCACGGTGTCGTCGGTGCTGCTGACGCTCACCGGCCGCAAGCAGGGCGGCTCGACGCTCACGCAGCAGCTGGCGCGCAATATGTACCCCGAGGAGATAGGCCGCTCGGCGACGCTGACGCGCAAGCTCAAGGAGGCGATCACGGCCTTCAAGATAGAGGCGGTCTACAGCAAGGACGAGATCCTCGAGAGCTACCTTAACACCGTGCCCTTCCTGTACAACGCCTACGGCATCGAGATGGCGGCGCGCACCTATTTCGACAAGTCGGCCAGCGAGCTGGACGTGCTGCAAAGCGCCACGCTGGTGGGCATGCTCAAGGGCGCGAGTTATTACAACCCGGTGTCCAGCCCGGAGCGCGCGCTGCAGCGCCGCAACACCGTGCTGATGCAGATGGTCAAGCACCACAAGCTGCCGGAAGACAAGGTCGCGGCGCTCAAGAAGAAGCCGCTGAAGATCGACTTCGAGCGGCTGGACCCGGAGTTCGGCGAGATGCCGCACCTGGCGCAGCAGCTGCGGCGCTGGCTGATCGAGTGGGCCGACCGCAACGACTACAACATCTATGCCGACGGCCTGGTGGTGCACACCACCATCGATTCGCGCCTGCAGGCCATGGCCAACAAGGCGCTGGTGGCGCAGGGCGACCGGCTGCAGAAAATCGTGGCGGGCGACTGGCGCTTCAATTCGGGCTGGAAGGCCAAAAGCGGCGCGCAGCGCGAGCTGGCCCTGGCCTTTGTGCGCGACACCCAAGAGTACAAGGCGGCGCGCGCGGCGGGGCAGACGGACGAACTGGCCCTCAAGGTTTTGCTGGCCAATGCCGATTTCATGCAGGCGCTGAAGGACGACAAGACGCGGCTGCAGGCCGGCTTCATGGCGATGGACCCGAGCAACGGCCAGGTGCGGGCCTGGGTCGGCAGCCGGGATTTTGCGGACGACCAGTTCGACCACGTGCAGCAGGCGCGCCGCCAGCCGGGCTCGACCTTCAAGCCTTTTGTGTACGGGGCGGCCTTTGAGGACGGCGCGCGGCAGACCGACGGGTTTATCGACGGCGTGGTGGAAATCCCGCTGGGCAACGGCGCCTTCTGGCGGCCCACCGACGGCGGTGGGCCCAGCGGCGAGTTCATGAGCCTGCGCCAGGGTTTGATGTTCTCCAAGAACACCATCACGGCGCAGGTGATGCAGGTGGTGGGCCCGGCCCACGTGGCCAAGCTGGCGAAGGCCATGGGCGTGCGGCAAAGCAAGCTGGAAGAAGTGCCGTCGCTGGCGCTGGGTACCAGCCCGGTGACGCTCAAGGAAATGGTCTCGGCCTACGGCACGCTGGCCAATGACGGCCGCTACATCGAGCCCATCATCGTCATGCGGGTGGAAGACCGCAACGGCAAGGTGCTGGAAGAGTTCCAGCCCAAGCTGCCGGAGACGGTGATGGCGGCCACGGTGGCGCAGACGCTGCTGGACGTGATGCGCGGCGTGATCGACCAGGGCACGGGCGCGGCGATACGCAGCCGCTACGGCCTGCGCGCCGACTTCGCCGGCAAGACCGGCACGACGCAAGGCAACACCGACGGCTGGTTCGTGATGATGCACCCGCAGCTGGTGGCCGGCGCCTGGGTGGGCTTTAACGACAACCGCGTGACCATGGGCGACAGCTGGGGGCAGGGGGCGCGCAGCGCGCTGCCTATCGTGGGCGAGTTTTTCCAGCAGGCGATCAAGGCCAAGGTGGTGGATGCGGAGATGCGCTTTCCGGCGCCGCAGGGCGGCGGCGTGACGGACGTGGAACAGCAGCGCATCGAAGCCCTGCTCAACGGCGCCGAGCCGCCGCAGGAAGGCCAGCCGGGCGTGGTGCCGGCGGGCGTGGGCATGGCGGGTGCGGCCCCAACCGCGGAAGGCGGCGCGCCGCGCTGGCAGCCCGCGCCGGTGATCAAGTACGTGACGATCCAGGTGCCGGCTGAAAACACGCCGCCGGCCGTGCAGGGTGGGGATTCGGGTGGTACGTCCCCCGGTGTTGTGTTGCAGCCGCCTACGCCTGTGCCTGTAGAAAAACTGCAGGTGTTTCCGGGCGTGGTTGTTGGCGCGCCTATCGCGCCTCGGTAATTCTTGCTCCCTCTCCCTCTGGGAGAGGGCAGGGGCTGAGCGCTGCGGCTCCAGATGCGCCTGCGCGCATCTGGACAGCGCGAAGAAGCCCAGGCTCAGCCTGGGCTGCGGTCTGCAAGACAGGGCCAGCGGCCTATGCATAAAGCCGTGGGCCATTGATCCGCCGCTGGCCCTCACCCCAACCCTCTCCCAGGGGGAGAGGGGGTAATACCGGCCGCGGGCTGCTTCTTGCTCCCTCTCCCTCTGGGAGAGGGCAGGGGTGAGGGCTAGCGGCCTGTGCATAAAGCCGTGGGCTGTTGATCCGCCGCTGGCCCTTACCCCAACCCTCTCCCATGGGGAGAGGGAGTAATACCGGCCTCAGCGCTTTTTAGCCGCCCGCCGCTTCTTGCCCGCCACCGGCACGCCCATATTCACAAAACTCGCATTCCCCAGCCCCGTGCCCACGGTCAGCACGGCCCAGCGCTTGACGCCCTGCATGAAGGGTAGCTCCGACAAGCCCTGCACCACCGCGTCGTTGTGCAGCCGCACCTGCATGTCGTGGCCGCCGAGTTTCGGCAGGCTTTCGCAGAGGTGCTGCGCGAGGTTGAAGCGTGGGCTTTCCCAGTTGCCGGGCAGGTTTTGCGCACCTGAAGAGATGGAGCCGTCCTCGGCAATCATGCCGGGGCAGGCCACGCCGACAAAGGGCGCGAGCTTGAGGCCCTTGCCCTCGGCCTGTTTGATGAGCTTTTTGAGCATGGCGGCGATGCCTTGCACCAGGTCTTCGCGGCGGGTGGCGTCGGCATCGCCGGCGTGGCCCCATTTGCGCAGGCCGCTGACCCTGACGTCGGTGAGGTCGGGCGTCTTGCGCGCGCGCGGCCGCACGATGCCGCAGCGCACATTGGTGCCGCCTATGTCGACGGCCAGGAAGCCGTCGTAGCCGGACAGCACCTCGGGCGGCGCCAGGTGCACCCAGCCCATGAGGCCGCCTTCGTCGGGGTGGTGGCGCAATGTCATCAGGTGCACGCGGCTGCCGCGCTGGTAGAGCAGCTCGGCCGTGCGGTCTATGGCGAGCTCGCCGACCAGGCTTTGCCGGAAACCGCCGCCGACCACGATGCGCCGCACGCCCTGCCATGAAGCATGGGTCAGGAAGCGCCGCACCACGCGGGCCAGTTGCCAGGCGTAGTCTTCCGAGGCGGCGGAGATGATGGCCGCGGCCTTGCCGTTGCGCCTGAGCAGCTCGTCGAGCCGTTTCTTGCCGATCTCCGCCGTGGGTTTGCGGCCCAGCGGGTCCAGCCCGCTGATGCGGCGGTAAAGCTTGCGCCAGGCGTCCAGCATTTCGCTGTAGGCGGTGCGGCTGACGCTGTCGCCGGCAAAGCCTTCGCCGTCGTGCAGCTGCAGGCTATAGCCCTGGATGGTGACGGCGGGCCGGCGCAGGCCGCCGTGCGTGAGTTCGTCGGGCAGGGATGCCGGGGCGTTGGCGTTTTTTCGAGAGATTTTGCGGGGCATGGCCTCATGGTGGGCGCCGGCCGGAAGGCGTACCAGCGGCGAAGGCGCTACGGCCCCGTCAGCCAATGCCTTGCGGCGCGCACGGCAAATCGGCCGGTGGAAACCGGCCGATTTGAAGATGCGCGAAGGCGCGAAAGTTGAAGGTCCCTGGAGGACCTCTATTCATCAAGGCTTGAGAGGATCGCGCTCCAGGTCTTTTTTCACTTCCTTGTTCAGGTCCTTGATGTTTTCCTTTACGTCGCCGGCGGCTTTCTGGGCCTTGCCTTCGAATTCACGGGCGTGGCCCTTGGCCTGCTGCTCGGTGCTGCCGACCATCTTGCCGGTGTGCTCCTGCACTTCACCGGCGACTTCCTTGATCTTGCCTTTGACCTGGTCCTTGTTCATGGGAATACCTTTCAGGGGTTGGAGGGATATGGACTTTCCATGGGACTTTCCATGCCTTCACTGGTGATGAAAGGGTCATGAAAAATTCCATGGCTTCACCTTAGGCCCGGCCCAAAGCGCGGCGCGCAGGGAGGGGGCGCGCATGGGTGTGGGTTGCCGCCTACAACTTGCCGCCCCGGCTTCAATTTCGTGCGTAGGGGGATGTCTTTTGATGTGACAAGCCGTGCCGCTGAGGGGTAGACTGGTTTGAATGCGACATTGTGCAAGTGCTGCAAGCGGCGGAAACATCCGGGCGCTGTTCATCACCATGGCGCCCGGAGTGAACAACATCGAAGACTTGTCATCATGAAACAGAACCTTTTTTTCTGGGGCTTGCTGGGAGGCGCCTCCCTGCTGCACGCGCAGTCCGCGTGGTTCACGGTGCTGGGCGACCCGCAGGATCCCCTGGTCAACACCATCGAGGTGGATCCCATCCCGGTGTCGGTGCAGGGCGAGGTGCGCACGATGAAGATACGCGTGAGCCGCTCCAAGCCGCGCACCAGCTGGGACGGCGTGCCCTACCGCTCCTACACCTCGACCGTGCAGTTCGACTGCGCGCACAAAAACGCGCGCTACCTCTCGCTGGATTTTTACCAGCAGCCGCTGTGGCAGGGTGAGTCGCACAAGACCTCGACCTACGCCGAGGGCGTGGTCAGGCGCATGGAGTTTGTCGACGTGACACCCAACCCGACGCAGCGGCTGGTCCGCGCGGCCTGCCGGAACACAGATACGCCCAAGACATAGTGCCCTTGTGCCTTCGCGGGGCCGGCGCTACGATGAAGAGACCGCCGCGTTGGGAGTGGCGGCAACCTCAGAAGAAAGGCTTCTCCTCATGCCGCAACTCATCGCATCGGTCGAAGGCGTCGAAATCAAGCATGTCTACCTGAAGAGCGACCGCACCACGCTGGGCCGCAGGCCGTACAACGACATCGTGTTCGACAACCTGGTGGTCAGCGGCGAGCACTGCGTGTTTGAGCTCAAGGGCATCGCCGACGTCTACCTGCGCGACCTGGGCAGCACCAACGGCACCTACCTGAACGGCCATATGGTCAAGGCGCGCGAGCTGCTGCACGACAACGACATCATCAACATCGGCAACTTCAGGATCCAGTACCTGGCGACCTCCGAGCATGAGGCGCAGGCCGAAAGCCAGGAAACCACCGCGATGTCGCTCGATGCGATAGGGCTGCCCGGTACCACCGGCGCGCTGCAGGCCAGCCTCAAGGTGCTGTCGGGCTCATCGGCGGGCCTGGAAATGGCGGTGGTCAAGGCGGTGACCACCTTCGGCCAGCCGGGCGTGGCGGTGGTGTCGATCTCGCACCGGCGCGACGGCTACTACGTGGCCCACATGGACGGCGAGACGCCGTCGACGCTCAACGGCAAGCCTATAAGTGCCAAGGCGACGCCATTGGCGCACAACGACGTGCTGAACCTGGCGGGGACCGAGATGGAGTTCCTGCTTAAAGGGGCTTAGCCGAAGCCCTAAACAATCGAACTGCTGGGATTGGTGCTGGAGTAGCGGATGCGGTCGCGCCGCGGCTCTTCACCGGCCAGGCGCAGGGCGAAGGCCCGGGCCAGTGACTGCAGCTTGAGGGTGGACTTCAGGTGCAGCGGCGTCATGCCGGTTTTGGTGAGGTCCGAGGCATTGCTGGACACGCGTGAAAGCTGCGGCCGCTCGAGCCTGGCGGGGGCGGCGCGGCGGGCGCGTTCGGCGGTCGCCAGCTTGCCGGCTTCGCTGATGGCGGCGCCCAGGAATTTCTCGCGCAGCAGCGCGGCGCTGGGCCGACGCTGGCTTTCGATGATCCAGTAGGGGATGCCGGCGCGGGCCAGAAGTTCGCGCTTGAAGGCATGGTTGCGGCCGGTCACCTCGCCGCGGCCCAGCACGTCGATGCAGCCCAGCACCGTGCCTTTCTGGTCGGCCAGCGCGCAGGAAAAATTCAAGGTGCCCAGCAGCGCCTGCCAGTGGGCGTCGCCGCCGCGCTGGTTGGGCTCGATAAAACCGGTGAAGGGGATCTTGGGCAGGATGCGGTGTTCGGGAAAGACTTCTTCGAGCCAGCGCCAGACCTGGAGTTCGTCGCGGCTGGTCAGGGGTTTGGCGCGCAGGGCATGGTTGCGCGCGACCTTTTTGCGGTTGGCCACCACATGGGACAGCCAGCGTTCATAACCGAGGGCACCCAGGGCCACACTGCCGACAAAGATGAAAAATCCGATCAGAAAACTGCTGCCTGTCATTGTTCGCGTCCCGAGTCGCCCGAAGTTGTTATCGTCCTGAGAGGGGGCGTAGCTGCCGATCCCCGCCCGTGTTTATAAGGTACATTCTGCGGTTTTCGTGAACTAGTTCACAAATTTTTGCGAACGGTCGTTCTAAAACTACAGCGATGCCGGCCGGCCGGATACGTCCTTGGTTCTCATTTCCTGGTTCTCCCTTCCCAATGAAACAAACTCCCACAGGCGGCCTGGTCTATTCCACCGAGGCCGGAAGAATGTGCCCCGGCTGCCGCCGGCCGTTGGCGGCCTGCGCCTGCAAGCAGGCGGTGGCCGCGGCGGGCGGCCCGGTGCGCGTGAGCCGAGAAAGCAAGGGTCGGGGCGGCAAGACCGTGACCGTGGTCAAGGGCCTGCCGCTGGACGCCATGGCGCTGGCGCTGCTGGGCAAGCAGCTGCGCGCCGCCTGCGGCTCGGGCGGCACGGCCAAGGACGGCGTGATCGAGGTGCAGGGCGACCATTGCGAGCGCGTGATGGCGGAACTGCAGAAGCAGGGCTACGCGCCCAAACGGGCAGGCGGCTAGGCTTATATATATGAACCCCGACGACCTGCTCCTGCTGGTGACCCGCGAAATGCCTTTCGGCAAACACAAGGGCACGCTGATCGCCGACCTGCCGGGCAATTACCTGAACTGGTTTGCCCGCGAGGGTTTCCCCAAAGGGGAAATCGGCCGCCTGCTGGCGCTGATGCAGGAAATCGATCACAACGGCCTGAAGCCGCTGCTGGACCCGCTGCGACGTAAATAAAACCACCGTTCTCCTGCATTTGCAGTATTGCCGCGGCGGGTGTTCCTGCGCAGAATCCTTGCACCCGCGTTGCCCGGCATGGGGCCGCACACCGGGCGTACTGTTCGCACGAGGTGATCCGCATGGCTTACGAGCTGCCCCTGGAAACCAGGGCCAGGAAAATGATGGCGAAGTTCCGCACCCAGGAATGGCTGGGTTTCGCCGCGGGTTTCCTGATTTTTGCCGCCGCCGACCTGCTGCGCGCCTGGCTGGCGCCGCAGCTTCCCGCATGGATGGTGCGCGGCTGGTTTTTTCCCATCATCGCGCTGGCCTCGGTGGTCGCGATCTACCTGTCGGTGTCCATGCACAAGGCGCTCAAGAAGCACAGCGCGGTCGACCCGCAGCGGCGCCGCGAGATGTGCCTGCTGTTCCTGCTGGGCTCGCAGGACCAGCAGGGCCTGAGGCTCATGAATCGCTTTGCCATGGCGGCGAATATGCATGCGCTGAGTTTTGGGATGGCGCTGGGGCTGCTGCTGTTCAGTTTGGTCCGCATTTAGAACTGCGAATAAATTCTGAGCGGCTCTGGTTTTTCTTTCTCCCTCTCCCCCTGGGAGAGGGCAGGGGTGAGGGCTGGCGGCCTGGGCATGACGCAGTGGGCTATTGAGACGCCGCTGGCCCTCACCCCAACCCTCTCCCAGAGGGAGAGGGAGTAAGAACTGAAGGCCTTAAAGAATCGCAGCCAGACGGGTTCCTTGATCTATTGCCCGCTTGGCGTCGAGTTCGCCCGCCTCATGCGCGCCACCTATCAAATGCGTCTTGACGCCGGCCGCGCGCAGCGGCTCCAGCAGTTCGCGCAGCGGCTCCTGTCCGGCGCACAGCACGATGTTGTCGACGGTGAGCACGGTGCCGTCCAGGCGCTTTTCGCCGAAGGTGATGAACAGGCCCAGGTCCGGGCCCTGCTCGCCTATGCGTTCGTAGTTGACGCCCGAGAGCATCTCGACGTTTTTCATTTTCAGCGCGGCGCGGTGTATCCAGCCGGTGGTCTTGCCCAGGCCGGCGCCCAGCTTGCCGGGCTTGCGCTGCAGCAGCGTGACCTGGCGCGCGGGCGGCGTGGCTTGCGGGCGCACCACGCCGCCGCGCACCTCGCCGGGGTCGGCCACGCCCCATTCGGCCAGCCAGGCGGGCAGGTCGAGCGCGGTGGAATGGCCTGCCGGCGTGACCAGGAATTCGGCGACGTCAAAACCGATGCCGCCCGCGCCTATGAGGGCCACACGCTCGCCCACGGGCTGGCGGCCCAGCAGCACGTCGATGTAGCTGAGCACCTTGGGATGCTCCTGGCCGGGGATGCGCGGGTTGCGCGGCGTGACGCCGGTGGCGAGTATGACCTCGTCGAACTTGCCGGCGATCAGGTCTTGCGCGCTGATACGGGTGTTCAGGTGCAGGCGCACGCCGGTGCCGAGGATGCGCTGGCCGAAATAGCGCAGGGTTTCCTCGAACTCTTCCTTGCCGGGCACGCGCTTGGCCAGGTTGAACTGGCCGCCTATCTTGTCGGCCGCGTCGTACAAGTCCACGCTGTGGCCGCGCAGGGCCAGCGTGGTGGCGGCGGCCAGGCCGGCGGGGCCGGCGCCTATGACGGCGACGCGCTTTTTGGCGGCAGTGATCTTGATGACGAGTTCGGTCTCATGCACGGCGCGCGGGTTGACCAGGCAGCTCGCCAGCTTGGCCTGGAAGGCGTGGTCAAGGCAGGCCTGGTTGCAGGCGATGCAGGTGTTGATCTCATCGCGCCGGCCCTGGGCCGCCTTGTTGACGAAGTCCGGGTCGGCCAGGAAGGGGCGCGCCATGCTGACCATGTCGGCGCAGCCGTCGGCCAGCACCTGCTCGGCGACTTCGGGCATGTTCAGGCGGTTGCTGGTGACGACGGGAATGGTGAGGCCGGCTGCGCGCAGGTCGGTGCGCAGCTTTTTGGTGACCCAGGTGAAGGCGCCGCGCGGCACCGAGGTGGCAATCGTCGGCACGCGGGCCTCGTGCCAGCCTATGCCGCTGTTGATCAGGGTGGCGCCGGCGGCCTCGACGGCCTTGGCCAGCAGCACGACTTCCTCCCAGCTGCTGCCGCCGGGGATCAGGTCGATCATCGAGAGGCGGTAGATGATGATGAAGTCGGGGCCCACGGCCTCGCGCGTGCGGCGCACGATCTCGACGGCCAGGCGCATGCGGTTGGCGTAGCTGCCGCCCCAGTCGTCGCTGCGCTGGTTGGTGTGGGTGACCAGGAACTGGTTGATGAAATAGCCTTCGCTGCCCATGATCTCGACGCCGTCGTAGCCGGCGTCGCGCGCCAGCATGGCGCAGCGTATGAAGGCGCGGATCTGCCGCTCTATGCCGCCCACGCTGAGCTCGCGCGGCGTGAAGGGCGAGATCGGGCTCTGGATGCGTGAGGGCGCGACGCACAGCGGGTGGTAGCCGTAGCGGCCGGTGTGCAGGATCTGCAGCGCGATCTTGCCGCCTTCCGCATGCACGGCATCGGTGACCTGCTTGTGGCGGCGCGCCGCACCCGAGCTGGCGAGCATGCCGGCGAAGGGTTTGGTCCAGCCGGCGATGTTGGGCGCGAAGCCGCCGGTGACCATCAGGCCCACGCCGCCGCGCGCGCGTTCGGCGAAGTAGGCGGCCATGGCGGGAAAGTGTTTGCGCCCGTCTTCCAGGCCGGTGTGCATGCTGCCCATGAGCACGCGGTTCTTGAGGGTGGTGAAGCCCAGGTCCAGCGGGGCCAGCAGGTGGGGATAAGCGGAAGGACCGGAGGGGCCCGACGCAGGGTTGGAAGATGGGGTCGCGGCCAAAAGCGGGTCTCCTGTCAAAACTGCCTGCATCGTAGTCGCAACAGGGGGAGCGACAAAGCCCGCCGGGTACTCTAGGGGACAGTCTCTATGCGGGCTCGGTGCTTACCCTGAAGCCCTTGCGGTGTTGTCCGACACGGCGCGGGCGGCAGGGCTGCTACCTTGAAAGCATGGCCAGAAACACCACCAGCCCCACACGCGCCAAGACCGGCGAAGGCGCGCCCGTGCCGCACCCGCCCCACAGTGAGCCGGACGATGCCGCCGACGGCAACGATGCCAGCACCCTGATCGAAAAACCCATGAAGCCCGCGGAGCCCGGCGTGGCCGGCAAGCTCAGGCAGCACAGCTTTCCCGACGGCGGCGGCAGCGGCGGCGCCGAGGCCTTCCGGCGCACGCCGGGCCGGGGAAAACCTTCACCCGGGGTTTGACCGAAGTTTGACCGGCGCCTGATGAAGATCGCGACCTTCAACGTCAACGGCATCAAGACGCGCTTGCCGCAGTTGCTTGATTGGCTGGAGAAGGAAGCGCCTGACGTGGCCTGCCTGCAGGAACTCAAGGCGCTGGACGGCGTGTTCCCGCAGCAGGCCCTGCGCGAGGCGGGTTATGAAGCCTTGTGGAAAGGCCAGCGATCCTGGAACGGCGTGGCGATTCTGGCCAAAGGCCAGGCGCCGCTGGAGATACGCCGCGAGCTGCCCGGCGACCCGGCCGACGACCAGAGCCGCTACCTGGAAGCGGCGGTGGACGGCATCGTCGTGGCCTGCCTCTACCTGCCCAACGGCAACCCGCAGCCCGGCCCGAAGTTTGATTACAAGCTGGCCTGGTTCAGCCGCCTGCAGGCGCACGCAAAGGCGCTGTATGCCTCGGAGCACCCGGTGGTGCTGGCCGGCGACTTCAATGTGGTGCCGACGGACTTCGACATCTACAACCCCAAGTCATGGCGCAAGGATGCGCTGCTGCAGCCCGAAAGCCGCGCGGCCTATGAAAAGCTGCTGGCCCAAGGCTGGGTGGACAGCCTGCGCGCGCTGCACCCGGACGAGCGCATCTACACCTTCTGGGATTACTTCCGCCAGCACTGGCAGCGCGATGCGGGCCTGCGCATAGACCACATCCTGCTGAACGCCGCGCTCGCGCCGCGCCTGAAAGCCGCGGGCGTGGACCGCTGGGTGCGCGGGCAGGAGCACGCGAGCGACCATGCGCCGGTGTGGGTGGAGCTGGGGGCCAGGGCGCGCGCGCCGCGCAAGGCCGTCGCCAAAAAAGCCGCGCCCAAAAAGCGCGCGGCGGCCAAGGCTTAACGGCTCTTCTTGATCGCCTGCGCGGCCTGCGTGACAAGGTCCGGGCCCTTGTAAATCAGCCCGGTGTAGATCTGCACCACGTCGGCGCCGGCCTTGATCTTGGAAACGGCGTCGGCGCCGCTCAAAATGCCGCCCACGCCGATGATGGGGAAGCCCTTGCCGAGCGCCGCGCGCAGCTGGGTGATGACGCGGTTGCTGGCTTCGAGCACCGGTGCGCCGCTCAGGCCGCCGGCTTCTTCGGCATGGCGCATGCCTTTGACGGCATCGCGGCTGAGCGTGGTGTTGGTGGCGACCACGCCGTCCATGGCGTGGCGCTGCAGCGTGGCGGCGATGACGGCCACCTGGGCTTCGTCGAGGTCGGGCGCGATCTTCACGAAGATGGGCACGCGCTTGCCATGCTGCGCGGCCAGGGCCTCGCGGCGCTCGGCGATGCGGCCCAGCAGGGCGTCGAGCGCCTCGTCGCTTTGCAGCGCGCGCAGGTTTTTGGTGTTGGGGCTGGAGATGTTGACGGTGACGTAGTCGGCATGCGGGTAGACGCCGTCCAGGCAGACCAGGTAGTCGTCGACCGCGTTTTCAATCGGGGTGGCGGCGTTCTTGCCGATGTTCAGGCCCAGCAGCAGGCCGCCTTGCGCGCCGGGCTTGCGCACGCTGGAGCGCCGCACATTGGCCAGGAAGGCGTCCAGGCCTTCGTTGTTGAAGCCCAGGCGGTTGATCAGCGCGTTGGCCTCGGGCAGTCGGAACATGCGCGGCTTGGGGTTTCCGGGCTGGCCCTTGGGGGTGACGGTGCCGACCTCGACAAAGCCGAAACCCATGGCGGCCAGGCCGTCGATGCAGCGGGCGTTTTTGTCCAGCCCGGCAGCCAGGCCGACGCGGTTGGGGAACTTGAGGCCGGCCAGCTCTATCGGGTCGCTGACGCGGCTGGACAGGTAGGCCAGGGCCAGCGGCGTGCCCTGGGTGCGCGCCAGCGAGGCCATGGTCAGCTCGTGGGCGGTTTCGGCGTCCAGGCCAAATAAAAAGGGACGGGCCAGGGCGTAGGGGAGCAGGGACATTGGATAATTCGGTGGAGGTGGCTTGTACTGGCCCCGATTGTCGCAAAACCCGTTTCACCTTCCGATTTCCCCCTCCCAACACTCCCATGACCCAAGACGAACTCAAAACCCTGGTCGGCCAGGCCGCCCTGCACTATGTGGAAGAAGGCAGCATTGTCGGCGTCGGCACCGGCTCCACGGTCAACAAATTCATCGACGCGCTGGCCACCATGAAGGACCGCATCAAGGGCGCGGTGTCCAGCTCGGTGGCGTCCACCGAACGCCTGCAGGCGCTGGGCATCAAGGTCTTCGATGCGACGGAGGTCGACGAGCTGGGCGTCTACATCGACGGTGCCGATGAAATCGACAACGCGGGCCATATGGTCAAGGGCGGCGGTGCGGCGCTTACGCGCGAAAAAATCGTGGCCGCGCAGTCGCACAAGTTCGTCTGCATCGCCGACGAATCCAAGCTGGTGCCGGTGCTGGGCAATTTCCCGCTGCCGGTGGAAGTGATCCCGATGGCCACCCAGCGCATCGCGCGCCAGTTCGCGGCGCTGGGCGGCACAGCCGTGCTGCGCCTGAAGGACGGCAAGCCGCTGGTGACCGACAACGGCCAGCACATCCTGGACGTGACCGGCCTGAAGATCACCGACCCGCTGGCTTTTGAGACCCAGGTCAGCCAGTGGCCGGGCGTGGTGACGGTGGGGGTGTTCGCCTTCCAGAAAGCCCATGTGTGCCTGCTGGGCGCGCCGGGCGGCGTGAAGACGCTGGTGTTCTAGGAAGCTTCACGGCCTGCGGACAGGCCCTGAAAGCAAAACGCCGGGTGAGAACCCGGCGTTTTGCGTTGGAGGACAGCCTTGCTTAGAACTTGATGCCGGTCGGGTTTTCCGCCGCGGGTGGCGGCGGGGCTGCAGGTGCGGGCGCCGCGGCGGCGCGGGCTGGGCCGTTGCCCGTGGCCGATGGCGCGGTGACGGCCACCAGGGGCGTGGCAGCCGGTGGGCGGTAGCTGGACGGCAGCACCGAGGCGGGGGGGTAGCCGGCGGCGTTCAGGAACTGAGTCCATTCCACATCGGAAAAGCCCTTGAGCTGCTGGCTGCCGATGGTGGCGAAGGGCAGGGAGGTATCGCCGCTGAGCCGCTGCAAGGCCTTGAAGTCCTCGGTGGTGATGACGGTGCGCTCGGAAAACGGGATGCCGCGGTTGGTCAGCATGGATTTGGCGATGCCGCAGGGGCTGCAGTCGTTGCCGGAATACAGGGTGACCGGGTATTTGTTGGCGATTTGCCGCAATTCGAAAGGCAGGCCGGTGGGGGCCGCGCCACCGGGGCCGCCGGTATTGGCCGCGCTGACCTTGGCATTGGTGGCCGCGGGCGGCGGCTGGTCGGAGAAGGTCACCTTGCCGTCGGGGCCGACGATGCGGTAGACCGGCTGGGCTTGGGCCAGGGGCGAAAAAAGACCGCCCGCGAGCACTGCCAGGGCCAGCAGGGTGTGGGGCGCGAGGGATTTCACGGCATTTGTCTTCATGGTGTTCCAGTCGGTCTCAGGTACGGGTAGGGGGAAACAGGGATAGGACAAGCTTAACGCAGGCCCTGCAAGTCTCACAACGTTTTAGGCGTTTCGAGGGTGTCAGGCCATACCCTGATGACGCAGCAAAGCATCAATCGAGGGTTCGCGGCCGCGGAAAGCCTTGAAAGACTCCATGGCGGGGCGGCTTCCGCCGGCTTCCAGGATGGCCTGGCGGTATTTTCGGCCGGTTTCCACCGTGACCGTGGTCTTGCCGCCATCGTCGCCGGCCAGCGAGGGCGCAGCTGTAGCCGTTTCCTCGAAGGCGGCGTAGGCGTCGGCCGACAGCACCTCGGCCCATTTGTAGCTGTAGTAGCCGGCGGCATAACCGCCCGAAAAAATGTGGCTGAAGGTATGCGCGGTGCGGCTGTAGGGCGGCGAGGGGATCACGGCGACTTCGCGGCGCACCTCGTTCAAGAGGCCCATCAGGTCGTCGGCCGGCTTGTGCGAGGTGTGCAGCAGCATGTCGAACAGCGAGAACTCGACCTGGCGCAGCGTCTGCATGCCGCTCTGGAAGTTCTTGGCGGCCAGCATCTTGTCGAACAGCGCGCGCGGCAGCGGCGCGCCGGTGTCGACGTGGGCCGTCATGTGCTTGAGCACGTCCCATTCCCAGCAGAAGTTCTCCATGAACTGGCTGGGCAACTCGACCGCGTCCCACTCGACGCCGCTGATGCCGGAGACGTCGCGCTCGTTGACCTGCGTGAGCATGTGGTGCAGGCCGTGGCCGAACTCGTGGAACAGCGTGGTCACGTCGTCGTGTGTGAGCAGCGCCGGCTTGCCGCCGACGCCGTCGGCGAAATTGCAGACCAGGTGGGCCACCGGGGTTTGCAGCTTGCCGGTGTCGGGGCGCAGCCAGCGGGCGCGCACGTCGTCCATCCAGGCGCCGCCGCGCTTGCCGGTGCGGGCCGGCTGGTCTAGGTAGAACTGGCCGACGAGTTCGCCGCCGCGTTCAATGCGGTAGAACTCCACGCCAGGCTTCCACACCGGTGCCGAATCCTTGCGGATGGCGACTTCAAACAGGGTTTCGACGATCTTGAAGAGGCCGGCCAGCACCTTGGGCGCGGTGAAGTACTGTTTGACTTCCTGCTCGCTGAAGGCGTAGCGCGCTTCCTTGAGCTTTTCGCCGACGTAGGCGTAGTCCCAGGGCTGGAGCTCGGCCAGGTTCAGCTGGCCGGCGGCGAAGGCGCGCAGGTCGGCGACGTCTTTTTCGGCATAGGGACGGGCGCGGCGCGCGAGGTCGCGCAAAAAGGTGATGACTTCGTCGGGCGACTGGGCCATTTTGGCGACCACCGACACCTCGCCGAAATTGCGGTAGCCCAGCAGCTGCGCTTCCTCGAGGCGCAGCGCGAGGATCTCCTGCATGATCGCGCCGTTGTCAAATTTACTGAACTCGGGTGCGGCCTGGTCGCTGGCGCGGGTGGTGTAGGCCTTGTACAGGGTTTCGCGCAGCTTGCCGCTGACGGCGAACTGCATCACGGGCAGGTAGCTGGGCATCTTGAGGCTCAGGCGATAGCCGGCCTTGCCTTCGGCCTCGGCCTGGGCGCGCGCGGTCTGCAGCACGTCGGCCGGGATGCCGGTGATTTCGGCCTCGGTCGCGTAGTAGGCGAAGGCGTCGGTCGCGTCCAGCGCGTTCTCGCTGAATTTCTGGCTCAGCTCGGCCTGGCGTTCCTGGATTTTCGCGAAGCGCTCGCGGTCGGCACCTTTCAGCTCGGCGCCGGAGAGCACAAAGTTGCGGATGGCGTTTTTGTGGGCCTGGCGCTGCTCGGTGTTCAGGGTGGCCACATCGATGGCTTTGTACTTGGCGTACAGGCGCTCGTCGGCACCCAGGCGGGTCCAGAACTCGGTCACGCGCGGCAGGGCGGCGTTGTAGGCGGCGCGCAGCTCGGGCGTGTCGGCCACGCTGTTGAGGTGGCTCACGGCGCCCCAGGCGCGGCCCAGGTTCTCGGTGGCGACGTCCAGCACGCGGGCGATGCCGGCCCAGGTGGCCGGGAAATCCGGGGCGGTGACGGTTTCGAGCGCCGCGTCGGCTTTGGCCATGAGCTCGTCGACGGCGGGGCCCACATGTTCGGGCTGGATACGGTCGAACAGCGGGAGGTCGGAGAAATCGAGGAGGGGATTGGTCATGGCGGATAGCTGTGGGCGGAAGTCTTGAATCTAAAGGCTTGAGGCCGCGCGGTGAAGAAGAAGGCGCCTATCGGGGCGATTGCCCCGGGGCGGGAAAGCGGCTCAGCCCTGGGCGCTTTTCTTGGCGCTTTTGAGCTGGGGCTTCTTGGCGCGCTTGACGGTGCCGCCCGGCGTGAGGCGCTGGTTGCCCAGCACACGCAGGGTTTTCACCTCGGGACGCTGGCCGTGGCGCGAGCTGTTCTTGAGCACCTTGACGTCCCGTGGTCCGGGCATGCGGTCTTCATTGACCTTTTTTTCCTTGGGAGGCATGGGCCGCCACAGGACCAGCAGCTTGCCGATGTGCTGGATGGGCGCGGCGTTGAGTTGGTCGGCCAGGGTCTGGAAGATCTCCTCGCGGCCGGCGCGGTCGTCCGACAGCACCCGCACCTTGATGAGCCCGTGGGCGTTGAGCGCGGCGTCGGTTTCCTTCTTGACGGCGGGGGTCAGGCCGTCGGAGCCGATCATCACGACCGCGTTCAGGTGGTGGGCATCGGCGCGGTGGTCCTTGCGCTGGGCGGGGGTAAGTTGTATTTGAGCCATGGCCCAATTATCGGGCGAGTCGGGGAGAGGACAATAGGCCCCATGAAAGTAAATGCCAAGACCGGTTTCAAGCCCGGCGTCCAGACCGACTCCAAGGCCGCCGCCAAGGCGGCCGGTAAAACCGCCGTGAAGGCCGGCGGCAAGGGAAGAGTCAACAAGGCGTGGTTGCACGACCACATCAACGACCCCTACGTGAAGCTCGCCCAGAAAGAGGGCTACCGGGCCCGCGCCGCTTACAAATTGAAGGAAATCGACGAAACCTTCGGCCTGGTGAAGCCGGGCGACTGCGTTGTCGACCTGGGCAGCACGCCCGGCGCCTGGAGCCAGTACGTGCGGCGCCGGCTCTCGCCGACCGGCGCTGCGGCGGGCACGCTCAACGGCCGCATCATCGGCCTCGATCTGTTGCCCATGGAGCCCATCGAGGGCGTGACCTTTATCCAGGGCGATTTCCGCGAAGCCGAGGTGCTGCAAAAGCTCGAAGACGCCCTGGCCACGCCCGAGGGCCAGGTCCGGGTGGACCTGGTGGTCTCCGACATGGCGCCCAACCTCTCGGGCATAGAGTCGGCCGACGCGGCCCGCATCGCCCACCTGATCGAGCTGGCCGTGGAATTCGCGCAGAACCGCATGAAACCCGAGGGCACGCTGGTGGTCAAGTTGTTCCATGGCAGCGGCTACGACCAGCTGGTCAAGCTGTTCCGGGACACCTTCAAGCTCGTCAAACCGCTCAAGCCCAAGGCTTCGCGCCCAGGCTCATCGGAAACCTTTCTGATCGGCCGGGGGCTGAAAAAGCCTGGCCAGGCGGCACAATGAGCGCAAATGGGTACATCTCAGACACACCGCGGTGGCAAATGTCACAGTGTCAGCAGCCCTAAACCCGCTTTAAACCAAGGGCCGGGACCGGAATACGCGGTTTTTGCCCTTGAAACGCCTAAAATCAGGCGCATGTGACTTTTGTTCTTACACCGGAGTAGTCCTTGAACAATCAGTGGTTTTCCAAAATTGCAATCTGGCTGGTGATCGCCATGGTGCTGTTCACCGTATTCAAGCAATTTGATACACGCGGCGGCGCCGGTTCCAACTACCTGGGTTACTCCGAGTTCCTGGAAGAGGTGCGCGGCAAGCGCATCAAGCAGGCCACCATCGCCGAAGGCCAGGGCGGCACCGAAATCTCGGCCACCACCGTCGACGACCGCAAGGTCCGCACCACCGCCACCTACCTGGACCGCGGCCTGGTCGGCGACCTGATCGCCAACGACGTCAAGTTCGACGTCAAGCCCCGCGAAGAAACCTCATTGCTCACCTCGCTGCTGATCAGCTGGGGCCCCATGCTGCTGCTGATAGGCGTGTGGATCTACTTCATGCGGCAGATGCAGGGCGGCGGCAAAGGCGGCGCCTTCAGCTTCGGCAAGTCCAAGGCGCGCATGCTGGACGAGTCCACCAACCCGGTCACCTTCGCCGACGTCGCGGGCTGCGACGAGGCCAAGGAAGAAGTCAAGGAAGTCGTCGACTTCCTCAAGGATCCGCAGAAATTCCAGAAACTGGGCGGCCGCATTCCGCGCGGCCTGCTGCTGGTCGGCCCCCCGGGCACCGGCAAGACCCTGCTCGCCAAGGGCATCGCCGGCGAGGCCAAAGTGCCTTTCTTCTCGATCTCCGGCTCCGACTTCGTCGAAATGTTCGTCGGCGTGGGCGCTGCCCGCGTGCGCGACATGTTCGAGAACGCCAAGAAAAACGCCCCCTGCATCATCTTCATCGATGAAATCGACGCGGTCGGCCGCCAGCGCGGCGCCGGCCTGGGCGGCGGCAACGACGAACGCGAGCAGACCCTGAACCAGATGCTGGTCGAGATGGACGGCTTTGAAACCAACGTCGGCGTGATCGTGGTGGCCGCCACCAACCGCCCCGACATCCTGGACGCCGCCCTGCTGCGCCCCGGCCGCTTCGACCGCCAGGTCTACGTGACGCTGCCCGACATCCGCGGCCGCGAGCAGATCCTCAACGTGCACATGCGCAAGGTGCCGCTGGGCCAGGACGTGAATCCGAGCGTGATCGCGCGCGGCACGCCCGGCATGTCCGGCGCCGACCTCGCCAACCTCTGCAATGAAGCCGCCCTGATGGCCGCGCGCCGCAACGCCCGCACCGTCGAGATGCAGGACTTCGAAAAAGCCAAGGACAAGATCCTCATGGGCCCCGAGCGCAAGAGCATGGTTATGCCCGAGGAAGAGCGCCGCAACACGGCCTACCATGAGTCCGGCCACGCGCTGATCGGCAAGCTGCTGCCCAAGTGCGACCCGGTCCACAAGGTCACCATCATCCCGCGCGGCCGCGCGCTGGGCGTGACCATGAGCCTGCCCGCGCAAGACCGCTACAGCTACGACCGTGAATTTATGCTGAGCCAGATCAGCATGCTGTTCGGCGGCCGCATCGCCGAAGAAGTCTTCATGAACCAGATGACGACCGGCGCCAGCAACGACTTCGAACGCGCCACCGGCCTGGCCCGCGACATGGTCACGCGCTACGGCATGACCGAGGCCCTGGGCCCCATGGTCTACGCCGAAAACGAAGGCGAAGTCTTCCTGGGCCGCTCGGTCACCAAGACCAACAACATGAGCGAGTCGACCCTGCAAAAGGTCGACGGCGAGGTGCGCCGCATCATCGACCAGCAATACGCCCTGGCGCGCAAGCTGATCGAAGAGAACCAGGACAAGATGCACGCCATGGCCAAGGCCCTGCTCGAATGGGAAACCATCGACATGGACCAGCTCGACGACATCATGGCCGGCAAGGAGCCGCGCCCGCCCAAGGACTGGACGCCGCGCAACTCCTCCGTCGGCGGCGGTGGCGGCCCCACGGGCGGCACGCCGGCCGTCAGCACCGACCCGGCGCCTACGGTGGCTTGAGGCCGGTGATGAACAAAACGTGACTGCCAGTCAGTCGCCATAACCGGGGCCAGTCCCCGGTTTTTTATTTCCGAGGACAAACCATGATCTGGCAAACCTCCCGCTTTCAGATTGATCTTTCGAAGCCCCGCGTCATGGGCATCGTCAACGTCACGCCCGACTCGTTTTCGGACGGCGGAAAGTATTTCAGCGAGGGCAGCGGTTTTGCCAGCGTCTTCGCCCATTGCGACAAGCTCCTCAAGGACGGCGCCGACCTGCTGGACATCGGTGGTGAATCCACCCGCCCCGGCGCGCCGCCCGTGCCGCTGGAAGAAGAACTCGCGCGCGTGCTGCCCGTGGTGCGCCATGCGGCCAGGCTGGGCGTGCCGCTCTCCATCGACACCTACAAACCCGAGGTCATGCAGGCCGTGCTGGACCTGGGCGCTGATGTCATCAACGACATCTGGGCCCTGCGCAAGCCCGGTGCGGCCGAAGTCGTGGCCGGGCACCCGAGCTGCGGCGTCTGCCTGATGCACATGCACCGCGAGCCGCAAACCATGCAGGTCGCCCCCATGGAGGGCGACGTGGTGCCGCAGGTGCGCGACTTCCTGGAAGCCGCCGCGGCCGGCCTGCGGGCCGCCGGTGTCGACAAGTCCCGCATCGTGCTCGACGTGGGCATAGGCTTCGGCAAAACCGTCGCGCAGAACTTCTCCCTGCTGGCGCGCCAGCAGGAGTTCCTCGCGGCAGGCTACCCATTGCTGGCCGCCTGGTCGCGCAAGTCCTCGCTCGCCGCCGTCACCAGCACCTCGCTGGCGGCAGTGGCCCAGCTCAACGTGGCCGACCGCATGGTGCCCAGCGTCGCGGCGGCCCTGCTGGCCGTGGATCGCGGCGCGCGCATCGTGCGCGTGCATGACGTGAAAGAGACGGTTCAGGCATTGAAGGTCTGGACGGCTGCAAGCTGAGTCTTCAGGCTTTGGCTGACACCAGGGCAGGGCGGGGCACCCTAAAATAGCCCCACATTTTTCAGAACAACATCCAGAACAACAAGCTCCACAGGGACAAAACCAATGACCAGAAAATACTTCGGCACCGACGGCATACGCGGCACGGTGGGCCAGCCGCCCATCACACCCGACTTCGTGCTGCGCCTGGCGCACGCCGTGGGCCGCGTGCTGCGCCGCACCGAGACCCGACCCACGGTGCTGATCGGCAAGGACACCCGCATCTCCGGCTACATGCTCGAAAGCGCGCTCGAGTCGGGCTTCAACTCCGCCGGCGTCGACGTGGTGCTGCTCGGGCCGCTGCCCACACCCGGCGTGGCCTACCTCACGCGCGCCCAGCGTGCCAGCCTGGGCGTGGTCATCAGCGCCAGCCACAACGCCTACCCCGACAACGGCATCAAGTTCTTCAGCGCCCAGGGCACCAAGCTCGACGACGCCTGGGAGCTCGCCGTGGAAGCCGCGCTGGACGAAGACCCCGTCTGGGCCGACTCGGCCACCCTGGGCAAGGCGCGCCGCCTCGACGACGCGGCCGGCCGCTACATCGAATTCTGCAAAAGCACCTTTGCCAACGACCTCACGCTCAAGGGCCTGAAGATCGTGGTCGACGGCGCCCATGGCGCGGCGTACCAGATCGCGCCCATGGTCTTCCATGAACTGGGCGCCGAGGTCATCGCCATCGGTTGCGCACCAGACGGCCTCAACATCAACCACGAAGTCGGCGCCACGCACCCCGACGCGCTGATCAAGGCCGTCAAGGCCAACAAGGCCCACTACGGCATCGCGCTCGACGGCGACGCCGACCGCCTGCAGATGGTGGACGCCGACGGCCGCCTCTTCAACGGCGACGAAGTGCTATTCCTGATGGTCAACGAGCGCCTGGCGCGCGGCGAGAAAGTCCCCGGCACCGTCGGTACCCTGATGACCAATATGGCCGTGGAAGTCGCGCTCAAAAAGAAGGGCGTCGAGTTCGTGCGCGCCAAGGTCGGCGACCGTTATGTGCTCGAAGAACTCGACAAGCGCGGCTGGCTGCTGGGCGGTGAAGGCTCCGGCCATTTGCTCGCGCTCGACAAACACACGACCGGCGACGGCCTGATCAGCGCGCTGCAGGTGCTGCAGGCCTGCGTGCGCAGCGGCAAAACCATTGCCCAGCTGCTTGGCGAGGTCGTGCTGTTCCCGCAGACCCTCATCAACGTGCGCCTCAAGCCCGGCCAGGATTGGCAAAGCAGCAAGCCATTGGCCGAGATGACCAGGACGGTGGAAGCCGAACTCGGCGACACCGGCCGCGTGCTGATACGCGCCAGCGGCACCGAGCCGCTGCTGCGCGTGATGGTCGAGGCACGTGACGCGGCCCAGGCGAAAAGCTGCGCCGAGCGGGTGGCGGATACGGTGCGCAGCTAACGCCTGTACGCGGCCCGGCGCCAAGCCGATTGGCCAAAGGCGGTGCCGTTAACACCTCTTCGCGTGGCATTCAGGCCATCGCGGAGGTGCTTTCCTTTTTGCCTCCATCACATCTGTCGATTGACAGGGCATGCGTTATCGACGGCTTGCCCCGGATGAGGTATCCGCAAAAATCCTGCAGAGATTGTCTATGGCAAGACAGTTTGCGGGCGGCTTCCTGGGTGGCGCTGATAGCCTGAGTTCACGCCGCCCGCCGTACGTTCGCATCCGCCACATCGAAGGCCGGGCCCGTTGAAAGCCATTCAGCGCCATTCACGCCATGAAGCCCAGGACTCCCGCTCTCCTTGATGCCGGCCAAAGGCCGTCCGAACCACCTGGGCCGCCGCGGCGGCGTTACCTGTTTATCCACCAGAACTTTCCCGGGCAGTTCGTCCACGTGGCCAGGGCCCTGGCCGCGCAGGGGCACCAGGTCCTTGCCCTTGGGATCACCCCCCGGCCGGTTGACGGCGTCGAAGTCGTGCGCTACCAACCCGAAAGCCTGAAAGCCGCCAGCCAGGTGGCCATGGGCCGTGATTTCGAGCGCAAGCTGTCGCGCGGCACATCATGCGCACAAGCCATGCAGCAATTGGCCGGCCAGGGCTTCAGCCCTGAACTCATCATCGCGCATCCCGGCTGGGGCGAAGCCCTTTTCTGCAAGGACGTCTGGCCGGATGCCCGGCTCATGATTTTTTCCGAGTTCTACTACTCTCCCCATGGGGCCGACTATGGTTTTGACCCGGAGTTCCATAGTGAAAGCATGGCGGGGCGGTCCGCATTGCGCCTGAAGAATACGGCCCTGATGCATGCGCTTGGCGCCGCGGATACGGCCTATGCGCCTACCGAGTGGCAGCGCCGCCAGGTACCTGAGGAATACCGCGGCAAGGTGCGGGTCGTCCACGACGGCATCGCCACAGACCGGGCCGGGCCCGATGCACAGGCCCGGTTTTCGCTGGCGGACAAAGGCCTGCAGTTCAAGCCCGGCGACGAAGTCCTGACCTTCATCAACCGCAACCTCGAACCTTACCGGGGGTTTCATATCTTCATGCGGGCTCTGCCGGCCATCCTGAAAGCCCGGCCCCACGCGCATTGCGTGCTGGTCGGAGGGGACGACGTGAGTTACGGCAGCAAACCAGCGGGCGGCGGCACCTGGCGCGAGGCCCTGTTCAGGGAAGTCGGCGACCAGCTGCCGGCGGACCGCGTTCATTTTGTCGGGACACTGCCTTACGCGCGCTATCTCGAGCTGCTGCAGGTGTCACGCTGCCATGTGTACCTGACCTATCCTTTTGTCCTCTCATGGAGCTGCCTGGAGGCCATGAGCGCGGGCTGTGTGGTGGTTGCCAGCCGCACCGCGCCCGTCGAGGAAGTCATGACGCACGGCGTCAACGGCCTGCTGTTCGATTTTTTTGACGCGCGGGCGCTGGCGGACACCGTCGTCGGCGTCCTTGCCGACCCGGCCGCCCATGCGCACCTGGGACATGCGGCGCGCCAGGCCATGCTGGCGCGATTTGACCTCGCCACACGCTGCCTGCCTGAGCTGCTGGCGCTGGTCGAGCAGGCCGTGGGCCCAAGGACAGAGGCCTAAACGGCCTCCATCAAACGGGCCCGCTCATCCGGCGTAAGCACCTTGGGCGAGACACGCGGCGTTCCCGTCTCCGGATCAAAGAAGGCCGTGTTTTTGTAGCTGCCATCCAGCCTTGCGCGTATCAGCCTGGCCATAAATCGAAGAATGGACACGGTGGTGCTGGCCGCCATGGCTTTGGGGCTGCCTTTGGCGCTCTTCATGCCGACCCGCATGCGCACCGGGCCGAAGGCGCTGTCCAGGCGGGTCGATGGATCTTGCAGGCAGTTATGCAGCAGGCCGACATGCGAGACTTTGTAGTCGCGCCCAGTGTTGCCAATCGGCGTGTTGCAGCAACTCGCATACCAGCGCAGCATGCCTTTGTCGCTGAGAGACATGCAGCTGAGTTTCTCCAGGCCCTGCGTGAAAGTGACATGCTGCGGAAGCGTGGCGACAACGTCCGATCCACCCATCTCGTCGAGGATCTCATCGGCCTTACCCAGGAAGTGCGCATAGGCCTGGCAGTCCTTGCAGTAGCAGACGCCGCGGCATACGGATTCGGTATGGCTGACGTGGCCTCGTAAGGTGCCGCATTGGCAGCGCAATGGGTGATTCATGCGCGGAGCTTACCGCACGCCGTATGGTTTCGTTATACCTGTACATTCAGACAATGTGATCGGGTCATCCAGGGTCGATCACATCGCAGCTGGTCGATCACCTCAAACCTTCAATCTATGTACACAAGTTTTTTTGGCTGGCTTGCATTTGCTGCGTTTATTGCGCTTCTCTGCACTCACCCGATTCGAGGCAAACCATTTGGCCCCAGATTGATTGCATTTTTTGCGTTTTTGATAGCCACCAGCATTGGCTTTTGTTTCGTTTTTTATACCTATGACCTCTATTCCATAGGCCAGGTACCCCGTTTGAGCCGTAGCGGAGGCAGCATACCCATTGCAGGACATGGAACGTATGCCTTCTTCGCAATATCCACGTGTATTTTGTTCGGTCTGGCCAGTTTTTGGTCAGGCATCTACATGCTCACGATCGCATTTATGCGGAAAAAAGATGCACCAACCCGTCGCCCAACGCCGACACGCCGGCATGTCGGTTAGTCCGGCGTCAGGTGGTTCGATACCGGGGATCTCCAGCTTCTCGTCGCAGCACATGCGATGCCAGCAGCCACAGCGCCACCGGCAGCAAAAGCGCGGCAGCCGCGACTTCCGAAAGAACCGTGACATTGGCCATCAGGGGATGCAGTTCCAGAGGCGCCACCGCATAGTGCCCCAGGCCGTCAAACCCCAGTGCCGCGTAAACGGCCAGCAGCAGCAAGCCCGTAGCCATGTATTTTTTGCGCATGAGCAGCAAACCCATAGCGCCCACCGAGGTGATGGCCGCCCACACGGCGTAGACCTGCACGCGCGTGAGCCAGGCCGGGAGATTCGGGTATTCGCAGATGAACTCGGCGTTGTGGCTGAAGTGGCCGAGGCTGGTGAGGAAGTAGGCTGCCGTCAGTGCCAGCAGCACTTTGGGCAGCTGTGTCGTTTGCATCACCAGCGCCACCCTCAAGCCAGCGTATACGCCGTCTTCACCGTCGTGAAAAACTCCTGCGCGTACTTGCCCTGCTCGCGCGGGCCGTAGCTCGAGCCTTTGCGGCCGCCGAAGGGCACGTGGTAGTCAACGCCTGCCGTCGGCAGGTTGACCATGACCATGCCGGCCTGGCTGTGGCGCTTGAAGTGGGTGGCGTACTTGAGGCTGGTGGTGGCGATGCCGGCTGACAGGCCGAAAGGCGTGTCGTTGGCTGTCGCCAGGGCGGCTTCGTAGTCTTTCACGCGGATGATGCTGGCGACCGGGCCGAAGATTTCTTCGCGGTTGATGCGCATGCCGGCGGTGCTTTCGCTGAAGAGGGCCGGCTGCATGTAATAGCCTTCTGCGCCGCTGCCGGTGTGGCAGGGGATGCGCGCACCGCCGAAGGCCAGGGTCGCGCCCTCGGCCTTGCCGATTTCGATGTAGCTCAAGTCCTGCTCGAGCTGCGCCTGCGAGGACACCGGGCCCACGTCGGTGCCGGCCGTGAGGGCGTCACCGACCTTGATGCGGGCCATGCGTTCCTGCAGGGCTTTGACGAAGGCCGGGTAGATGCCCTCGGTGACGATCAGGCGGCTCGATGCCGTGCAGCGCTGGCCGGTCGAATAAAAGGCGCTTTGCGCACTCAGTTCAACCGCTTGCGTGAGGTCGGCGTCATCGAGGATGACTTGCGGGTTCTTGCCGCCCATTTCGAGCTGCACCTTCTTGAGGTTCTTCGCGCAAGCCTCGGCGATGCGGCTGCCCACACCGACCGAACCGGTGAAGCTGATGGCGTTGATGCCGGGGTGGTTGACCAGCGCATCGCCGATCACGCGGCCCGGGCCCATGACCAGGTTGAACACGCCGGCCGGGATGCCGGAGCGCGAGATGATTTCGGCCAGCGCCCAGGCGCTGCCAGGCACCAGGTCGGCGGGCTTCAGGACCACGCAGTTGCCGAAGGCCAGCGCGGGCGCGACCTTCCAGGCCGGGATCGCGATCGGGAAGTTCCAGGGTGTGATCAGGCCGACCACGCCGACGGGCTCGCGTGTGATCTCCACGCCTATGCCGGGTCGCACGGAAGGAATGGTTTCGCCCGACAGGCGCAGGCATTCACCCGCGAAGAACTTGAAAATATGGCCGGCGCGGGTGGCTTCGCCTATGCCTTCGGGTTTGGTCTTGCCTTCTTCGCGCGAGAGCAGGGTGCCCAGCTCTTCACGGCGCGCGAGGATTTCGGTGCCGATTTTGTCCAGCGCATCCGAGCGGGCCTGGATGCCCGAGGTCGACCAGGCGGGGAAAGCCGCCTGCGCGGCCTGCACGGCGGCGTCCAGGCCGGCCGCATCGGCCTGCGTGTACTCGCCGATCACGTCGCTCAGCTTGCTGGGGTTCAGGTTGGGGCTGTAGCCGTTGCCTGCCAGCCATTGGCCGTTGATGAGGTTGTCGTGTTTTGTGGTCATGGGTGTGCTTCCAGGAGTTGAACTTGATTCATGAATGACGAAAGGACGAGGTGGGCGCGCAGGCCGTTTCACAAAAGCGGTCTCACAAGGGCGGCGTCACATCAATCGCATAAAAACGCAGGGCGTTGGCGCACATCATCGCATGTTGCTGGTGACCCGGCAGGTGGGTCAGCATACCGGCCACACTGCCAACCAGGTCCGGGTAACTGATACGCAGGCCGGCCACCGGAAAGTTGCTGGCGAACATGCAGCGCTGCCATCCAAAAATTGCAATCGTTTCATACACAATTCGCGCGTTCTCCTGGAGATCCCAGGGCCGGTCGCGCAGGCCGAACTCCGAGAGCTTGACGTGCACGTTCTCCTGTCGGGCCAGCGTTTCCATCCAGCCGCGCCAGCGTTTGAGGCCTTCTTCGCTGCGGTCCCAGGCAAAACCGTGGTGGTTGAGGACGATGGGCACCTTGGGAAACAGGGCCGCCACTTCGGCCGCCTCGGGCAGGTGCCAGGCCGGCACGCGCAGGTCCCAGCGCAGGCCGTGTTTTTCAAGCAGCGAGAAGCCGCGCAGCCAGGCCTCGTCCTGCATGGTGCCGGCCTGGCCTTTCACGCTGTGCGCCGGCGACGCCGAGGTCACCGGCTTGCTGCGTATGCCGCGCACCAGCGGGAAGCGCGACTGCGCCAGCAGGTGTTCCTCGCTGTCCGGCCGGTCAAACCAGGCATGGGCGACCACGGCGTTCGGGAAGCCGTGCGCCGCATGCACCTCATGCAGCCAGGCGGTTTCGGCCAGCTGTTCGTCGCGGCTGCGCTCGGCCTCCACGTGCACCGTGGCGACGACTTCGCAGTGCCCGGCGGTGGCGCGGTAGTCGGCCGCGAGGAAGTCGCGGCAGAGCGCGCGGTAGTCGCCCAGGAAAAAAGCCTCGGGGTCATAGGCCTCCTGCAGCCAGGGGTAGTGGCCGCGCGACAGGTCCCACAGGTGGTGGTGGGCATCGACGATGGGCATCGCCGGCATCATGGCCTCAATGCCGCCAGACGTAAGACGAATCGGGTTCACGCAGGGTTTTGACCTGCTGGCCGAATTCAAAGCTGTCGAGGTCCAGGCGGCGCACCGTGTCGTCCTGGAAGGAGATGTAGACCGCGCGGTCCACCGGGTGGAAGGACAGGGCCAGCGGGTTGCTGGGCAGGGCGAAGCAGCGCTGCTCCTGCAGGTCGGTGCCGAAAACCGAGAGCGAATGTTCGCCCGAGTTGGTGGTGAGCAGCAGGTCCTGGCCTTGTGCACCCTTGAAACGGTAGACGCGGTTGGGGTCGCGCCGCGTCTTGCCCGAGGCGACGATTGTCATGCTGGCCGTGTCCACGGCCACGATGCTGTCGTCGCCGCGGTTGGCCACATAAAGCAGCGACTCGTCGGCCGACAGTACGTTACCTTCGGGCACGGGGCCGGGCACCATGGCCACAGGCGCGAAGGTCGGGTCGTTGGGCCTGATCTTGGTCACAGTGTTGGACAGCAGGTTCAGCGCATAAGCCGTCTGCGCGTCTTTCGTCAGTGCGAACAAGTGGGTTTTGTAGCCGCCCGAGGGCACGGCCAGGTCCGGCACATGCACCTTGGCCGGGTCCGAAAACCGCAGCAGCACGTTGTGCGCCTCCGACATCACGAACAGCCGGCCCTGGGCGTCCAGCGTCAGGCCGTGCGGCCGGTAGTAGGGCCAGAGGTTCAGCGTGGCCACATGCTTTTGCTGCGCGAGGTCGATGACGAACACCGAATGTCCGCCCATGTCACCCAGGTGGCTGGCGGTTTCTATGCCGTAGTGGCCGACATAGGCCAGACCACGCGCCGCGTCCACCGTGAATTCATGCGGAAAATTCGGCAGCACGATGTGTTTTTCGGCGAGGCCGGTGGCAAGGTCGTAAAAACTGAAGGTATGGGCGCATTTTTGCACCAGCAAGAGTGTTTCCCGGAGGGGCATGGAAGTCCTGGAGAGAGGGGGGTCTGGAAGGAAACAGGGGATAAATGATCAAGCCGGCCGGAGCGACTACTTGCCCCAGCGTAGCACCAGCGGGTCCAGCCGGCGCGCGGTGGCCAGCAAGCCCTTGCGCACCTCGGGGTGCATGGCCGGGAAGGGGTGGCGCGGCGCTTCGCAGGCAATCACGCCGCCTTCCTTCATGAGCGCTTTGGCCGTGAGGATGCCGCCTTGGCGGTTCTCGTAATTGATCAGCGGCAGCCAGCGCGCGTACTCGGCAGTGGCCTCCCCGCGATTACCGGCCGCCCAGGCGTCCATGATGCGGCGTATGCCGTCGGGGTAGCCGCCGCCCGTCATTGCGCCGGTCGCGCCGGCTTCCAGGTCGGGCAACAGGGTGATGGCCTCCTCGCCGTCCCAGGGGCCTTCGATCGCGTCGCCGCCCAGGCGTATCAGCTCGCGCAGCTTGGAGGCCGCGCCCGGCGTCTCGATCTTGAAGTAGGCGACGTTGCGTATCTCCTTGGCCATGCGGGCGAGGAAAGTCGCCGGCAGCGGCGTGCCGCTGACGGGCGCGTCCTGGATCATGATAGGAATGTCGATCGAGTCCGACAGCGTGGCGAAGAACTCATAGATCTTTTCTTCCGTCACACGGATGGTGGCGCCGTGATACGGCGGCATCACCATCACCATGGCCGCGCCCAGGTCCTGCGCGCGGCGGCTGCGCTCGGCGCAGATGCGGGTGCCGAAGTGGGTGGTGGTCACGATCACCGGCACGCGGCCCGCCACGTGTTTCAGGATGGCGGCGGTGAGGACCTCGCGCTCCTCGTCCGACAGCACGAACTGCTCGGAAAAGTTCGCGAGTATGCACAGGCCCGTCGAGCCGGCATCAATCATGAAATCGACACAGCGCTTCTGGCTCTCGAGGTCCAGCTCGCCCGCGTCGGTGAAGGTGGTCGGGACGACGGGAAATACGCCGGTATACCTTGCTTGCATGCTGCTCATTCGACGATGTTGAAGTCTTTGAGGAACTCGGTCTTCATCGTCAGGCCCAGGCCGGGCTTGTTGTCGTCGAGCTGCAGGAAGCCGTTCTCGGCCACGGGCTCGCCGTCGAAGATGTAATAGAACAGCTCGTTGCCGACTTCCACGTCGAACATCGGGAAGTATTCGCTCATGGGCGAGGCCAGCGTGCTCATGGTCAGGTGGTAGTTGTGCATCTGCCCTGCGTGCGGCACCACCGGCACGCTGTAGGCCTCGCACAGCGCGTTGATCTTGTGCGCGGCCGTGATGCCGCCGACGCGATTCGTGTCGTACTGCACGACGGACACGGCTTTTTTGTCGAGCAGCTGCTTGAAGCCGTAGAGGCTGAACTCATGTTCGCCGCCCGAGATCGGGATGCTGGTGAGCTGGTTCAGCTCGGCATAACCGTCGATGTCGTCGGCGATGACCGGCTCTTCGACCCAGCGCGGCTGGAATTTCTCGAGCTTGGGCAGCATGCGCTTGGCGTACTCGAGGTTCCAGCCCATATAGCACTCGAGCATCAGGTCGTTGTCGTAGCCGATCACTTCGCGCAGCGCTTCGACGGCTTTGAGGTTCTCCGCCACGCCCTTGGTGCCGTGCGCCGGGCCGTAGCCGAAGCGCGACTTGAACATGGTGAAGCCCTGGTCCAGATAGGTTTGCGCCTCGTCCTGCATGGCCTTGATGTCGGTGCGGTAGAGCTTGGAGTAGTAGCAGGGGATTTTTTCCTTGGTGCGGCCGCCCAGCAGCTTGAACACCGGTTTGTTGACCGACTTGCCCAGGATGTCCCAGATGGCGATGTCCACCGCCGAAATCGCGGCCATGGCCACGCCCTTGCGGCCCCAGGCATGGGTGCCGCGGTACATGCGCTGCCACAGGTATTCATAGTCCCAGGGGTCCTGGCCCAGCAGCAGCGGCGTGAGGTACTGGTCGATGATGGCTTTGGCGATGTGCGGCGCCAGCGCGACGTTGCCCAGGCCGACGATGCCGTCGTCGGTTTCGATCTCCACCACCGTCCACGAGTGGAAACGGAAGGTGCTCATGGATTCGGTATTGGAGTAGACCAGGTCCATGGCGTTGGAGCAGAAATTGCCCTGGGGTGGAACGGTCTTGCCCTTCCATTCGAACACGCGTGCGCGCACTGATTTGATTTTCATGATGGTTCCCTGTCGATGAAGAAAAGAAGAAGGAAAAAGAAAAGAAGAAAGAAGAGCTTCAGGCAGCCGGCTTCAGCCGCGCCGCACCCATTCGCTGGGCAATGCGGAAAGCATTGAGCGTGGCGTTCACATCGGCCACACCCTTGCCGCTGATGTCATAAGCCGTGCCATGGGCCGGCGTGGTGATGGGCACCGGCAGGCCGCCCTGCACCGTCACGCCCTTGCTAAAGCCCATGAGCTTGATCGCGATCTGGCCCTGGTCGTGGTACATGGTGACGATGGCCTGGTAGAGGCCGTCGCGTGCTTTCAGGAAGATGGTGTCGGCGGGGAAGGGGCCGTCCACCGGTACACCGCTGGCGCGCAGCTCGGCCACGGCCGGTTCGATGATGTCGATCTCCTCACGCCCGCAGACGCCGCCGTCGCCGCCGTGCGGGTTGAAGGCCGCCACCGCCACCTTGGGGCTGGCGTTGCCGCTGGCCTGCAGCGAGGCGTAGATCAGCCGCGCCGCGTCGACGATGCGCTGTTGGCTCAGCATGGCCGCAGCGTCCTTGAGTGGAATATGGGACGAGACGCGCGAGGTCCACAAGTCGCCCAGGGTGTTGAACTCGCAGAAGTAGCCCGTCACGCCCAGGTATTCGGCGAAGTGGTGCAGCTCGTCCTCGTGCTTCAAGCCGCCCAGCTTCATGGCCTGCTTGTTCAGCGGGGCGAAGCAGATCGCATCGACCTCGCCGCGTTTGGCGCCGTCCATGCAGAGGTTGAGCACCTGCAGCACCGCCGCGCCGCAAGCCGCCTGTGCCTGGCCGCGCTGCACCTGGACGGACTGGATGGTGTGGGTTGCGAGGAAAGCCGGCAGGCGGGTGTCGGCGCGGCCGCGTACCTGGTCCAGGCTGGTGACGCCTTGTGTCGCCACGGTCTGCCCGGCAGTGAGCTGGCCCTGCTGCCAGAGCCAGGCATCGCCCACCAGCACGATGTTGGCGCCGTCCGTGATGCCGGGCTGGGCCAGCAGCCTGGCGATCAGTTCGGGGCCTATGCCGGCCGCGTCACCCAGCGTGAGGGCGACCACGGGCAGGGAGGCGGGCGGCATTTGTGTGTTGCGCATGGCGTTGTCCAATCCGGGATTCCTGGTTCAGTCGAGTTTGATGTTTTTCTTGGCGATCAGGTCACCATAGCGCTTGTTCTCATCGGCGTGGAACTGCGCGAACTGGGCCTGCGTCATCGGCGTCAGGTCGGCACCTATGGCGCCCAGGCGGGTCTGTGTTTCGGGCATGGCCAGGACCTTGGTCACTTCGGTATAGACCCGCTCCTGCACCGCCTTGGGCGTGGACGCCGGCATGTAAATGCCGTACCAGGCGCTCATCTCCACGCCCTTGAGGCCGGCCTCGGCCATGGTCGGCACATTGGGCAGCTGCGGGTTGCGTTTGGCGCTGGCCACGGCCAGGGGCTTGATGCGGCCGTTCTTGATCTGGCCGATGACGGAGGGCATGGTGTCAAAGCTCAGCTGCACCTGGCCGCCGACCAGGTCTATCAGCGCCGGGCCGCTGCCGCGGTAAGGGATGTGGGTGATGAAGACGCCGGCCTGGTCTTTGAACAGCTCGGCCGCGATGTGCTGGGTGCTGCCCGAGCCGCTGGTCGCGTAGTTGAGCTGGCCCGGTTTGCTTTTGGCCAGCTTGATCAGCGACTGCACCGAATCGACCGGCAGCGCGTTGTTGACCACCAGCACATTGGGCACCGCGCCGACGAAGACCACGGGCACCAGGTCCTTGTTGTTGTCGTAGCCCAGCTTGAGCAGATGCGGCGCGATCGCATGCGCGGTCGAGACGCCCATCAGCAGGGTATGGCCGTCGGTGGCCTTGGCCGTCAGGTCGGCGGCCAGGGTGTTGGAGGCGCCGGGGCGGTTTTCGACCACCACGGGCTGCTTGAGCAGCGGGCCCAGACGGTCGGCCACGGCGCGCGCCATGGCGTCGGTGCCGCCGCCGGGGGCGGAACCGACGAGGATGCGTACGGGTTTGCTGGGCCAGTCCTGCGCGAAGGCAGGGGAGGCGGCGCCAAACGCGCAGGCTGCCGCCAGCAGGGCGGGGAGGAATTTCAGCGAAGCAAGGGGTTTCAGCGAGGGCATTGTCTTTGTCTCCGGGTCATTGTTATGGGGAAAAGCGCTGAAAACAGCGCGGAAAAACTTGAACCAATGCCCAGATGGTAGGGACACCAACACTTAACGTAAATTGAAAATCCCTGATTATTTGATAACCTAGAGTGATCAATTGAAATCAAGGCTGAATTTACTGCCGAATGGAGGCTCCCGCCATGCCCACCGCATCCCCTACATCTCACGCGCCCCGCACATCTTCCATTCCCCAGTTGCTCAACCGCCTGCGCATGCGCCAGGTCGCGCTCATCCTTGCCGTCGGCGAACACGGCACCTTGCGCAAGGCCTCGGCCGAACTCGGCATGACGCAGCCGGCCGCCACCAAGATGATCCAGGAACTCGAATCCGCGCTGGGCCAGCGCCTGTTCGAGCGCGTGGGCCGCGGGCAAAAACTCACGCCCGCCGGCGCCAGCGTGCTGCGTTATTTCCGCGGCATGCGCGGCTCGGTCGAATCCATGACGCGCGAACTCGCCGAGCTGGAACAGGGCGGCTCGGGCCGCGTCTCGGTCGGCAGCATCATGGCGCCGTCACCCAACCTGCTCACGCAGGCCATCATCGCGCTCAAGAAGGCCTACCCGCTGCTCTCGGTTGACATCACCATGGACACCAGCGACCGGCTGTTCGAGCTGCTGCGCGAAGGCGTGCTCGACGTCGCCATAGGCCGCATACGCGACGAGCACCGCGCCGACTACGCCTTCACCCCGCTCGAGAACGAGGCGCTCGCGCTGGTCGTCGGCGTGCGGCACCCGCTCGCGAAAAAGAAGACCGTCAAGTTCGCCGACCTGCTGGGCTATGGCTGGATATTGCAACCCCACGGCAGCCCCATGCGCGAAGTGCTCGAACAAGAGTTCCGCATGCTGCAGGCGCCGTCACCCAAGGGGCTCATCGAAACCGCCTCCATCCTCACCACCACCAACCTGATCGCCGAGACCGACATGGTCGGCGTCATGCCGCAGTCGATTGCCGACACCTATGCACGCCACGGCCTGCTCGTCATCCTGCCCTGTTTTATCCGCCACAAGATGGAAGCCTTCGGCAGCATCACGCGCAAGGACAGGCCGCTCAGCGAAGCGGCGCGGTTTTTTCTGGCGGCGCTGCATGGGCGCGGGCAACCGGGCGAGGCCTGACGGGGCGGCCTCTGGTTGCCGATGGTTTTTTGCGGTGACTTGGCGATCAGCCAGCAAGCATTAAGTATTCAGGTGCCCAGGCGCGTCTGCGGTAGCAGGGCCTGCATCCCTCGCCTGTAAGCAGGCCAGGCTCTCTTGCATGGCGCTTATCGGCTTATGCGAACACCGCATACCAAAGACGTACGGACATTGTCCGCCTGCGGGCAATGCTGCGGTTTTGGCAGCATGGGCTGTTTAGGCTTCGTACACGGTTTTTTTAGAGAAGCCGTTTTGCCTTTTTTTCCTGTTTCTTTTTCCACGCATCAAGGCCGGGTGTCACTCCCGGGCTTTGGTCTCAATCCAATTTAGGAGAATCCATGATTAACGGTACTTCCGGCGACGACTACCTCACGGGCGACGCTGGGGACAATGAGTTTTCCAGGAGCCCCGGTAACGATACCGTGGATGGCGGGGCGGGTAGCGACACTATTTATTGCGACACCGGTAATTTCACCCTCTCCGCTATAGACAACGGACACTTGTATAGCTTAACGCCCCTCTTCATCAGCGCCAATTTGGCCACCGGTTGGCTGTCCTCGGAATATGTCGGTGTTGGTACCGCTGCGGGCATCTTTCGCGTCTACTCCGTCAAGCTGATAAGTATTGAGAACGTGGTGGGTACTTCCCAAAATGATATTTTCACGGGCAATGGTGCAAACAACCGTCTGTATGGCCTGGGGGGCAACGATATATTTTACGGCTCGGCCGGCAACGACCTGCTGGACGGAGGGAGCGGCATGGACACCGCAGACTACAGCACCAGCGGCTTGGCCGGGGGCATCATCGCCAACCTGTTCACCGGCTATGTGGACAAGTACCTTGTGGCTGGCGGCCCCTCCAGCTTTCGCGACACGCTGGTGAGTATTGAAAACATGATGGGCACGAACGTGCATGATGCCTTGTGGGGCAACGCCGGTAACAACAACCTGTCTGGCGGCGGCGGGGCGGACGGCCTGCTGGGTGATGCGGGAAACGATTGGTTGGATGGCGGGGACGGGGATGATGCGCTGTACGGCCAGGCGGACAATGACACACTGGTGGGCCAGGCCGGCAAGGACTTGCTCGATGGCGGCACGGGAGACGATCGCCTCTGGGGCGGCACGGGCGACGACATGCTCAAAGGCGGAGATGGCGGCAACGACCTGGTGTACGGTGAAGCGGACAACGACCTGCTGTGTGGCGGCACCGGCAACGATTTGCTGGACGGCGGGGCCGGCATCGACACGGCGGACTATAGCGGCATGGCCGGCAGCGTCGACGCCGACCTGGGCCGGGGGACGGCCATCAAGGTCACCGGCATCAAGGCCAACATGGCAGGAACGGTGGGGCGCTACATCCGCATCTACCACACCGATAGCTATGCTGGAGGCGACCTGGGGTTGACGGGGATGAAGGTGTACGCCGGGGGCAAAGACATGGCCGCCGGGCTGCGCAGCTCGATCGGTGTGGATGGCGTCAACGGCGCCACCAACCCGTACAACAGCACCGTGGCCCTGACCGATGCCGCGGTGGGAGGAGGATGGAACGGCCTGCAAGGCGACGCATGCAATGTGGCCTATGTCAACGCGGCGGGCTGGGGGGGGAGCGGAAAGGGCTATATCGAACTCACGCTTGACAGCGTGCAGGCCATTGACGCGATCAGCCTGTGGGGAGACGCGAACTGCGCCAGTAACAGCCAGAACCTGCGGGTCTATGTGTCGAACACCGCGTTTAACGCTTCCACGACCTATGCCAGCCTCGCGGCCGACCCGGGCGTGGCGCGCGTTGACCTGGGCGCGGAGATCAGCGCCGTGCCGCTCAACATCGACGAGGTGGCCGGCATCGACACCCTGGTGGGCATCGAGAACCTGGTCGGCACGGCGATGAACGACAGGCTCACGGGCAATGCCAATGCCAACTTCCTGTCGGGCGACGCGGGCAACGACGTGCTGTGTGGCAGTGCCGGCAACGACACGCTGGGCGGCGGGGCCGGTACCCAACTGGCGGCCAACCCGGGCGTGGCGCGCTTCGACCTGGCGCTGACGCAGGTCAGCGCCGCCACAACGCCCTGGACCGACATGCTATTCGGCATCGAGAACCTGGTCGGCACCGCAATGAACGACAGGCTCACGGGCGATGCCAATGCCAACGTGCTGGACGGCGCCGGCGGCAACGATACGCTGGACGGCGGTGCCGGTATCGACACCGCGAGCTACGAAGCCGACCCCATGACCGGCGGCATCAATGCCAACCTGGCCACGGGCAGGGTCGACAAGAAGCTGGCCGATACCTTTGCGGCCATAGGCTCGACCGGGCAATATATCCGGATTTACCACAACGACGACGTGCCCGCGAACGCCTACCTGTCGGCGACGGGGCTGAAGGTGTCTGCGGGCGGGGTGGACGTGGCGGCCGGTCGCGCGTCCCTGGCCGGCGCCGATACAGGCAGCCCTGATGTGTTTGCCAACAGCACGTCGGCGTTGACCGATGGTGCCGTGGGCGCGGCCTGGAACGGGCAAGCAGGCAACTTGAGCAACCTGGCCTGGGTGAGCGGTAGCAAGGGCTATATTGAACTGGACCTGGGCAGTGTGCAGGCCATCGATTCGATCGCATTGTGGGCACGTGGGGAGGGGCCCGGCGAGAGCCGCAATCTGCGGGTCTATGTGTCGAACACGGCGTTCGTTTCATCAGATACGGCGTATTACCAACTGGCGAACAACACGGGCGTGGCGCATTTCGACCTGGCGGGGGGGATCAGCGCCACGACGGCCAACACCGACGCGCTGCTTGGCATCGAGAACCTGACGGGCACGGCGATGGACGACACGCTCACGGGCGATGGCAATGCCAACGTGCTGGACGGCGGCGCGGGCAACGACGTGCTGTCGGGCAGTGCCGGCAACGACACCCTGGTGGGCGGTGCCGGCAACGACACGCTGGACGGCGGGGCCGGTATCGACACCGCAAGCTACATCGCCAGCCCCATAACCGGCGGCATCAATGCCAGCCTGGCCACGGGCAGGGTCGACGAGCGGATGGCCGGCACCTCCGTGGGCGTAGGCGCGACCGGGTGCTACATCCGCATCTATCACACGGACAGCTATGGTGGAGGCGACCTGGGGTTGACCGGGATGAAGGTGTACGCCGGGGGCAAGGATGTGGCCGCCGGGCTGCTCAGCTCGATCGGTGTGGATGGCGTCAACGGAGCCACCAACCCGTACAACAGCACCGTGGCCTTGACCGATGCCGCCGTGGGAGGGGAATGGAACGGCCTGGAAGGCGACGCTTGCAATGTGGCCTACGCCAACACGGGCTATATGGGTGGAAAGGGGTACATCGAGCTCACGCTTGACAGCGCGCAGGCCATTGATTCGATCAGCCTGTGGGGAGACGCGAACTGCCCGAATAACAGCCAAATGCTGCGGGTCTATGTGTCGAACACCGCGTTCAACGCCTCCACGACCTACGCCAGCCTGGCGGCCAACCAGAGCGTGGCGCACATTGACCTGGCGGGGGCGGAAACCAGCGCCAGCGCCACCACGAAGGCCTGGACCGACACGCTGCTTGGCATCGAGAACCTGACGGGTACAGCGATGAACGACACGCTCATGGGCGATGGCAATGCCAACGTGCTGTCGGGCGGCGCGGGCAACGATACGCTGGCCGGTGGCGTGGGTTCGGACACCTACCAGTTTCAGCGCGGCGATGGAGTGGACACCATCCGCGAAAACGACAGCGTGCTAGGCGACAACGACCTGCTGCAGTTCCAGGGCGACATCAGTTCCAGCCAGCTGTGGTTCCGCCGGGTCGGTGATGACCTCAATGACCTGGAAGTCAGTGTCATCGGCACGGCCGACAAAGCCGTGGTGCAGAACATGTACCTGGGCAATGCATATCAGGTCGAGCAGATCAAGGCCGGCGATGGCAAGCTGTTGTGGGGAACGCAAGTGCAAAGCCTGGTACAGGCCATGGCCGCCTTCGCGCCGCCGGCTATGGGGCAGACGACTTTGACGGCTGCGCAGCAAACGGCGCTGGCGCCTGTGCTGGCTGCCAACTGGCAGTAAGCCGCTTCAAACCCGTTCAAGGCCGCGCGCTTCGCGCAGCCTTGCCGGCCCGCCGCGCTTGATTGCCCGGCGGGCTTTTTTGCTTTTGTCTTGGTTATTTCGCCACCTGCCAGCCGCCGCCCAGCGACTGGATCAGCGCGACGGCGGTGGTCTGGCGGTCGGCCATGGCTTGCACCAGGGCGCGGCGCGCGCTCAAGGCCGTGGCCTGGGCGGTGATGACTTCGGTGTACCCGACCTGGCCGCTGCGGTAGCGGTTCAGGACTTGCTGCTCGACCTGGTCGGCCGCCTCTGAGGCCTGGCGGCGCAGCTCTTGCTGGGTTTGCAGCACGCGGGTGGCGGCGAGCTGGTCTTCCACGTCCTGGAAGGCGACCAGCACGGTCTGACGGTAGCGGGCCACAGCTTGTTCGTGCGCGGCGCGCGCGCCGTCCACACGGGCGCCGGTGGCGCCGGCGTCAAAAATCAGCTGCGCGGCTGAGAGGCCCAAAGACCAGACGCTACTCGAGGCCTTGAACAAATCGGCCACACGGCTGGCGCCGGTGCCGGCCGAGGCGTTCAGCGACAGGCTGGGGTAATAGGCGCTTTTGGCGATGCCGATCTGCTCATTCGCGGAGGCCACGCGGCGTTCGGCGGCGGCGATGTCGGGCCGGCGCTGCAGCAGGGCGGAGGGCACGCCAACCGGCACTTCGGGCACCAGCGGGTTCCAGGTCGCGGGCGGTAATGTGAAATTACCGGGCGCCTCGCCGACCAGGACGGCGATGGCGTGTTCGAGCTGGGCACGTGTGCGCTGCAGGCCGGCGTTGTCGGCCTGGGCATTGGCGAGCTGGGTTTGCGCCTGCAGCACGTCGGTCTTGGCGGCGATGCCGGCGGTGTAGCGGTTCTGCGTGATCTCGAGCGCGCGCTGGTAGCCGGTGAGTGTGCTTTCAAGCAGCGCCTTTTGCGCATCGGTCTGGCGCAGCGAGAAGTAATTGGCGGCGAGTTCGCCCTGGGCCGACAGCTTGGCCGAAGCCAGGTCGGCGGCGCTGGCCTGTTCGCCGGCAGTGGCGCTGTCGACCGCGCGGCCCAGCCGGCCCCAGACGTCGGGCTCCCAGCTGCCGCCTATGCTGAGCTGGTAGTTATTGCCGACACGGCCTGTGGTGCCTGTCGTCACATTACCGCTGGAGCGCGAGCGCGTGGCGCCGCCGTCCAGCGAGACCGAGGGGAACAGCGACGCGCGCTGCTCACGCACCAGCGCGCGCGCCTGCGCATAGGCGGCCACGGCCAGCGCGACGTTCTGGTTGGAGACGTCGACGCGGGCCTGCAGCTGGTCGAGCACCGGGTCCTTGAACAAGCTCCACCATGGGCCGCGCTCCAACGCATCGGCCGGCGCGGCGGGCACCCAGCCTTCGGCTTCCTTGAAGTTGCTGACTTCGGCGGTGGCGGGGAGTTTGTAGTCTGGGCCTACGGCGCAGCCTGTGGCGAGCAGGGCCAGCAGTGCGGCGGCAAGCAGCCGGGGTTCAAAACGGGGGGTGTGGAAAGTGTGGTTCATGTGCGGATCCATCATTACGCTTGCAGCGGTGCGTTGGGCGGTGCCGCGTCGTTCTCGCCGGGATGGCGGCTGAGCTGGCGCTCCAGGGGGCTGCGGCGGCGCAGCTTGTCCATCAGCACGTAGACCACGGGCGTGGTCAGCAGCGTCAGCAGCTGGCTGGCGATGAGCCCGCCGATGATGGCGATGCCCAGCGGCCGGCGCAACTCTGCCCCTTCGCCGAAGCCTATGGCCAGCGGCAACGCGCCCAGGATGGCGGCCAGCGTGGTCATGAGGATGGGGCGGAAGCGCAGCAGGCAGGCTTCGCGCACGGCTTCGATGGCGGAGAGGCCGCGCGCGCGCTCGGCCTCGAGCGCGAAGTCGATGATCAGGATGGCGTTTTTCTTGACGATGCCTATCAGCAGGAAGACGCCTATCAGCGCGATGATGGAAAAGTCGAGCTTGAACATCAGCAATGCGAGCACCGCACCCACACCGGCCGAGGGCAGGGTGGAGAGCACGGTGATCGGGTGGATCAGGCTTTCATACAGGATGCCCAGCACGATGTAGATCACCACCAGCGCCGCCAGAATCAGCAGCGGTTGCTGGCCCTGCGATTCCTGGGCGCTGCGCGCCGTGCCGGAAAAACTGCCGCGCACATTGGTGGGCAGGCGAATGTCGGCCTCGGACTGGCGCACCGCCGCTTCGCCGTCGCTCAAGGTGAAGCCATCGGCCAGGTTGTAAGACACGGTGGTCGAGAGTTCGCCGTCCTCATGGCTGATGGAGGCGGCCGTCGGGTTCTCGCTGAAGCGCGCGATGGCCGACAGCGGCACCATGGTGGTGGGCGCGGTGCTCAGCACATTGCCGCTCGAGGAGTCGCGCAGGCCGGGGTTGGCGCTGATGGTGGGGGTGCTGCTGCCCGTGGTTCCGCTGCTGGTGGCGGCCGTTGCCGACGTGCTTGATGTACTTGTGGTGCCGACCGTGGCCGAAGAGAGGGTGGTGGAGGCCGTGGCGGTGGTCGTGGCGGTGGTCGTGGTGCTGGTGGTGCTCGTGCTGCCGCCGCCTGCATTCTTGGCCGGCACATAAATGTCCTTGAGCGACTCGGGGCTGCGTGTGTAGCGGGGCGCGACTTCCATGATCACGTGGTACTGGTTGAGCTCGGCGTAAATCGTGGCGACCTGGCGCTGGCCGAAGCCGTTGTAGAGCGCGTTGTCCACGTCGCGCGAACTGATGCCCAGGCGCGCGGCGCTTTCCTTGTCGACGGTGACCATGGTTTCCACGCCGTTTTCCTGCTGGTCGGTGTCCACGTCGGTCAGCGCCTCCTGGCGTTTCATCTGCTCGGCCAGACGCGTGGCCCAGCGGCTCAGGTCGGCCGCGTTGTCGCTCTTGAGCGTGTACTGGTAAGTCGAATTGGTCTGGCGCCCGCCGCCGCGCAGGTCTTGCACGGTGTTGAGGAAGAGGCTCACGCCCGTGACCTGGGCGAGCTGCGGCCGCAGGCGCGCGATCACGGCCTGGCCGCCTTCCTTGCGCTGCCCGACCGGCTTGAGGTTGATGAACATGAAACCGCCGCCGGCGCGCGAGCCGCCGGTAAAGCCGACCACGGTGTCCACCGCCGGGTCGGCGCGGATGATGTCGACCAGCTGCTTGAGTTTGGTTTGCAGCGCCTGGAAGGAAATGCTGCGGTCGGCGCGCAGGCCGCCGTTGATCTGGCCGGTGTCCTGCTGCGGGAAAAAGCCTTTCGGCGCCTTCACGTACAGGTAGACGTTCAGGCCCACCACAGCGGCGAGGATCAGCATCACCAGCAGCTTGCTGTGCAGCGCCCAGTCCAGGCTGGTTTCATAGCTGCGGTGCACGCGCTGGAAGGCCGCGTCGAACCAGCGCGCGATGCGTCCGGGCGGCTTGCTGTGCGCGTCGGGCTTGAGCAGCCAGGCGCACATCATGGGCGTGGTGGTCAGCGAGATCAGCAAGGAGATCAGCACCGCCGCCGAGAGCGTGACGGCGAACTCGCGGAACAACCGGCCGACCTGCCCGCCCATGAAGAGCAGCGGGATGAACACCGCCACCAGCGACAGGCTGATGGACAGCACGGTAAAACCCACTTCGCGCGCGCCCAGCAGCGCGGCCTTGAAGCGGTCCATGCCGGCCTCGATGTGGCGGCTGGTGTTTTCCAGAACGACGATGGCGTCGTCGACGACAAAGCCGGTGGCCACCGTGAGCGCCATCAGGCTCAGGTTGTTGAGCGAAAAGCCCAACAGGTACATCACGCCGAAGGTGCCCAGCAGCGACACCACCGTGGCCACCGCCGGGATGATGGTGGCGCGCGCGCTGCGCAAAAAGGCGCTGACGACCAGCACCACCAGCACGATAGAGATGACCAGCGTGATCTCGATCTCATGCAGCGAAGAGCGTATCGAGTTGGTGCTGTCCGAGGCGACCTGCAGGCGCACGTCCTGCGGCAGCTGGGCCTGCAGCTCGGGCAGCAGGTCGCGCACGCCGTCGACGGTTTCGATCACGTTGGCGGCCGGCTGGCGCGTGACCAGCACGATCACGGCCGGCTCGCCGTTGAACAGGCCCAGGGTGTTGATGTTCTCCACGCCGTCCTGCACATCGGCCACGTCGCGCAGGCGTATCGACGCGTTGTTGCGCCAGGCCACGATCAAGTCCTGGTAGTCGGCGGCGCGGCGCCCGCCGCTGGCGCCGGTGTAGATCTGGAAGCGCTGGCCGTTACCCTCGATGGCGCCGCGCGGCCGGTTGGCGTTGGAGGCCTGCAGCGCGGCGCGCACGTCTTCCGAACTGACACCGTAGCGGTTCAGCGAGAAGGGATTGAGCTCCACCCGCACGGCAGGCAGCGAACCGCCGCCCAGCTCGACGTCACCCACGCCCGGCACCTGGGCGATTTTCTGCTGCACGAGGTTGGAGACCTCGTCGTAAATCTGGCCCGGCGAACGCGTCTTGGAGGTCAACGCCAGGATGATGATGGGCGCCGAGGCCGGGTTGGCCTTGCGGTAGGTCGGGTTGCTGCGCAGGGTCGCCGGCAGGTCGGCCCGTGAGGCATTGATGGCCGCCTGCACCTCGCGCGCGGCCGAGTCGATCTTGCGATTCAGGTCGAACTGCAGGCTGATGCGCGTGGAGCCGCTGCCGCTGTTGGACGTCATCTCATTGACGCCCGCGATCACCCCGAGGCGCCGTTCCAGCGGCGTGGCCACGCTGCTGGCCATGGTTGAAGGGCTGGCGCCCGGCAGCGAGGCACTGACCGAGATCACCGGGAAGTCGACTTGCGGAAGTGGCGACACCGGTAGGACGAAGAAGGCGCCTATGCCGGCGAGGGCCAGGCCGATGGTTAATAGGACTGTTGCTACTGGGCGGCGGACGAAGGGCTCTGAGAGATTCATGCGGGGATTCCTTCCCCGCGCGGGCTGAGCGTGTCTGGGCCTTTGCTTGTTTTAGCGGTTGGGTTCTCTTCTGGCTTCTGCTGGCCGGGGTTGCCCGGCGGCAACTCACTTTCTTTTGCTTCGCCAAAAGAAAGTAAGCAAAGAAAAGGCGACCCTGGTTGCTGCGTCCCTACGCTTCGCTTCGGGCAACCTGCGGTGCTCGGTCCAGCCGGGGTCTCGCTAAACTCGCTACGCTGCGCTTCGCTCAAACAACGCGATCCCTGATCCGTCTGGCCCTGCGCTCCTCGGCGCATCCACAAGGGGTGGGGATAGGAATACCAAATACATGAAGAAACAAGGACACGCCACGGCGTGTCCTTGTTTGTCTTGGTTTGTTCTTTGGTATTTTTTTCTTCTGTTCCCGTTCCCGATTGCCCCGTCCTGGCTGGGCCGAGGAGCGCAGACGTAGGCGGATCAGGGATCGCGCTTGTTTGAGCGAAGCGAGTTTGCGCGAGACCCCGCCGTAGTCGAGCACCGCAGGTTGCCCGTAGCGAAGCGTAGGGACCCAGACTGCGGG